>CADEED010000044.1:10155-29235 GCA_902826225.1 uncultured Pseudomonadota bacterium | reverse complement strand
CAGAACTTCAGCGACGATCCGATGGAGCGGAACTCGGCGATCTCGTAGCGCGACAGGAAGGCGTCCGTCTCGGGCGTGCGATGCGAGCGCGACGCGACGGCGGTGAGTCCATTCGCCGGCGGCAAACGCGCCGCGATGGCGGAGCCCAGCGAAGGCATCGTGCCGTCGGGCTCGGCATTCAGCCGCCCCGCCTTCCGTGCCTGCACATCGCCCCAGAAAAGTTCGCGCCGCGCGGGCGCGAAAACCACACCGAGAGCCGGCTTGCCGTCTTCGATCAACGCGATGTTCACGGTGAATTCGTCGCGGTGGCTCACGAACTCGCGCGTGCCGTCGAGCGGATCGACCAGGAAAAAGCGGCTGCCCACTTTCGGAATCCTGCCGGCGGCCACGGATTCCTCGGCAACGATCGGGATGTCGGGCGCGATCGTCGCGAGGTCCGCCAGGATGATCTTCTCGGCGGCCTCGTCCGCCGCGGTGACCGGTGACGCATCGGCCTTGTCGCGCACGGAGAAATCAGTGGCGTACACCGCCATGATGGCGCCGCCCGCGCGCTGCGCGGTATAGATGAGCGATTGGAGCATGCGCGAATGTTAGCCGGGATTGCCGAGCGGCAGGCTTAGAACGTGTTACACGAGGCCAAGCTTTACTCAACCGGCGCGCGCGGCGGTCATCGCCGCGCACAACGTCCGGACATCGCCGCGCGCGAAAATCTCGTCGGTGCTGGCCGTCATGCGGCGCGTCCAGTTCGAGTACTCGTGGCTGGTGCCCGGCACGTTCACGGGTTCGAGCATGCCGATCATGTCTTCCAGCTGCACGGTGACCAGCGCGGCGGCGCTCCGCGCCAGATAGACGTGCACGGCCTGGCCGAACTCCGCGGTGTAGGTGGGGATGGCCTCCCCTTCCGCCCAGAGCATCTCCCGGCGCAGGGCGCGCAACAGGCGCTGGCGCGCTTCCTCGCGTTCCGCGCGCGCCTGCACGCCGACGCTCGAATCCGCGTAGAAGCCGAGCTTCTCCCACAGAGCGATGTCGTGACCCGTCCACCAGCCACGAAGCGTCGGCAAGTCGTGCGTGGTGACGGTCGCGAGCGCGCGGCGTGTGTAATCGGCGGGCGCGACGAACTCGCCGGCCTTCTGCTCGAACATCACGACCTTGTAGTGATAGACGCCGAACTGCGGCAGCGCGCGGCGGATCTCGTCGGGTACGACCCCGAGATCCTCGCCGACGACGAGACACTGGTTGCGATGGCTCTCGAGCGCGACGACTCCCAACAGGTCGTCGACCGGATAGTGCACGTAACCACCGTCCACCGACTTGAATCCGCGCGGTACCCACCACTGACGGAACAGCGCCATCACGTGATCGAGCCGCAGCGCGCCGCAGTGGCGCATGCTCGCGCGCACCAGCGCGGCGAACGGCGCGTAGGCCGTGCGCCGCAGTTCACGCGGGTCCTGCGGCGGAATACCCCACTCCTGCCCGGCGACACCCAGCGGGTCGGGCGGCGCGCCGATGGCGGCGCCCATGCAGTAGAGAGTCTGGTCTGACCAGGTCTCGGAGCCCGACGCATTCACGCCCACCGCGTAGTCGCCGTAAATGCCGATGCCGAGGTTCAGTTGCTTCGCGAGCGCGCGCACCGCGCCCAGCTGCTCGGCGGCGATCCACTGCAGGTAGGCCGCGAAGTCGACCTGTTCGGCGTGCCGCGTCGCGAAGGCTTTCACTGCCGCGCCCGACGGCGAGTGATACTCCGTCGGCCAATTGTGCCAGCCCGCGCCGACGCCGAGCGTGCGTCGCAGATGCATGTCGAGGGTGTCGAAGAGGGTGTGCAGGCGCATGGGTTCGCCGCGCTCGCGCAGGAACTCACGGAAAGCGGTGGCCCGCGTCGTGTTCTTCGCCAGTTCCTGGCGGAATCGTCCGAAAGCCGCTTCGAGGACCGGTAGTTTGAGATTCGCGACCGCCGTGTAGTCGATGTGAGTGGCCGTGCGCACACGGTCGAGCTGCGCCTTGAAGGTGGCCGTCTTCAGCAGCGATTGCGCGTCCGGCGACGACACGACCTCCGGCACGTTCGTCACGTCGATGAACATGACGTTCAGCGCATGCCGGCTCGAGGCCGAGTAAGGCGAATACAGCGAGGGGTCCGACGGAAACAGCGCGTGCACGGGACTGATGCCGATGAACCGCGCGCCGGCCTTCGACGCGAAGTGCAGGAGTTCCGCGAGGTCCGAGAAGTCGCCGATGCCCCAGTTGTCCGCGGAGCGCAGCGCGTAGAGCTGCACCGCGATGCCCCAGACCTTGCCCTGCGACGCGACGTCGGCCGGCTCGTGGCAGCGATCGGGCGCGACCACCAGCGCGCAGCTCTCCGCACCCGCGTGTTCGAGATCCACGTGCAGGCGGTGGTAGCCGGGCGGCAGCTCCGGCAGCGGCAGATCGCGCAGCACGAACCAGCGGCCGTGCTGCTGGTAAGAACCGCGCTCGGGCAGATCCCAGGCCCGCACCTCGCCGCTGCGTTCGCCGCCCTTCTCGAGCACCACGCGCCACCGCAGCCGCGCGTTCTGCTCGATGGCGGGCGTGTTGATGCGCGCCCAGCGCGCATTGACGCGCGAGACGACGACGTCGCCCAGCAAGCCGACCGGGTGCGCGGCTTCGGATTCCTCGATCTGCGCCTGCAGGGCCGCCGCGTCGTCGAGCGTGCAATGCATCGCGCGCAGGATCGCCGCCTTCGTGGTCAGCGTGAACTGCCGCAGCTCGCCCCTGTAGGTGTGGTAAGCGTCGCCGACGCCGCGCGCCCGCGCGAGACGCTCGATGAGCGGAGCCAGGTCAGGAGACACGTTGCAGGGCCAGCGTCTGGAAAGGACCGACCTTCACGGGACCCGCTGGCAGCCGCAATCCGGAGAACAGCCCGATGGGGTGCGCGGTGTCGAGGATGACGTCCCACTTCGAGGTCGCGGACGGGAGCTGGTAGTCGCACTCCGCCTCGGTCGGATTCAGCAGCAGCAGGAGTTCCGGCCGCTGCGCGTTGCCACCGAAACCCACGGCCAGGGCGCGCAGGTCCGGGTCGTTCCATTCCTGGTCGGAGAGCTCGTGGCCTGCCGGGTGCCACCAGGAGATGTCGCGCGTCTGCGTGTGCAGCGCGCCCTTGAGGAAGGTGTCGCGGCGCAGTTCGCGGTGTTCGTGGCGCAATGCCGAGAGGCCGCGCACGAACTGCAGCAGCGAGTCGTCGAGGTCGAGACTGGTCCAGTCGACCCAGCTGATCTCGTTGTCCTGGCAGTAGGCGTTGTTGTTGCCCTTCTGAGTGCGGTAGAGCTCGTCGCCTGCGAGCAGCATCGGCACGCCCTGCGCGAAGAACAACGTCGTCAGCAGGTTGCGCACCTGGCGCCGGCGCAGCGCGACGACGGCGGCGTCGTCCGTCGGGCCCTCGACGCCGCAGTTCCAGCTGTGGTTGTTCGAGTGGCCGTCGCGGTTCTCTTCCTTGTTGGCCTCGTTGTGCTTCTCGTTGTACGACACGGTGTCGCGCAGCGTGAATCCGTCGTGCGCGGCGACGAAATTGATGCTCGCCGTCGGCTTGCGGCCATTGCGGCGGAACAGGTCGCTCGAGCCCGCGAAGCGCTCCGCGAATCCGCCCAGCATGCGGCGCCCGCCGTGCCAGAACGAGCGCATCGTGTCGCGATAGCGGTCGTTCCACTCCGACCAGCCCGGCGGGAAATTGCCGAGCTGATAGCCGCCGAGGCCCACGTCCCAGGGCTCGGCGATGAGCTTCACGTAGGCGAGCACAGGGTCCGCGGCGACCAGCGCGAAGAACGCGGCGTTGGAATTGAAGCCGGAGCGGTCCCGGCCCAGCACGGTGGCGAGATCGAAGCGAAAGCCGTCGATGCGGAACTCTTCGGCGAAGTAACGCAACGACGCGATGATGTCCGCCTGCACGATCGGGTGATCGCAGGCGACGGTATTGCCCACGCCGGTGACGTCGTCGTAGAAACGGCGGTCGTTCGCGCGGTGGAAGTAGTAAGCCCGGTTGTCGATGCCCTTGAACGAAAGGGTGGGTCCGCGGTCGTTGCCTTCCGCGGTGTGGTTGTAGACCACGTCGAGGATCACCTCGATGCCGGCCTTGTGCAGCGCCTTCACCGCCTGCTTGAGCTCGACCACCGGGTCCTTCACGGCGTAGCGATCCGTCGGCGAGAACCACGCGAGCGAGTTGTAGCCCCAGTAGTTGGTGAGTCCGCGCTCGTGCAGAAAACCTTCGCTCGTGAACGAATGCACGGGCATGAGCTCCACGGCCGTGACGCCGAGCGACTTCAGGTGCTCGATCACGGCGGGCACGGTCAGCGCGAGGTATTTGCCGCGCCATTCCGGCGGCACCGCCGGATGCAACTGCGTGAAACCCTTCACGTGCAGTTCGTAGATCAGCGTGTCGCGCCACGGGACCGCAGGCTGACGGTCGCCGTTCCAGTCGAAGACTCCGTCGATGACGCGCGCGCGCGGCATGCAGGCCGCGCTGTCGTTGAGATCCGGCTTGAGGCCTTCCGCGTCGGTCGGGTCGTACCCGAGCAGCGAGGGATGCCACCGCGGTTCACCGACGATGTCGCGTGCCCACGGGTCGATCAGTAGTTTGTTGGCGTTGAAGCGATACCCCTCGCGCGGGTCGTAGGCCCCGTGCACGCGGATCCCGTACAGGGTGCCGGCCCGGGCGAGTTCCGGTTCGACGAGACCGTGATGCACGGCGCCCGTCTTCGAGGGCAGCGTGAGCCGCGCCGTTTCATTCCTGCCGGTGGAATCGAACAGGCAGACGTCGACGCGCGTCGCGGCGCGGGAGCGCACCGCGAAGTTGACCCCCTCCTCCATCAACGTCGCCCCGAGCTGGTCGGGAGAGCCTGGCTTCACGAACGCCTCAGGAAGACCGCCGCGAGAGGCGGCAACCGGACGCGCAAGGCGTAGGGAAAGCCATGAACCGTGTGTTCGAACGCGTGGTACGTGCCCGCCCCCGCGAAGCCGGAGCCGCCGAAGCGGGGATGATCCGAATCGAAGACGACATGGTATTCACCCGCATCCGGCACGCCCAGCCAATAGTCGTCGCGCGAGACCGGCGTCGCGTTGAAGACGCAGACGATCGGCGCATGGCCGTGCTCCTGGCGCAGGAAGGCGAACACGCTCTCGTCGGCATTGTGCAGGTCGCTCCAGCGGAAGCCGCCCGCGTCGCAGTCGCTGGCGTGGAATTGCGGCAGGGTCTTGTAGAGCTGCGCGAGCTCCCGGTTCATGTCCTGGAGTGCGCGGTGTGATGCCTTGTTCAACACGGGCCAGTCGAGCTGGTCCTGCTCGCGCCACTCGTGCCACTGGCCGAACTCGCAGCCCATGAAAATGAGCTTCTTGCCAGGGTGCGCCGTCATGAAGCCCATGAAGAGGCGGTAGTTGGCCCGCTTCTGCCACTCGTCGCCCGGCATCTTGTCGAGCAGCGCGCGCTTTCCGTGGACGACCTCGTCGTGCGAGATCGGCAGGATGAAGTTCTCGGTCCACGCGTACATGAACGAGAACGTGATCTTGTGGTGGTCGTGCCGGCGGTAGACGGGATCCTTGCTGAAATACACCAGCGAGTCGTTCATCCAGCCCATGTTCCACTTGAAGCTGAAGCCGACGCCGCCCAGGTGCACCGGGCGCGAGACGCCGGGGAACGCCGTGGATTCTTCGGCGATGGTGAGCACGCCCGGGTGATTGCCATGCGCCACCGTGTTGAACTCGCGCAGGAAGTCGAGCGCCTCGAGGTTCTCGCGGCCGCCGTAGCGGTTGGGAACCCACTCGCCCGCCTTGCGGCTGTAATCGAGATAGAGCATCGAGGCGACGGCATCCACGCGCACGCCGTCGACGTGATAACGCTCCATCCAGTACAGCGCGTTCGCGACGAGGAAGTTCTTCACCTCGTGGCGGCCGAAGTTGAAGATCTTCGTGCCCCAGTCCATGTGCTCGCCGAGACGCGTGTCTTCGTGTTCGTAGAGCGCGCTGCCGTCGAACTCCGCGAGCCCGTGTGCGTCCTTCGGGAAATGGGCGGGCACCCAGTCGAGCAACACGCCGATGCCGGCCTGGTGGCAGGCGTCGACGAACGCCATGAAGTCTTTCGGGCTGCCGTAACGCGAGGTCGGCGCGTAGTAGCCCACCACCTGGTAGCCCCACGACCCGTCGAAGGGATGCTCGGCGACGCCCATGAGCTCGATGTGCGTGTATCCCATGTCGACGACATAAGGGATCAGGTGATCGATGGCTTCCTGCCAGGTGTAGAACGGCGGCTTCCGGTCCCACGCGTGCCGCCAGCTCGACAGGTGCACTTCGTAGACGTTGATCGGCGCGCGGCGCCAGTCCGTCTTCGCGCGTCGATCCATCCACTCGCTGTCTTTCCATGCGTAGCCGTCGAGCGAGGCGACGATCGAAGCCGTCTCCGGCCGCAGCTGCATCCGGAAGCCGAACGGATCCGACTTGAGCAGGATGTGACTCTTCTGCGTGCGGATTTCGTACTTGTACGTCGCGCCCTCGCCCACGCCCGGCACGAACAGCTCCCACACGCCCGAACCGCCGCGCGCCTGCATCGCGTGCTTGCGCCCGTCCCAGAGATTGAAGTCGCCGACCACGCTCACGCGCTTCGCGTTCGGCGCCCAGACGGCGAAGTGCGTGCCGGCGACGCCATCGCGCACGCGCGGATGCGCGCCGAACTTGTGATAGAGGCCGTAGTGCCGGCCCTGGCCGAATAGATAGAGGTCGAAGTCCGACAGCTCGTGCGAGAAAAAGTACGCGTCGTGCCTGGTCGTTTCGTGGCCGCCCTGGAATCTGACGCGCAGCTTGTAGGGCACGACCGGACGACGATGGGGGATGCTGCCCTCGAACAGACCCGCGTCGTGGATCTTCTTCAGCGAGTGAAACGAGTCCGGCTGGTCTTCGTAGAAGACGTCGACCGACTCGGCGCCCGGCTCGAGGACACGGACGACACAGAGCGGCGTGCTCTCCGGGCGCGCGAACTCGTGGTACCCGAGCAATGAGCGCGGCTCGTGGTGGGTCGCGCTGACCAGCGCGCCGATCTCGGCCTTGGACAGCTTGCCGTTACGCATGGAAAAAGGGGTCAGACCTATTTTTCATAGGCCCTGCCGCACGAGTTGTAGTGAGCGGAAAAATAGGTCTGACCCCTTTTTAGATCACCGACCGGATGTTCCAGATGCGCTCGGCGTACTCGCGCACGCTGCGATCCGACGAGAACGGACCCATCCCCACCGTGTTCAGCACGGCCTTTCGGCTCCATTCCTCCGGCGTGCGGTAGAGCGCGTCCACGCGCTCCTGGGCCGCACAATACGCCTCGAAGTCCGCGAGCACGAGGAACGGCTCGCCGTCCGAGGTCAGTCGGTCGGCCACCATGCGCGAGTAGCCGTCGCCACCCGAAAACGCGCCATTGCGGATCTGCTCGAGAGTCTGCGCGAGCTCCGGATTGGCTTTCACCAGCTCGGACGGCCGGTACCCGTCCGCGCGCCGCTGCTGGGCTTCATCGGCGGTCATGCCGAAGATGAAGATGTTGTCCTCGCCCACGGAGTCCTTGATCTCGATGTTGGCGCCGTCCAGCGTGCCGATGGTCAGCGCGCCGTTCAGCGCGAGCTTCATGTTGCCCGTGCCCGATGCCTCCATGCCCGCGGTCGAGATCTGCTGCGAGAGATCCGCCGCCGGCATGATCGTCTGCGCCAGCGACACGTCGTAGTCCGGCAGGAACACGCACTTCAGCTTCAGCTGCGTCGCCGGGTCCTGGTTGATCGTCATCGACACGTTGTTGATGAGCCGGATGATCGCCTTCGCCATCACGTAGCCGGGCGCGGCCTTGCCCGCGAAGAACACCGTGCGCGGCACCCACGGCTCGTCCGGCCGGGCCTTGATGCGGTTGTACCGCGTGATGACGTACAGGATGTTGAGCAGCTGGCGCTTGTACTCGTGGATGCGCTTCACCTGCACGTCGAACATGGAGTCCACGCTCACGTCGATGCCGGTGCGCCGGTCCACCTCCTCCGCGAGCGCGATCTTGTTCTGGCGCTTGATGTCGCGGAACAGGCTGCGGAACTTAGGGTCGTCCGCCGCCCAGCGCAGCCGTTCGATCTCCTCGAGATCATTTTCCCATGCCGAGCCCAGGCGCTCCGTGAGCAGGCGCGACAGCCGCGGATTCGACTGCTTGAGCCAGCGTCGCACGGTGATGCCGTTCGTCACGTTCGTGAACTTGTCGGGGAACATCGTCGCGAACCCCGAGAAGATGGTCTTCTTCATGAGGTCGCTGTGCAGCTTCGCGACGCCGTTCACCTTGTGCGAGCACACCACCGCGAGATGCGCCATCCGCACGCGCCGGCCGTGCGACTCGCCGATGATCGACAGCGTGGTCTTCGCCGCGCCATCTCCCTTGAAGCGCTTCTCCACTTCGAGCAGGAACTCCTCGTTGATCCGGTAGATGATCTCGAGGTGGCGCGGCAGGAACCGCTCGAAGAAGTTCACGGGCCAGGTCTCGAGCGCCTCCGGCAGCAGCGTGTGGTTGGTGTAGCCGAATACGCTCTTGCAGATTTCCCAGGCCTGCGACCATGTCATGTCGTACTGATCGATCAGGAGGCGCATGAGCTCGGGGATCGCGAGCGTCGGATGCGTATCGTTCATCTGCACGGCGAGCGCGCTCGGCAGGTCCTCGAGCGTGCGCTCCTCGGCGAGATGGGTCGCGAGGATGTCCTGGATGCTCGCGCTCACGAAGAAGTACTGCTGCTTGAGGCGCAGCTCCTTGCCCTGCGGCGTGGAGTCGTCCGGGTACAGCACGCGCGACAGGTTCTTGGCGTCGATCTGGTCCTCGACGGCCGCCGGATAGTTGCCCGCGTTGAAGTCCTCGATGTGGAACGGCTGCAGGGCACGCGCCGACCACAGGCGCAGGTGGTTCACCGTCGGCGAGCGATTGCCCGGCACGAGCTGGTCGAAACCCACCGCGAGCACGTCGGACGTCTCGATCCACCGCGACCGAGCTCCACCGCCGGTGTCATCGGTCGTCACCACTCGCCCGCCGAAGCGAACGATGTAGCGCGCGTCCGAGCGCGGCGTCTCCCAGACGTTGTGCAGGCGCAGCCAGGTGGATGCGGACTCCCGCTGACTGCCATCGGTGTCGATGGTCTGGGTGAAAATGCCGTAGTCGTAGCGGATGCCGTAGCCGGTGGCCGGGTACTGGAGCGTGGCCAGCGAATCCAGGAAGCACGCGGCGAGGCGGCCGAGACCGCCATTGCCCAGGCCGGGATCCACCTCGAGCGCGATCACGGAGTCGAAGTCGTGACCCATGCTCGCGATCGCGGAGCGCGCCTCGTCGATGAGTTCGCTGTCGAGGCTCGAAAGCGCGTTCACCAGGGACCGGCCGGGCAGGAATTCCACGGACAGGTAGCAGAGCCTCTTCACCCTCGCCCGGGCGACGCGCCGCTGAGTGGCCAGCCAGCGGGAAGACAATTCCTCGCGCACGGCGAGCGACAGCGCGTCATAGAGGTCTCGCGGAGTCGCCGTCTCGGGCTCTTTGCCCAGGCTGCGCGTCAGGCGGTCGTAAATGGCGGCGCGCAGGCTGCCGCGCCGCAGAAGCGCTCCGTTGGGGAGCGAGGGGTCAATCAGCACTCGAGCTACCTTTCATTTCGAGACGAGACATTTTCAGGACATTTCTTGTTGGCCCGCGCCAATGCCGTCAACGGCCGACAAGGCCTATGGCGGGCGGCGGGGACCGGTATCATATCGCCCACGCGACCTTTGGTACGCCCAGAGGCGCTGCACCACAATGGCTTCGAGTTAACGCGGAATGCACCGACAAGCAATTGGTATCGACATCGGGGGCTCGTCGATCAAGGCGGCCATTGTGGACCTCACGCGAGGCGCGCTCGTCGGGGAGCGCAAGTCGGTCCCCTCTCCCGCCATGTCCGCGGTCAGCGAGATGATGGACGCGATGGCGACGGCGGTGCCCGAGGGCGCCACGAATCTCGCGGCCGGCGTCACTTTCCCGGGCGTCGTCGTCGGCGGCACCGTCTACACCGCCGCCAATGTCGCGAAAGCCTGGATCGGTCAGCCGCTCGCCGAACCGGCGGCCGCCAAACTCAAACGCAAGGTCGTCGCCATCAACGATGCCGACGCCGCCGGTCTCGCCGAGGTGCACTTCGGCGCCGCGCGCGACGTGGCCGGCGTGGTGCTCGTACTCGCGCTCGGCACCGGCATCGGCAGCGCCTTGTTCGTCGATGGCAAGCTCGTGCCGAACACGGAGCTCGGCCATCTGGAATTCGATGGCATGGAAGCCGAGGCGCGCGCCTCGGGCCGCGCGCGTATGGAGCGCAAGCTCGACTGGGGCGGTTACATGAAGGAGCTGTCGTACGTGCTGCAACGGACGCACGCACTGTTCTGGCCAGACCTCATCGTGCTGTGCGGCGGCATCACCGGCGATCACCCGAACATGGTGGAGGATCTCGTCTGCCGGGCGCCGCTGAAGCTGGGCGCGCTGCGCGCGGATGCGGGCATCGTCGGCGCCGCGTTCGCGACGACCCTGGCGCAGGGCGTCTGGATCCAGCAGGCCAAGGCCGCGGGAAACTAGCTAACTGGGGGATGGTCCCCGATGAAAGACGGCGAGTCGCTCACCGACATCCTTCGCCGGGCCCGTGACGGCGACGCCCAAGCCCTGCAGGCGGTCTTCGATACCACGTACGCCGAGCTGCGCACCCTCGCCAGCGCGCGCCTGCGGCGCGCGAACCGCACTCCCAATCTCGACACCACGGCGCTCGTGCACGAGGCCTACCTGCGATTCGCCGACGCGGGGCGGCTGCAGCTCATCGATCGCGAGCATTTCCTGAAATACGCGAGCCACGTGATGCGTTCCGTGGTCGTCGATTTCGTACGCGAACGACTCGCGCAGCGACGCGGCGGCTACGCCATCCACGTCACACTCAATTCCGAGATCGTCGATGCCGGATCCGCCGCGGGCGAGGAGGAGATCCTGGGCGTGCACGAAGCGCTCGAAGCGCTCGCCACGACGGATGCGCGGCTCGTCCAGGTCGTCGAGATGCGCTACTTCGCCGGCATGACGGAACCGGAGATCGCCGTGGCGCTCGGCGTGAACGAACGGACGGTGCGCCGGGACTGGCAGAAGGCGCGCCTGCTACTCGCCGACTCACTCAAGAGCGGCTGACGCCTGTCCGGATTCTCCACGGCAATCCGTTAATCCAAAACCGTGAAGAAACCGATCGACCCGCAGGAAGTGCAGACGCTGAGCCGGCTGCTGGACGAGGCACTCGATCTGCCACCGGAAGCGGTGGAGCGTTGGCTCGATGACCTCGGCCAGGAACATTCCGCGCTCAAGCCGCGCCTGCGGCACCTGCTCGCCCGCTCCGGCGCCGTCGAAACCTCGGAATTCCTCGCCACGCTGCCGAAGTTCGATCTCGCCGCCGGCACCGCGCCAGACTCCGTGCCCGGCGAGCAGGCGGGCGACCTGATCGGGCCGTACCGGTTGCTGCGCGAACTCGGCAGTGGTGGCATGGGTGTGGTGTGGCTGGCCGAGCGCACCGACGGACTCATCAACCGCCCGATCGCCCTGAAACTACCGCACGGCGCCTGGAAGCGCGCCGGTCTCGCCGAGCGCATGACGCGTGAACGTTCCATCCTGTCCACGCTCTCGCATCCCCACATCGCGCATCTTTACGACGCCGGCGTGACGCCCGCCGGCCAGCCCTATCTCGCAATCGAATACGTCGAAGGAACGCGCCTCGACCTCTATTGCAGCGAACACGCGCTGGACGTCCGTGCCCGCCTCGATCTGTTCACCGAGGTGGCGAACGCCGTGGCATTCGCGCATGGCAAGCTCGTCGTGCATCGTGATCTGAAACCCGCGAACATCCTGGTGAACGGCGATGGCCAGGTGCGGTTGCTCGATTTCGGTCTCGCAAAATTGCTCGAAGCCGGTGAGGCACGCGAGACGAGGATGACGGAGCTGTCGGGCCGCGCGCTGACGCCGGATTACGCTTCGCCCGAGCAGATCCTCGGCGAGCCCCTGACGACGTCGTCGGACGTTTACTCGCTCGGAGTCGTGTTGTTCGAGCTGCTGTGCGAGCGGCGCCCGTACAAGCTCGCGCGCGATTCCCGCGGTGCGCTCGAGGACGCCATCCTGCAAACCGAGCCGCCGCTGCCCAGCAGTGTCGCTCCGGCCGACCGGCGACGGGAACTGCAGGGCGATCTCGACACCATCGTCCTCAAGGCATTGAAGAAGCGCCCCGAAAAACGTTACGCGACGGTGCATGCATTCGCCGACGACATCGGCCGCTTCCTCCGCGGTCACCCGGTGCTCGCGCGACCGGATTCGTGGAGCTATCGGGCATCGCGTCTGTGGCGACGACGCAAGCTCGCGGTATCGATCAGCGCGGCCGCGGTTGCCGTCCTCCTCGGCGCGACGCTGTACTCCGCACGGCAGGCACAGCTCGCTCGCGCCGAACAGAAGCGTGCCGAGCGCGTCGAGCAGTTCATCGCGTCGTTGCTCACCGACACGCAGTCCGCCGAATCGCTCACGGCGGAAGGCTTGCTGAAGCAGGCCCGCACGCGCATCGGCAGCGAGTTTGCCGACCGGCCCGACGTGCAGGTTCGTCTGCTCAACGTCGTCAGTCGCAGTCTCATCGGATTCTCCGAGTACGATGCCGCCGATGAAGCGATGGATGCCGCGCTGTCACTCTCGCCCACCCACCGGCCGTCGCGCCTCCAGCGGCTGACACTGCACCGCTTCCGCGGCCGGCTCGTTCAACTACGCGACGAACTCGCCGAGTTGCGCGCCGAAATGGACCGCGGCGACTGGCCCGCGGCCGACCGCGTGAGGCTGCTCATCGAGGCGGCGTATGCCGCCAACCTGGATGCCCGGGACGATCAGGCAGCCGTCGACATCCAGAAGGCGGCCGATCTCGCGCTCCTCGAACTCGGCCCGCGTCACGAACTGACGCTCGATGCCGCGAGCGCCCGCAGCGCCATCCTGCGGGGCGACAACCAATTCGACGCGTCGATCCTGGCGGGAGAACAGACGCTCGCGCTGATGCTCGGCGCCTATCCGACGAACGTGCACCATCGCCGAATACTCGACGCCCGCATGGCGCTCGGCACGAGCTACCTGAGCAAGGGACGGATCCATGACGCATTGCGCGAGCTGCGCACGGTCATCGATCACGCCGGCGATCGCAACTTCCTGGCGCTCTATGCGCTGGTCCATGCCTCGCGTGCCTGGATCGTCGGTGGCGAACCCGAGACGGCGCACGCGGCGCTGCTGCGCGCCGAAGCGCTCGCGCGCAGCTCCAACAACGCCGATTCGGTCATCCTGACTCAGGCGATGGCCCTGCGCGCCTACGCGCTCGCGTCCATGGGACAGATGTCGGCGGCGTTGGAAGTCATCGACCAGTCGTTGCAGCGCTATGCGCAGGAACACGCACGCGACCATCCGCCGACACTCGCCTTTCGCGCGTTTCGCGCGATTCTCCTGGCGCATCTCGGCCGCCTCGACGCGGCCCGCGCCGAACTGGACGAGATCGCCGGCATGCGCCGCAGTGTGCTGCACTGGAGCCTGCCTGACCTGGCGTACGCCCGCGGCGTCGTCGAACGGCTCGCGGGAAACTGCGACCGCGCGGTCGCCTTGCAGCAGCAAGCGCTGCAATCGATCGGCACCGGACCCAGCAAGTGGCTGAAGCGCGCGCGGGTACTGGGCGAGATCGGGCTGTGTGCATCGCCCGCGCAGGGCCCGCGCGCGGTGTCCTCACTGCGCGAGGCATTGGCCCTGCTGCGCGACCACCAGACGGCCGATGTCTCCTCCGACCACTTCACGCGCGAACTGCAGACGAAACTCGCGAGCCTCACGGATTGAGGCGCGCCAGCGCGCAACGCACCGCCGGCCCGCTGGCCTTCCGTCTATTCCATCACCACGACGACTTTTCCTCTCGCCCGCCCCGTCTCCACGTACCTGAGCGCCTCCGGCACCTCACTCATCTTGTATGTCCTGTCGATCGCGGATTCGATCGTCCCCTCCGCCAGCATGTCGCGCAGTGTTGCCAGATCTTCAGGCTTCATCTCCGACGTCATGAATCCGAAACTCTGGCTCACGAATGGATCATAGGCCGCGGCCTCGATCACATCCGCCACCGGCCCGAGATACGCGCCGTCGTTCAGCGAACCCACGATCACGAATCGTCCGCCCTCCGACAGCACCTTTCCATAGTCTCCAAGATCATGCGTGACGACGTTGTCGACGATGACGTCGTACCTGGTCGAACCTTGCGTCAGATTTTCTTTCGTGTAGTCGATCACGTGATCCGCCCCCAACGACTTCACGAGATCCACATTCCGCCCGCTGCACACGGCGGTGACCTCGGCTCCCAGCGCCTTGGCGATCTGCACACCGTAAGTGCCCACACCGCCCGACGCGCCATTGATCAGCACTTTGTCACCGGCCTTTACCCTTCCGGAATCGCGCAGCGCCTGCAGCGCGGTGATCGCCGCGACGGGCGCAGCCGCAGCTTCTTCGAACGAGACATTCAAGGGCTTGACGACGATGTTGCGGCTCGCCTTGACGCGTACGTACTCCGAGAACGAACCGCTGCGCCCGCCGAACACTTCATCACCTGGCTTGAAGCGGGTGACGCTCTTGCCGACGGACTCGACCACGCCGGCGAAGTCCACCCCGAGGAACGGATCCGTCGGCTTGCCGACACCGGATCCCATCAGCCTCATGACGTAGGGCTTGCCGCGCATGTAGTGCCAGTCGAGCGGATTCACCGAGGCGGCGCGCACCTTGACGATGACCTCACCGTCGGCCGGCACCGGCTTTTCGAGATCCTCGTAAGTCACGGACTCGGGGCCGCCGTAGCAGCGATGTACCCAGCCCTTCATGGTGGGCTTGTCAGCCGCCAAGGCGGGCGCCGCTTCGCAGGGTGAGTCGTGACTGATGACGAATCGAAGGGCGATGACGCCAACGACCAGCACACCCACTATCCACAGCGGAATCTTGTAGCGTTTTTTCATGGCTGCAATTATCCGCCCTCGCGGGAACATAGTCGCCATTCGGGAGTGAGTTCTTCCAGCGGAAACACCGGCGACCGCTTGACCGTCTCGAGCACGATTGAAGAGGCGACGTCGCGTCAACCCAAGGCAGAACCCGACCGAACTACCGCGCGGGGCACGGGCGCCGCCGGTTCAGTTCGGATTGTTGTGAACTGCAAGAATCGGGGGTCCGTACACGAGGATCGGAAGGGCCTCATGACGACGAACTCCGACCGAGAGACTCATGAAAGCCTGCTTTCATGATTCTCGACAAAGGGAGCCAGGCAGCGGGCAATGTTGACCGTCATCACCGGAAGCATGGCAGCGTCGGCGAACAAGCCCCGCCAGTCCGCCGAGGAATGCACCGCTGCTTGCTCGAGGCACAGCGCACGGAACGTCGCGCTTTCCTGCGGGTCGAGGGCCTCGCCCTTCGTGCGGTCGAGCCAGGCCGCGACGGCCTCGAAAAATTCTTCCTCGCTCATTGGAGGCCGTCGAACGTTGCCAGCACCTGCACAAATTCGGCGGAATGGAGGCCCAGCAATTCGCGTTCCGCGTCGTCGATCCCCGGCAACGGGGCCCGCATGATGAGCGCAGCGAACAAGGCCGACGGCGTCTCATGGTCTTCGCGACGGAGGCCGGAAAACTCAAAGATTGTCCTGAGCGTTTGCGCGTGGCGCTCGAGCTGCGGCGCGTCCAGCGGTTTCCTGACCGCGATCAGGGCCCGCAAGCGCTTGCGGATTTCGTCCACGCGCTGGCCCTCGGTCATCGACTGATTGTCTCTGATGCGCCCCAGCAGCCGCTCGTCGCTGTCATGGCGGTAGGAGTCGGGGAAGACGATCATGAAATCCACCTTTCCTTGGAAGCGTTTGCCTCTCGCCGCCGCCTGCAGGCTTTCGGGCGTCTTGTCTGGGTCACGTCAGAATAGCGCACGCACCGTTTTGCCTGCTGCCCACGCAGCCACAAGAAAGACCGCAATCCATGCCGACAGTCGCACCAGCAGCGGCAGGTCGCGCCAACGCTGCGCAAGACCCGCGTCGAACGACTCGAATCCGGAAGATCCGAAGCTGTCGTCGTCCGGATGCATTCCCGTGTGCGCACGCGCCAGTCTCAGCGGCAACTCGTATATCAGGTCGGCCGCAGCCTCGTTGTCTTCACCACTCTGACGTTCCAGGGCGGCAGCTTTCAGTGCGTTGAACTGCGCAGGCAGGCGACCTTCGGTCTGCAGATCAAAAGCCGAGTTCTCGCCCTGGTGCAGCACCGACCAGACCTTTCGACCCTGCTGCCAACGTTGCACCAGGCTCCAGTTGACGTGTTCCTCGAGCTCACAGAAGGTCAGTGGCGCGACCGCTGACAACGCGGCCAGCTTGGCTCTGGCAAAAACCGGGTGATCCACCCCTTCGGCAACCATCAGATATCGGCCTGCGTCGAGCTTGCGCCCGCTCAATGGCATGCCAGGCCGCTCACCCGTACGCCCTGTGCGACGCACGGAGAGCGCCTGCGCAACGGCGTCAGCGTCCGTGCCTTCGACGACAACCCAGGATATTCCGCGTCCCATCGTGTATTGAGCATACCGGCTGATTGTCCACGCCGGCAGCGAGGCTCGATCGAATCGCCTGCCATGCGCTTTCGACATGGCTCTGTGAAAAGGCGGAATTGCGCGCGCGGATTCCCGCATCGAAACTGCATCCATCCACGGCTTCCAGTGGAAGATCTCAGACGAAATCCGGGAGATACGGGATGTTGATGCAGCGCGTGAGGGCGGCGGCGAGTCTGGCTGGATTGGTCATCATGGCTGCCTGTGGTGGTGGCGGTGGCGGCGGGACCACTCCGCCGCCGCCGCCTCCGCCACCTCCGCCGCCCGTCGGGGTTGTCGGCAGTGGGCCATTCATCGTTGTCGATCAGTTCGGCTACCTGCCGTCCGCGCAGAAGGTCGCGGTCTTGCGCGACCCGATGACCGGCTTTGACAATGCGAATTCATACACTCCGGGCACCACCATCCAGGTCATCAATACTTCGGGAAACTCGGTGGCATTTACCGGGGCCGCGAGCCAGTGGAGCAGCGGCGCAACAGATGCCTCCTCCGGCGATCGCACCTGGACGTTCGACTTCAGTTCGGTGACTGCCGCCGGGACATACGAGATTCTCGACGTGGATCGCAATGTCCGGTCGTCGCGTTTCGACATCGGCGTCAACGTCTACCGACCCATCCTCGTGCAGGCGGTTCGGGCGTTTTTCTACCAACGTGCGGGCCACGCCAAGGCCGCGCAGCACGCGGGTGCCGGTTGGGCGGACGGCGCGAGCCATCTGGGTCCCCTGCAGGATCCCCAGGCGCGGCGCTTCAACTCTCCCGGTGATCCGGCCACGGAGCGGGATCTGAGAGGCGGGTGGTACGACGCGGGCGACTTGAACAAGTACACGAGCTGGACCGCCGGATATGTGGTCGACCTGCTGCACGCCTATGTGCAGAACCAACCTGTCTGGACCGATGACTTCAACATTCCCGAGTCCGGCAACGGCATTCCGGACCTGCTCGACGAAACAAAATGGGGGCTGGACTGGCTGGCGCGGATGCAGAACGGCGACGGATCCGTGCTATCGATCGTCGGCGTGTCCCACGCAAGCCCGCCCTCGAGCGCGACAGGCCCCAGTTTGTACGGAGATGCCAGCACTTCCGCGACATTGTCGGCCGCGATCGCCTACGCGTACGGTGCCAAGGTCTTTCGCGCGGTCAGCCCGCCGACTTTCAATGCCTACGCCGACGATCTGGCGCAGCGCGCTGAACGCGCCTGGGACTGGGCCCTCGCCAATCCGGGCGTCATTTTTCGCAACAACGATTCCGCAAACGGATCCGCGGGCCTCGGGGCCGGGCAACAGGAAACCGATGACGCAGGCCGGGCCGAGCGGCGGTTGGTGGCGGCGATCTACTTGTTCGACCTCACGGGTGATCAGGTCTATCGCGACTATGTCGACGCGCACTACACCGAGGTACCGATGTTCGCCTCGTTCTGGCTGTCGCCGTTCAATGCCGGCGTGACGCGCCCCCTGCTGCACTACGCCTCGCTCGCCGGATCGACACCAGAGAGTTCAACGGCGATCCGCACGCGGTATGCCGATCTGTGGGCTCGTCCGGACTACGGTGGCTGGGGTGCCGTCGATTCGGCTCGAGATCCGTACCGGGCGTACATCACGGACTACACCTGGGGCAGCAATGCGGTGAAGTCACTCGCCGGAGGCATGTTCGCGGATGAAGCCTTCTATGGCTTGGGCACCCATACTGCCGCGGAGAAGTCGGATGCCGCGGCCGGATATCTGCACTACCTGCACGGCGTGAATCCCCTTGGCCTCGTCTATCTGTCCAACATGGGCGCGGCGGGAGCGGAACGGTCGGTAAGCCAGTTCTTTCACACCTGGTTTGCCGACGGCAGCGCGATCTGGGACAGCACTGCGAACTCCGCTTTCGGGCCAGCCCCCGGCTTTCTGGTCGGCGGTCCGAATCCATCGTACGGATGGGATGACCGCTGCCCCGGAATCTCGGGGATGTGCGGCTCCGTCGCGCCCGCACCTCCCAGCGGGCAGCCGGCGCAAAAGTCGTACCTCGACTTCAACACCGGCTGGCCGTTGAACTCCTGGTCGATCACGGAAAACTCCAACGGCTACCAGTCTGCCTACATCCGGCTGCTCGCGCGTTACGTGCAATAGCATCGATTCCCTTGGCACGGCCGCGCCCGTGTATCTCCGGCCGTCATTTTCATTTGATCAATTCCCAGAAGAGTCCCGCGACCGCGACGAATCCGGCGGCAAAGGCCAGGGTGCGGATGTATGGAATCGCAAACCAATAGACGACGGCGTGTACCAGGCGCATCCAGAAAAACAGTGCCGCCCAGAATGCGGTCATGTGGCTCGACTTCCCCGTCAAATGAACGACGATTACCAACACGGCGAACGGCGCGAAAACCTCGACTGCATTGAGGTAAGCCCGGTCGGCGCGCCTCCCCCACAGGGGGAGAGGTCGCGGGGTGGGATCGCGGTAGT
>CADEED010000044.1:0-10145 GCA_902826225.1 uncultured Pseudomonadota bacterium | reverse complement strand
GTAAGCTGCGGGGTCAGGCCTGTCCTCCTCCAAGATGCATGTCCATGGCTTCAGCGATTTCGATGGTTCCGCCGCTGGCCAGAATGGGACAACCCTTGGCTTTCTTGTGAGCTTCTTCGAGGCTCGATGCCTCGATCAGGCTGTAACCGCTCGCCGGATTGGCACCGCCATCGGAGACCAGCGAGCCATCCGACTTGACCGTGCTCGATTTGCCCACGGGATTGCCGCCATCGATGACGGCCTTGCCCATGGAGCCAAACCATTGACCCCAGGCTTCCATCGCCTTCTTTACATCCGCAGGGTTCGAGGCTCCCTTTCCGCCGTGATAGACAAACAGCTATTTCGCCATGGCTTCTCTCCGGTTCATTTCATGGGTTGAACGTGAACTGGAGAATATCTCCCGCATTTTTGCGTGGCATTGGTGAGAATGTCGATAAATTCGCCCTGGCATTGTGCAGAGTTCACAACGAACCATGACATCGGCTCTCGATCGGGACGCGCTCAGTCAGACGCTTGCGCAGCTCGCAGAAGCAGGCGTCGTACCGCAAATCGCCCCTGCACTTCACCGCGGCAAGCGCGCCGCCAGTGAGACGCTTGGTAAGACCGTCATGGGCGAGATCCCCGCGTTCTCCCTCTCCGGCAACCCGCAAATCCTGCCCGAGCTCGAACGGCACGCAGGCGAACATCTCGCAGAAATCGCGCGACTGCTCGGCGGCGGCAAGGTGGGCGGTTTCGAGTTCGTGCGCGCACATGCACGACGGCGCGCCGAGCAGCGCTTTCCACTCGAGGCGACACTGCATGTCTATCGCTGCGGCCATCAGGTCCTGTCCCGCTGGATGCGGGATGCAGCCGACGCAGCCACCGGCAACAACCAGCGAGTGGTCGCTGCAATAGCCGACTTCGCCATCGAATACACGAACGCGATCAGCGCCATCTGCGCGGCCGAATACGTGTCACGCACGAGAATCCTCGCCGAGACCGAGGGCGACCTTCGCACCGAGCTGCTCGACTTACTAGTTAGAGGCTACGATGAATCGGATGGACGCGTTACGCGGCTGCTGAAGCGTGCGGGCTATCTCGAACAGCGCCTGTCCTTTTGTGTCGCGCTCGCGCGATCAGTCGATCCCCTGGAAATGGAAAACCCGGCGCGCGCGCAGCGCATCGTCGAATCAGTCACCGAAGCCGTGGCCGCGATGCCCATTCGAGTGCTTCTCGGGACTCGCGATGGCGTGGTCACCGCCGTGTTTTCGGACGTACGCCGGATTTCCGGCTGGACCGCGCCGCAAACGCAGCTCGCCGAGCGAATTCGAGCGGCGCTGCTGATCCTGGGACCGGCGGTCCTCATCGGCGTCAGCAGCGATCAGCCCTCCACCGCGTTCATTCCCGGCGCCCTGCGCGAAGCTGCAGTGGCGCTCGATTTCGCCAGCGTGGGCGAGCGCGTCGTGCGGTATTCCGACTTGCCCATCAGGCGGCTGCTGCTGCATCGTGCAGCCGGCGATCTCAGGTCTGCACTACCTCCCTGGATGACGGAATTGGCCAGCGCGGATCTGCAGGCACACGGCGCCTTGATCCAGACGTTGCGTGCGCTTGCCGATGCCGATCTGAACGTGCAGCAGGCGGCGCGCGTGCTCGAGATTCATCCCAATACGGTTTACGCGCGCATGCAGCGTATCGATGAGCTGACCGGGCTCGCCTGCCGGCGCTTCCACGATTTGACCGAACTGCTCCTCGCCGCCGACTGCCGGCAAACAACACCGTAGGGATCGCTTGGGTCGTGAGTGGCACCCTCGTTACGGCTTCTTGCAATTCGCAGCAGTGATCGGTGTAGATCACCCTGCCAGCGCCAGCATGAACTCGCCGTCTAACCGGTCGAAGGCGTTCTCGTAGTGGCCCGTGGCCAGCAACCACCCGAGCGCGGCTTTGTGGCGGCTGGCAGGCGGTCTGCGCAAGAGGGAGATCATCCGGCGCCATTAGTCGGTAAGATTCCAACGCGCCCGGCAGCACCAGCCATCGGAAAGCAACTGACCGGAATACTTTCATTCCCGGTGGGAACCCGGAGTCGATCCGGCGCAACCCACTGTCTGGTCCGGATTATCGAAGGGAAACGTGCATGCTTTCGATCCTAGTTTGCCACTCGTATTTCCTCGATTTCGACCAGAAGCAGAAACAACGAGCCAAGCCCTACCCGCCGCTCGCCACACTTCAAGTAGCCGCAATGTTGCGCGCCGCCGGGCACGAGGTGTCGCTGTTCGATGCCATGCTGGCCGACGACTACCTGCGGTTCGAAAGACTGCTGGACGTGCTGCATCCCCAAATCGTCGTGCTCTACGAGGACAACTACAATTTCCTCAGCAAGATGTGTCTCGGGCGCATGAGGCGCGCCGGCTGCGAGATGCTCACGCTCGCGCGCCGCCGCGGCGCCCGTCTGATCGTTGGGGGATCGGACGCCTCCGATGCACCCGGCGAATACCTGGCGGCTGGCGCGGACGCCGTGTTGCATGGTGAAGCGCTGGGCACATTGTTCGCGCTCGTCGACCGGCTCGAGACGGATCTGGCGATGCCATCGCCACGCCTGGTGGAAGGACTGCCGGATGTCAGCTTCGCCGGGACCTCGGGCGTCTCTCGATCAAAGGCCACGACCCGGCTACCCGAACCTGCAGCCGCGCCGCAGCCCGCCTGGGACCTGGTCGACATCGCCAGGTACCGCAGGATCTGGCAGCGGGCGCACGGCTATTTCAGCTTGAACATGGCGGCATCACGCGGCTGCTCGTTCCGCTGCAATTGGTGCGCGAAACCCATCTGGGGAAATCAATACCTGCAGCGACCCGCGCGTGAAATCGCCGCGGAGATGAGTCATCTCCGCCGCCACTACCGTCCCGATCACATCTGGTTCGCGGACGACATTTTTGGCTTCCGCGCCGACTGGGTGCAGGAACTGGCAGCGGCGCTCGCTGATAACGGCGGAGGTCTGCCCTTCACCATCCAGATGCGCGCCGACCTGGTGAGCACGCGCATGACCGACGCGCTCGTGGCCGCGGGATGCCGCGAAGTGTGGATCGGCGCCGAAAGCGGCAGCCAGAGGATTCTCGATGCCATGAACAAGGGCACAACGGTCGAGCAGACGCACGAGTCACGCCGGCTGCTGCGCGCGGCGGGGATCCGTGTGGGATTCTTTCTCCAGCTCGGTTACCTGGGCGAGGAGCTCGAAGACGTCCTCGCAACCCGGCGGCTGGTGGAGGAAGCGCGCCCCGATGACGTTGGAGTCAGCGTCTCCTATCCGCTGCCCGGCACCCGGTTCTATGAAGCCGTGAAGCAGCAGCTGGGTTCCAAGACGCATTGGCAGGAAAGCAGCGACCTCGAGATGATGTTCGAAGGCACATATCGATCGGAGTTCTACCGCGCGGTGCGCAACCTGCTGCACGACGCGGTGGTTCAACCGGATTCCGCCGACGTGGCACAGCGCTGGAACACTCTCATTGCAAACGAGCCGGCCTATCGAATCGTTCCGCCTGGTACCGCGCTGCTGGCGGACAACTCCCGGGCACACCCATGAGAGCGCCGCGGCCCTCGGTGGACGCGATTCCGGATGACCCGCTGCAGCAGACCGCCGCGGCCTTCGACAGCGTGGCCGCGGACTATGACGGACCACGCGGCAACAACATCCTGATCCAGCGCATGCGCGACACGATGTGGCGCGAGCTCGAGGCACGCTTCGCACCAGGATCGTCGCTCATCGACCTGGGGTGCGGCACCGGAATCGATGCCGTGCATCTCGCGCAGTGCGGCCGTCGAGTCATGGCGACCGACTGGTCGGCGAGAATGGTGGAACGCACGGCGGGGCGCGCCGCAAGCGCCGGAGTGGCCGCGCAGATCGAGGCGCGGCGAATCGGCGCGCACCAGTTGCGGCTGCTCGAGGAAGAATTCGACGGCGCGTACTCGAATTTCGGCCCGCTCAATTGCGTACCGGACCTGCCGGATCACGCGCGGCAATGTGCCCGCCTCGTACGACGCGGAGGATTCCTCGTATTTACGGTGATCGGGCGCATCTGCCCGTGGGAGTACGTCTATTACCGCTGGCGTCGGCCCGAACGCGCGCGCATCCGCGCCGCGCAGGGACCGGTGGCGGTCGGCATGAATGGCCACACGATCTGGACGACTTACTACCGACCGCGCGAGTTCTACACTGCCTACGCACGGGAATTCGAGCTGGTGGAGTACCGCGCGCTCAGCCTGTTTCTGCCACCGCCGTACCTGGTGCGCTGGTACGAACGCCATCCCGGATGGTTCGAGATGCTGGGCCGTCTCGACGACGTCGCGGGATCGTGGCCGGGATTGCGCAATGCCGGCGATCATTTTCTGATCGTCATGCGGCGTCGCTGACGCGCGAGACTGCACCACATGCGTGATCCTCCGTTTCACGCCACCGCGCACGCGTTGCGCGTAACTACGGCGCGTCTGTGTTCCGAGCTCATGGCGCCCACCGGCTCGGCTCCCGATTGGAGTGAATTCGAGTGGAACATCGCGCGCGCGGTCGCGACGATGCAGGGAGTTTCCGGCCTGCTCGCCGAACGGTTGCGCTGGAATGGCCCGCCTGCGTGGCAGGATTTCCTCGCGTCACAGGCTGCGCAAGGCGCATTGCGGGACCAGCACATCTCCGAACTGATCGAAGCGGTCGACCGTGCCACGGCACGTGCCGGGATTGCGGTCGTGGGCCTGAAGGGCACGGCGTTGCGGGCCTATCGGCTGTATACACCGGGCACGCGCCCGATGGGCGACGTCGACCTGCTGGTTCGCGCCGAGGAATTGTCCGCATTGCATGCGGTACTGGCGGGCTGCGGGTATGCCGAGCAATTCGTGTCCAGGCGTCACGTGGTCTTCAGCCCGTCCGCCAGACCAGGCGCCATCGAATTCGGTGAGCACGTGACGAACCCGCTCAAGATCGAGGTACACACCCGCATCGCGGATGCCTTGCCGATTGACCTGGTCGACATCACCGCGCAGTTGTGGCCCGCAGATCCACGTCCGGGCGTGAACGCGTATCGCGATGTCGCGGCGTTGTTCCTGCACCTGTTGCTGCACGCCTCCGGGAACATGCGCGCGCACGCGCTGCGCCTGATCCAACTCTGGGATCTCGCGAAGCTGTCGCGAGTACTGGGCCCGGACGATTGGGCCGCGCTCACCCGCGCGTCGGAGACCGGGGACGGTCCCTGGTGGCTGTGGCCGCCGCTCCGGCTTGCAGTGACCTGCACCTCGATCGACGTGCCGGTGTCGGTTCAGGCGGCGCTCGAATCGGCGTGCCCGCCGCGACTGGTGCGCGCGACCGCGCAGCAATCACTCTATGACGTCTCGTGGTCGAACCTGCGCATCGCGGCCTTTCCCGGAATCGAGTGGTCGCGCACGCCGCTCGAAGCCCTGCGCTACGCGCGCAGCCGCGCGATACCCGGGCGCGCGGCCCTACTCGAACTCGAACAGTCGACGCGGACGCTGCCGCTGGCCCAGGGCTCACGCTGGTATGACGTGTCGCACGTCTCGCGCATCGCTCGCTGGCTGTTTTCCAGGCCGCGCCGCGTGCAGACCATGTATTCGATCCGCGCCGCACTCGCGCAGCAGTCCCCGCCGAAATCCGGGTAGTCAGGTGGCCTTCAAGCAGGAATGCAGCGCCTCGAACAATGTCGCCGTATGATCGGCGTCCTCGCGCACAGCAATGCCGGCCGCCGCGAGCGCCAGCCCGAAGCGCAGTTCCTCGTCATCGAGCAGACGCCCGATGGCCGCCGCGAGCGCCGGCGCGTCGCCCACCGGTGCCGTCAATGCAGCGTGTGGCGCCCACTCGCGCAGGTGCCCGACGTCGGTACCGGCGGTCGGGACTCCGGCAACCGCGGCTTCCAGCGCGGCCAGCGGCCCCGCCTCGTGCCGCGAAGACATCACGTGAAGATGCGCCAGCTCCATCAGCGGGCGCAGTTCCCGTTGGGGCAGGAAGCCGTGAAAACGAACGCGCGGCGTGAGACGCAACTCGTGCGTGAGCGCCTGTACGGCGCCTGCCAGGGTGTCTTCGCCGACGATGTCGAGATGAAAGTCGTGGCGTGCGGCAAGCAAGGCGAGCGAGCGCAGCAGGGTCGGCTGATCCTTGACGCGATTGAGGCTGGCGACATGGATGAGACGCGCGCACTCGCCGGCCGCGCGCCGGCGTGGGGCAAACGGCGGCCACCCGCGCAGGTCCACGCCGAGCGGAATCAGCTTGGCGTGTACGCCGAGTGTCGCGATCGCGTCGAGCATGGGGCGGCTGGCCGCCGTCACGGCGTCGGCGCGGCGCAGGCACGCGCGTTCGAGCGGGCGCCGGTACCAGTGCAGCGCACCGCCATAGTCGATTTCCGGCAGTGCGGCGAGCTCGCCGCCGGCCAGGTGGATCGCGCACGGAATCCCGAGAGAACGCGCCGCCACGACCGTGGCAATCCCGCAGTCCCCGCCCCATATCGATTGCACCACGTCGAAAGGCTGGCGCGCGTGCGCCCGGCGCACGGCGCCCACGGCGCGTGCCACGGCGAACCGGCCGCCGAGATTTTGCACCGTAGCGCCGAGCAGCGGCCACTGCGCGGGCGCGGCCTGCTGACGCAGCGCGAACACGCGCACGGTGTGTCGCCGGGCCAGACGTTCGATGAGCGCGAGCAGCGCGGGGATCACGCGACGCTCGCCACTGCGGTCCACGCCGCCGGGCACGATCATGGCCAGGTTCATGAGCACATGATAGGGCAGCGCCCGTGATCCTCGACACCCGGCGCCTGTTCCTGCGACTGCTACGCCTGCTCGATATCGATGTCGTCTGCGACGTCGGTTCGCTCAACGGCGCGGACGCCCTGCGCTTTCGCGCGGCCCGACCCCAGGCCGACATTTTCGCGTTCGAGGCGAATCCCGTGAACGAGCAACGAATGCGCGCGACCGCCGCGCTCAGCCGCGCGCGCATCGACATCCAGCCGTTGGCGATCTGCGAACGCGACGGGGATGCGGACTTTTTCGTGGTCGACGCAACCCGTGGGCCACTCGCGCGACAGGGCATGAGCTCGATGTATGCGCGTACACCCTTGGAACATCGCGGCGCAGCCGTGCGCGTGGCCTGCGCGCGCCTCGACGGATTTCTCACGCCGCGCATCACGCGCACGGCGCGCATCGCCCTGTGGATCGACGTGGAGGGCAAGGCATTCGAGGCGCTGCGCGGAGGCGAAGGGATTCTCGATCAGGTCGCACTGATCCATGTCGAGGTGGAGACCCAGCCATGCATCGGGGCGGACCAGAAACTGCTGCCCGACGTGCACGCCCTGCTGGGCGCGCACGGTTTCGAGGCACTCGGCGCCGATCAGGCGCCCTCATCCATCCAGTACAACGTGCTGTATGTCCGCCGGGACCTGTTCGCGGCGCGCGGGCCGACGATCGCGGCGGCGCGTTACACCGCGTTCCTGCGCCACGCCACGCGGCGCGCAGTCCTGCGCCTGTTGCCCGCGCGCCTGCGCAACCATCTACGCCACTTGCGTGCCGCCCCACGCGACGTGCCGGTCGATGCATGAACGACTGGCGCCTCAACAACTTCGACCTCATCCGCCTGGGTGCGGCGCTTCAGGTCGCGATCGGACACACGGCGGCGCATTTCGGCCTGTGGGGCCCGCTTGGTTTCGTCGGCAAGGCCATCGCGGTATTTCCCGGTGTCCCCATCTTCTTCGTGGTCAGCGGCCTGTTGATCTCGCGCTCCTTCGAGCAGACGCCGCGTCTCGCCGACTATTTCCGCAACCGCTGCCTGCGCATCTATCCGGCGCTGTGGGTGTGCCTCGTCGTGAGCGTCATCGCCACGGTGCATCTGCTGCCCGACGATACCGGGCAGGCGTCACCTTGGCGCTGGATGTTGTGGTGGAGCGCGCAGATGTCGGTGGCGCAGTTCTGGCAGCCCGCGTTCGTGAAGGGTTTCGGCACGCACGCACTCAATGGCGCCCTGTGGACGATCACCATCGAGCTTCAGTTCTATCTACTTCTGCCCCTGCTCTACCGAGTGCTGCGGCTGCGGCAGACGCGCGGCAACCTGGCGCTGATCGCGGTCGGCAGTGCAAGCCTGGCGCTGTTCCTGCTCGTCACCACGCGCAGCGACCTGTTTCCGAGCTGGGACAGCTTCCTGCTGATGGTGTTCGCCGTCGCCCCGTACCTGTGGATCTTCATCCTCGGCATCCTGATCCAGCGAAACCTGGCACGGTTGCGCGGCCTGTTCGTGGGCAAGCTGCCTGCGTGGCTCGCGCTCTACATCGTCGTGACGCTGCTCGCGCACGCCGCCGGCTGGCGCGTCACGGGAAACACGATGAATCCCGTGAGCGTCGTGGTTCTCGCGGGCGTCGTGGCGGCCGCCGCGTTCACATTACCTTCGCTGGGCGAACGGCTGCTGCGGGGCAACGACTTGTCCTACGGCATCTACATCTACCACACGCCGATCCTCAACCTGCTGCTCGCCTACCTGGCCATTGGGAGCATGCTCTCGCTGCCGCTGTTGCTGCTGGCTACCCTGACGATGGCCGCCGGCTCGTGGTGGCTGATCGAAAGACCCTTCTTGCGGCGCAAGCGCAACGCGCTGCGCGACATCGGTACGCCGGCCGTTCAACCGGCCTTGAGCGACAGCCACAGCGCGCGCGACCACCACAGCGCCTCGCGCCATGCGAACGACATGGCGCCGCCCAGGTGACGCAGCGCGCTGCCGCGCGGCCCGACTGGTCGCGCGCCCGCCTGCAACGAATTACGGGCGCGCGCACGGCGCCAGCCGGCGCAGCAAAGCGCGCGTCTCCTTGCCCGACCGGTCATCCGCGATGATCAGTTCGAGGTCGACACCGGTCTGCGCCGCGACGCTCGCGAGCGTCGCCGCCAGGAACTGCGGCCGATCGCAGGTCGGCAAACCTGCGGAAACGGTCGGCGTCATCCCCGCACTCTGCGGCGCGCGGGCGCAGGCGGGATCAGTGTTCGCAGCGCGGCGACCGCGTCTTCGGGACTCGAGCCACGATCCATTTGCCAGGCCGGTAGCCGCCCGATCTGCCGCAGCAACCCGATCCAGCCCGGCTGACCAGCGGCGTAGGGCTGCGTGCGCGCCAGGAGACGCGTCAACTGCGCGCGGGACAGCGGCCGCAGCAGAGCGCCACGCCCGCGACGCGCCGTCAGCGAGAGCACGTGTTCGATGCGCAACGCATGCCGCGCAATACGATACGGCGATCGGCGGACATCGAGCTCGTACTTGCGCGCGCCGCTGCGCCGCGTGATCACCGGCGAAGCCAGGATCCGGTTGGCGCCCCGCACGCCGCGCAGTCGCCGACGGTCGCTGCACAACACGTGCAGGAAGGCAGACAATCCCGCGGCGCGCAAGCTGACGGGCTCGACGAATACGCTGTCTTCACCGAGCAGCTCATACCCGGCGGCGAGCGCGCGCATGCACAGCGTGGATTTCCCGGCGCCACTGTTGCCGAGCACCAGCACGCAACGCGTGCCGCGGCCGATACAGGCCGCATGCAGCGCCACGAGACCGCCCACACGCGCAGCCAGCGCGAGTACCGCGAACTCGAGCAGCTCGTAACGCCCGAACTGCGGTCGCGTACGTTGCGCGGGTGAGATGGCGACGAGCGCGCTGCGCAGCCGCGGGACGACCAGAGCGTAGTTGGCCGCATCGAGGTGATGGCAGAGGATTCCCGCGCCCGACGCCAGCCTCGGCCGGGGAGGAAGATCACGACTGCGCGGTCCCGCATCGGCAGTCGCACGCAGTACGAGCGTGAGTCGCGGTGTGCGCGCCCGAATGCGCTGCCGTGGCAATCCACCGAAGGCGTGGGTCGCGAGTGCGAGCAGCCCGCGGTCGTCGGCGATCACCCGCAGGCGCGCGCCCAGCACGTGAAACGTTTGCGCATGAGCGCCGGCTCGTCGTTCGGAGAATGGATCGCGGTCGCTCACGGCGATATCTCGAGGGAGCGCCTCACGGCGATATGAAGCGGTTCATCGCGAGCATACCGAAGAAGCTCACGGTATCGGAGAACAGCATCAGCACGGAGTTCAGTGTGCGACACCGGCCGTTGCCCCCAGCAGCGACTCGTAGGCGTGCCGCAGCCGTTCGCCCAGCGCGCGATGCGACAGCAGTGCGTCGA
>CADEED010000043.1 GCA_902826225.1 uncultured Pseudomonadota bacterium | reverse complement strand
GGATACTGGCGGCGGCCTCATGGGCGAAGGCGGCGGCGGCGTGGAAGCGGACGAGACATATATTGGCCGCAAGAAGGGCGAGCGCATCCGCGCCGGTGGCGGCCACAAACACCAGGTGTTCGCGTTAGTTGATCGCCAGACGGGGCGCGTGAAGTCACGCCATGTCGTGAACTTCGCTGAGATCGGCGCGACGCTTCGCGAGACGGTTTCGCCGGAAGCCAAGCTCTACACCGATCAGGCGAAGATGTACCGCCAGTTGGGCAAGCAGTTCGCCACGCACGAGTCGGTGAACCACTCCAAGTGGGAATGGAAGCGCGGCGAAGCCCATACGAACACGATTGAAGGCGTGTTCTCGGTGTTCAAACGCGGAATGATCGGCACGTACCAGCATTGCGGCGAACAGCACTTGAAGCGCTACTTGGCCGAGTTCGACTTCCGCTACAACAACCGCTCGGCGCTCGAGATTTCCGATAAGCAGCGCACGGACATCGCCCTTGCCGGGATCGAAGGCAAGCGCCTGACGTACAAATAGCTGGTAGCGAAGCTCCTCAAGCCCAAAGCAAAAAGTAGAAGAGACGAGGAGTGGGAACAGCTAGGCCTGTTCTAAGACGAATAGTTAACATTTTGGAATGTTGATTCCAGTCGTAGTTAGGATTTGCCTAACAACTGCGTAGAATCGCGGAGGCCAGAAAGGCGAAAGGGCCAACCCTTAAGAGGTTAGCCCTTTCATCCGGTGGCGCACGAAGTCCACAGGGTGGATGCGCGCGAATATACGCATTACTAACAACGGAATCAAATGTGGCGAATGCGATCTGCTATGTGGATGGCTTCAACCTGTTCCACGGAATCAAAGAGTTACAGAAACCGGCGTTAAAGTGGCTGGATCTGTGGACTCTCGCACAGTCGCTGGTAACGCAGTCCGACGTTTTGACCGGAGTTGTGTATTTCACTGCCATTGCTGATTGGAATGCGGAAAAGGCTGCCAGACATCGTAAGTATGTTGCCGCACTGAGAACTAGAAACGTCGAGGTGGTCCAATCTCGCTTTCAGAAAGTTACGCGGCTCTGTGTGAAGAAGGCAAAAAATTGTCCGTTCCAAGAAGAGAAAGAAACGGATGTTGGTCTAGCAACGCGAGCACTTGCGGATGTGTTCAACGGGAAAGCAGATAAGGTCGTGGTTATAACGGCCGACACTGATCAAGTTCCTCTGTTCCGTCAGATCAAGTTGAATCGGCCAGCAGTTCAGATTGTGGTGTGCGCCACAGCTGACAGGTTGGCGCGCGCCAGGTCTTTGCAGCAACTAGCTGACGAGTTCAAAGTAATTGGTCCTGAGCGCCTACTAGCCTCGTTGCTTCCCAGAACAGTGAAGAACTCTGTTGGCAAAGTTGTTGCAACCTGCCCAGCGAAATATCTGGCTTAAGCCTTTACTCTGTCGCAACGCCTTCTTTTGTTGTCGTTGCAAGTGAAGCCGTTCTGGCCAGCAGCTTGTCGAGTTCACCGGAGACGACTAGGCGTCGAATCTCCGCGAGCACAAATTGCGCTGCCGTTTCGGATGCGTTCTTTCCGTACAGATGTGTTCGACAGATTGTCTCCAGGTGGGCTCTCGCGCCTTCCGGGAGGGATAGCGTCATCTCGTCGCCATCAACCACATTTTTATTCTTGGCCATTTTCCGGATACCTCCGGCATAGCGACCGGATACTTGTGCCTTAGGTAAGGCATATGTATCCTACTTGAGAATCTTCGAACAAAGCGTGACTGGGGTCCTATACGGGATTCGATGTTTTCCTGATAGATTCGCGACCCGCTAGCAGAACGCTAGCGGTTGGTTCGGAAGCTTAAAAAGACCGGGGTCAGAATCGAACTGACATCTTTCACCTTGCAGGGGGAGCGCCTAACCATTCGGCCACCCGGTCCGAGAGCTTCAAAGAAAAACCCGCCCTAGTGGCGGGTTTTTTCTTGTTGTCAGCCGGGGGCAATTAGGCTCCTGTGGCTGCGGCGCGTCAAGAGCACAAATGGTGTATTTCCGGAACTAGAACGCACTTTTACAACTACATCTTGTGATCGAGTTCACACAAAAAAGTGGACTAATCACAATGTTAAATCTCAGCGCTTCTTATCCGGCGGCGTCTGTAGCAACCGCTCGACCACATCCTTAAAAGGAATGGGCTTCTGCCGCCCGAACCTCTGGTTCGGCGTGCGTTTCTTAGGGCTGCTTTTTTTGCGCTTCATGGGTCATCCCAAATCCGGCGTCCTCTTTGAGGACTTTCCCAGTCGATGGATCTCTCACGCCGTACACGATCCTGCCAGTGGTCCCATTGGCCCGCACATACTCGTTTAGGAACGCCATCGAAGCCAACTGCGGGACTGGAGTGGTCGCCCCAAGAGATCCAAGAATTTTATTGGTATTCGAGAACTGGAATCTCGCTGTTCCGTTGTTGACGAAAATAACGTTCTCAAACGTACACCCGTCGAACTGTTTGCCGTCCACCACTACGTGCTCATTTACAAAGTACTTTCCGACGACCTGTTCCATTCTGGTGTCGAACGGCGGCCACTCCGCCCCATGCGACTCTCTTACAGGAAAGAGAAACTTAAACGCCATTGCAAGCGCAACGACGCTTAGCAGGACTATCGGGGCGAAGCCCCACCAATTGCTATTCATAAAGGGCGCTTTGGGAAACAGCGCGACGCTGTTCCTGACGGCTGTGTCGGCTGCCATGATGAATGCGCAACCACCAAAGGCTATCCACCCAACTACCTCGACAATTCGCGTGTACATGCACTGACCCTCCCATCCCGAGAGCGCCATTATGCTTAGATTCTGGGTTTGCCATAGGGATAATCGCCAAAAATTTCCCAAATTCTGAAATGACTTTCAAGACCTGGCGGCGCAAGATATCTCGCGGGTATCGGGAGGAATGCATGGCGGGTCGGGTCGTACAGCGGGCGCGGGATGACGTCCGCCACTGGTTGCCGTCGCAGGGCGTGGACCCGGCGCCGCTCGCCGAGCTCAACGCCGAGTGCCTGGGGCTGTTAGCCAGCCGCGCGGCGGACCTGCCGGCACACGCCGGCGCGCCGGCGTTGATTACCGAGCTGCGGCGCGAGTGGGCCGAGCTTTCGGCGCAGGCAGTGCGCCGGCTCGGTGCCGCGCCGTTCAGCCTGTTCGAGGTCGGTCTCGGTCAGTCGGCGCGCTGGCTCGATCTGCGCTCGGCGGGTGTCCACGATTACCCGCAGGCCGTCGCATCGCCGTTCTTCGAGCCGGTCGCCGCCCGCTCGATCACGCGCCGCATGCTCGTGTACGGCTGGCACCTCGCGCGCAGCCGGCCGCGTGCCGCTTGCCTGGTGTTCGGCGCGCCGCTCGTCTCGGTCGAGGCGCTCGCGGCATGTTCCCTGGCATCGCTCGAGCTCGCGGCGGAACGAAATGCCGGGGCGTTGCGCCCGCGCTGGCCCACGCAGGTCTCGTTCTGGCGCGAACTTCTCGGCGCCGCGTCGGCAGCGGCCGACAGGCGGTTGCACGAGCTGCTGCTCGGCGGCATCCAGCGCCTTGCGGCTGAAACGCTCGCGGCGCATTCTTCGTGAAGCAGGCCGTGCGGGACTCGAGAGAAAGACGCGCGCGAGCTGAAGAATCGAACCGCGGGCGGAGCCCGCTTTCAACATAAAGTCGGGGAACATCATGATTCCGAAGAAGTCAGCCGTTGCGGCGCTGGCAGTAGTGGCCTTGTCCCTTGCCCTGAGCGCCGCGGGCGCGACACGGCAGGAAGCCGTCGCCGCGCGCAACGCCGCCAAGACGGGCAATGGCGCGAAACTCAGCGCCACACTCAACGTGATGGAGCGCGCGGCGACGCGCCGCGGCGCGGTCGAAGTGACTCGCCGCGTCACGAAGAAGCTGCCGGTACTGCAGGCTCGCGACGGATACGTCTCCGTCAGCGCCTACGGCGACAACCTCACCGTCTTGCGCGCGCAGCTCGCGGCCAAGGGAATGCTCGACGCGACGGTGCACGACACCGCGGTCTCGGGTCGCGTGCCGGTCTCGGCGCTGCGCGACATGGCCGCGACCAGCGGCCTCAAGTTCCTGCGCCCCACGCTCGCCACCACGCGCAAGCATGGCCCGGTCACGCAGGGCGACCGATCGCTGCGCGCGGATCGGGCGCGCAGGGAAAGTGGCGTCGACGGAAAGGGGGTGCGCGTCGGCGTGCTCTCCGACAGCTACGACTGCCTCGCCGGACCGTTCGATCCCGGTGCGCCGTTCACGCGCGCCGCGGAAGACATCGCCAACGGCGACCTGCCGGGCGACGTGCTGGTGCTCAAGGATCTCGCCGTCTTCCCCAACGGCAACTGCTCGGATGAAGGCCGCGCGATGATGCAGCTCATCCACGACGTCGCACCGGGCGCCTCGCAGGCCTTCTACACGGCATTCGTGAGCCAGGAGGATTTCGCGGCCGGCATTCGCGCGCTTGCCGCCGCGGGTTCCAAGGTGATCGTCGACGACGTCATCTACTACGCCGAACCGATGTTCGAGGACGGCATCATCGCCCAGGCCGTCGACGACGTGTACAAGGACGGCGTCGCGTACTTCTCGGCCGCGGGCAACGACGAGCGCAAGTCGTACGAGTCGAAGTTCCGGCTGTCCGGCGTTCCCGGCATCTCCGGCCTGCGCCACGACTTCGCGGCCGGCGCGCGCACCGTGGATACGCTGCAGACGGTCACGGCCGGCGCGGGCAGCGTCACGCTGCTCTCGCTGCAGTGGGATCAGCCGTCGATCTCCGCGAACGGCCGGCGCGGCGCTTCGACCGACATCGATGCCTGGTTCTACGACATGGACGGCAACTTCATCGATTTCTGCACCGACGACCCCGAGCAGCTCGTCTGCCAGATCCCGGGAGTCGATCCGAACGTGGGTCTCGACGCCATCGAACTGCCGATCATGGTGAACTTCACCGACGCCGACCTGGAAGTGCAGCTCGGCGTGGAAGTCTACGAGGGCCCGGCGCCTAACTTCCTCAAGTACGTGTGGTTCGACCTCGACCTCGGCACGTTCAGCGTCGACGAGTACGACACGGCGAGCGGCACGCTCTATGGTCATGCGAACGCGGCGGGCGCGGAGGCGGTCGGCGCGGCCGCGTGGTACCAGACGGAGGAGTGGCGCAGCCCCCTGCGACCGCAGTGCTTCCCGGCCTGCCTCAACAACTTCTCGTCGGCAGGCGGCACGCCGATCTTCTTCAACAAGAACGGCCGCCGGCTGCAGTTTCCCGAAGTGCGCCTCAAGCCCGGCGTGACGGGTCCGGACGGTGGCGACACCTCGTTCTTCCTTTTCGACCTCGATTTCGAGATCCCGGGTTCGGACGAACCCAACGGTTACCCGAACTTCTTCGGCACTTCCGCCGCCGCGCCGCACGTCGCGGCGGTCGCCGCGCTCATCCTGGACCAGCGCGCGCGGGATATCGCCGCCCGCAAGCGCTTCATCGGCCCGCGAAACCTGACGCCCGATCTCATCTACTGGTCGATGCGTCTCACCGCCGACGACATGAAGCTGCGCAACTTCGGGGGCGACATCGGACCGCAACGCGTCGATAATGCCAACGGATTCGACTTCGATACCGGGTTCGGATTCGTGGACGCGCAGCGGGCGCTGCGCGCCACCCGCGGCTTCTAACTAGCACGGCTCCGGCCGGCGTCCGCTGCTTCGGCGGCGGATGCCGGCAACCGCCGCGCCGGAGGCCGCGACCGGCAGGGGAGCATAGATCATGCATTCGACTGCACGAGCGGCGGTTGTTGGAGTCTGCCTCGCGGCGCCAGTGGCGAGCTTCGGCCAAGCCGGGCCGAGCCAGCCGCAGGTGATCGCCGGTGCGCCCACCGCGAAGATCGGCATCGGTTCCCGCAAGCTGGCCGGCTACGTCGTGGCCACGGTCCGTGTCGGAGAAGATGGCCGAGTGCGCGAGGTGCTCGTCACGGAGAGCACGACGGACCCCGGGGTCGAACCACAGGTCATCAAGGTGCTGCAGAGCGCGCGCTTCGTGCCGGCCCTCGACGCCGGGGGAAAGCCGGTCGAAGCGAGCACCGAGATGAAAGTCGAGCTGCGCGCGTCCACGGGCGCCGAGCCGAAGCCCATCGCGGCGAAGCCCGATCCGCAGCTCACCGACAAGGAACGCGAGCGGATCCGACGAATGACCTGCGCCGATTTCCGCTGGGAATGGGAGTTCCTCAACGACGCGGTGGATGGATCCGCGGCCACGGAGTTCATGCCGCGCATCGCCACCACCCTGTACGCCGCGCAGCGCACGGAGGCCGGCGATTACGTGGACGCCAAGGTGTGGAAGGCAGCCGCGAAAGGGTTGCGCGAAGCGGCGAAGCGCTGCGAGGACACGCCGCAGGCGAATTTCTGGCAGGACACCTTCCGTCCGGTGATGGATGAAGCCGTGCCGAAGTGACCCTGCCTCTTTCGGCCGATTGAACCTCACGCACTGAACCCCAAGCTCTTCCCACCATGTACGCACTGTCGATTCGCGGACTCACCAAGACCTACGGCAACGGCGTTCAGGCGCTCCGGGGCATCGATCTCGACGTCGAGAAAGGCGATTTCTTCGCCCTGCTGGGACCCAACGGCGCCGGCAAAACCACGCTGATCGGCGTCCTCACCTCGCTCGTCACCAAGACCGCGGGCTCCGTGAGCGTGTTCGGCCACGATATCGACCGGGAGCTCGAGGCCGCGAAGGCGTGCATCGGCATCGTTCCGCAGGAGATCAACTTCAACCAGTTCGAGACGCCGGAGACGATCCTCGTCAACCAGGCGGGGTTCTACGGCATCGAGCGCCCGCTCGCCCGCGAACGCGCCGACAAGTACCTCTCGCTGCTGCAGCTCTCGGACAAGCGCAGGAAGATGGCGCGCGGTCTCTCGGGCGGCATGAAGCGGCGCCTCATGATCGCGCGCGCGCTCGTGCACGAGCCGCGCCTGCTCATCCTCGACGAGCCCACGGCCGGCGTGGACATCGAGATCCGGCGCTCGATGTGGGATTTCCTGCGGGAGATCAACGCGCGCGGCACCACCATCATCCTGACCACCCACTACCTCGAGGAAGCCGAGACGCTCTGCCGCAACATCGCCATCATCAATGGCGGTCTCATCGCCGAGCGCGACCGCATGTCGACACTGCTGCGCAAGCTGCAGGCGGAAACCTTCCTGCTGAATCTGCGCGAGGCCATCACCGCGGTGCCGCAGGTGGCAGGCTACGCGTTCACGCTCGTCGACGAACACACGCTCGAGGTGGAGGTGTCCAAGGAACAGAGCCTCAATGAAGTCTTCGCCAGGCTCACGGCGCTCGGCATCGGCGTGCTGTCGATGCGCAACAAGGTGAACCGCCTGGAAGAGTTGTTCATGAAACTCGTCGAGACGAAGCCCGCGGCGCGATCCGCGGCGGGCGGGGTGCAGACGTGAGCACGGATGCTTCCGAGGCGACGACGGCGGCGGCTGCGGATTCGCCGAAGGGCCTGAACCGGGCGCGCTGGGTCGGCTTCAAGACCATCGTCATCCGCGAGTACGGTCGCATCGTGCGCATCTGGGCGCAGACCATCGTGCCGTCGGCCGTCACCTCAGCGCTGTACTTCGTCATCTTCGGTAGTTTGATCGGCCAGCGCGTCGGGCTCATGGATGGCGTGCCCTACATGCAGTACATCGCGCCCGGCCTCATCATGATGGCCGTCATCACCAACTCCTACGGTAACGTGGTCTCGTCGTTCTTCGGCGCCAAGTTCGGCAAGCACGTCGAGGAAATGCTGGTCGCGCCGCTGCCGAACTGGATCATCGTGCTCGGTTATGTCGTCGGGGGCCTCTTGCGCGGATTCCTCGTCGGCGGCGCCGTGACGATCGTCTCGCTGATCTTCACGCACCTGCCGGTGCACCACGCATTCGTGATCCTGGGCGCCGTCGTCATCACATCGGTGGTCTTCTCACTCGCCGGGTTCATCAACGCGCAGTTCGCGAAGAACTTCGACCAGGTGAACTGGATTCCGACGTTCGTGCTCACGCCGCTCACCTACTTCGGCGGCGTGTTCTATTCGGTCTCGCTGTTGCCCGAGTGGGCGCGCCACCTGTCTTACGCCAACCCGATCCTGCACATGGTCAACGCGTTCCGTTACGGATTCCTGGGCACGAGCGACGTCGATGTCGGCGTGGCGTTCGCGATCATGGCGGCCTCGGCGCTCGTGCTGTTCGGAGTCGCGGTGTACTTCATGCACCGCGGCACCGGAATGCGCGAATAGGTAGAAGGGTGGGGACGGGCTTCAGCCTGTCCTCACACCGACCCGGTGGGGACAGGCTTCAGCCTGTCCTCACACCGACCCGCTGGGGACAGGCTTTCAGCCTGTCCTCACACCGGCTCCGGAGCAGCTACTCCGTCATCTTCTCCGCGGCGTCGCGCTGCTCGGCGGCAGTCTGGTTCGCCGCGTCGACCCGCTGCTGCACTTTCGCCTCCATTTCCTTGGCCTGCTTCGCGGCCTGGGCCGCGGCCTCTGCGTCGGCCGCCGCGGCCGCACCCGTCTCGGCGAGCCCGCAACCGGCCAGGATCGAGGCGATCGCGAGCGCAGCGAACAGTGAATGCGTCTTCGAGTGAGTCATGGAAGCCTCCCGATGAAGTCCCTTCATATGCCATTGCGCGCGAGGAAACTGCGCACCAGCTCCCACTGCGGCGGGCAGTCGGCATGACCGCAGGCGGAGAGGTGCAGTGTGGCGCGCGGCGCGGCCTTCGCCAGTGCCCGCGCGTTCCGGCTGTCGAACAGCGTATCGAGTGAGCCATGCAACAGCAGCACCGGACCTCGATAACCCTCGAGCACCGCGCGGGTATTGAAGTGGTTGATGAGGAACCGCCGCGGCACGCCGTAGCGCATCACGATGTCCTCGAAATTCTCGAACGTCGATTCGAGCACGAGCGCCGCGAGCGGCCGGCGCGCGGCGAGCTGTGCGATCGCGCCGCCGCCCAGGGAGCGGCCGTAACCCGCCATGCGATCCGGATCGACACGCGAGTCGTTGATCGCCCAGTCATAGCCGGCGACGAGCGCGGCCGTGAGGCTGGTCTCGGACGGAGACCCGCCCGAGCGGCCGTAGCCCGGGTACTCCACGAGCAGGATGCCGATTCCGCCGTCGCGCAGCGGGCCGAACTCCGCGGCACGGTTGTCGATGAGTTCCGCGTTGCCGTGCGAGTAGACGAGCAACGGCGCGCGCGCCGGTGCGTGGCGGGCGGGCAGGAACCAGGCCTCCACCCGATCGCCGCCGACATCGAGCCACAGCCGTTCGCCTTGCTGTGCGTCGACGATGCCGGGGTCGGAGATCCCTTTCGGCGGCGGGAACGTGGCGTATCGCTGGATGAGATACGTGGCGGCGCCCGACACGGCGAGCCCGACGGCCGCGGCGACACCGATGGCGGAGAGCCAGGGGTGCCGCCTGAAAAAAGCAGGGCCCGGTCCGCGAGGCGGATCGGGCCCTGCATCGGTCATCTAACTGTTACTTCTGCTTCCAGGCGCCGGAGTCGTCCTGGTAGTACCAGCCGGGCTTTGCGCCCGTCGCGACCCAGCGGCGCGCAAAACTCTTCTTGATGTCGCCTTCCCACTCGGGATGGTTGCTGGCCTTCGCGATCTCGGCATAGAGCTGCGCGCGGTCGGCATTGTCCTCGGCGACGAGACGCTTCACCGTGGCACGGTCCGGCAGGGCCACCGCGTTGAGGTCGCGCACGTCGATCATGCCGTCCTTCGTGAGGCCGATGGCGCCGCTGGCGAAGAACTTCTCGAGGTCGCCGAAGCGCGCGCCCATCGAGGACTTGATGCGCGCCACCGCGGGCGAGCTGACGTTGAGCGCCGCTTCCGCGTCCTGCGCGTGTGCCGCGGGGACGACCGCCTCGAGCACCGTCGACAGTGCGGCCACGAGGACATCCGTCGCGTCGTCCTTCGCCGGGGCGAAGAGCGAGCCGGACGGCGGCGTGGTGGTCGCGCCCTTCGAGGCGCCGCCGGTGATGTCGTTGATCACCTGGTCGGCGGCCTTGTCGGCGGCCGCCGCGGGGAAGTAGACGTTGATCGTGACGCACGCGGCGATCAACAGACTCGCCAGTGCTAACTTGATCGGCAGAACGCGTCGCATGAATGGACTCCTTTTTCAGGCGCAAGCCTGACGCGGGCATGATCGGGTGGACGCGATGAATGCGCCCTGAACATGCGTTACGTCAAATGTGCGGCGGGAGTATAGCGCGCGCGGTGCCCGCGCTCACTGCACGGTGGCTTCGCCGAAACTCGCCGTCGAAATCGAGGACATGAGCTGATTCCAGTCCACCCGGCCCTGGTTGCCGACGATGTCGATCCGGGGAATCCCCGCGCCCTTCACGATGTAGTAGCCGTTCGGCGCCGGCTCCACGCCCGACATCTCGCAGATGTAGTTGCGCAGCTTGCAGGTGATTCCGAGCTTCTCGTAGCTGTACTCGTCGAAGAAGCGCAGCACGCCGGACTGCAACGCCTGAACTACGCCACCACCACCGCCGCCGACGTTCGACAGGCTGCTCACGGCCTTCGCGCTGATCTTGCGCCGCGACTTGTCGCCGGGCGGCGTGGCGAGCCGCGCGTCGAACTTCTCCGGCGCCCATGCGAACAACTCCAGGCCGAGCACGTCGACGTCGAGCCGCCCGGTGATGGTGCCCACCTCGAAGGTGCGCGTGACCAGCTCGAGATCGAGATTGCGCGCGCGCACGTCGGCGAAGAAGCGCGGCAGGCGGCCGAGCGGATCCTGCAGCCGGATGTTGCTGCCGATGAACTGGCCGCCGAATACCTCGGATTCGACGTTGCCCTCGAACGTGAGCACGTTGTCCCTGAGCGTGACGCCCGGGATGTTCGCGGACAGCGTGCCCGAGAACTGCGGCCAGCCGAACGCCTGCGTGAGCAACGGCATGCTGATCGGCTCGACCTTGCCGCGGAACGCCACGTCCATGTTGTCGGCGCCGAGATTGCCCATCGCCAGCGTGTCGATCGCGATGGCGCCGTCGAACACCGGTAGTTTGGTGGGTTGCGTCAGCGCGAAGCTCGTCCCCTTGGCCACGAATACGAGGTCGGCCGCGCCGCCGGAGAGACCGTAGGCGCCGCCCGAGCTCCACGACAGCCGCGAGATGGCGACCGGCGCCGGATCGTCGGGCCCCCAGCTGATGTCGCCGGACACCTTTGTCATGAAGAACCGGCCCTTGTTGTCCTTGAGCCCGAGGTCCTTCGGCAGAACGTGCAGACGCGTGATCGAGCTGTTGGCGAGGTGCAGCTCGCCCGTGAGGCTGCCCGAGGTCGTCATGTCGCCGACCATGCTCGAGGCGAGCAGATTCGCCATGTACGTCGTATAGGCCGCCGGGAATCGCATGCTCGCGATCGAAAAGGCGCCGGAGACGGCCGGCACTTCGCCCGCGAGATTCACCTGGCCCGTGCCGGTGAGATCGAGAACGTCCCGCTGATCGACGCGCAGCGAGTCGAAGGTCAGCACGTCGCCGGCGAGCTTGCCGCGCAGCGCAACCTTGAGCGGGTTCTTCGTGAGGTCGAGATAGATGACGCTGAGGAAGGCCTGGCCCGCGTTGCCCGCGAAGTCGACGGACAACCCGGTGTCGGCGTCGCGAGGCGTCAGCTGCGCGCGCACCTTCGCCGATACTTTCTCGCCGGCGATGTCGCCGGCCTCGTTGGAGAATTCCACACCGTCGAGCGCGGCGGACACGTCCGCGACCATCCCCGCACCACGATCCTCGGCACTGATCCCGACCACCGCACTGCCGCCGATCGTGAGATCTGCGGGCAGCTCGAACCACGGCTCCGCGAACTTGCGCAGCGCGGGGATCGTGGCGCTGCCGGTGCCCGCCTTCACCTGCCAGCCCCTGGAATCGATGCGGCCGTCGAAAGTCGCGGTCGTGCCCGCGAGTCTCAATCCATTGCCGCTGAACGACGTGACACCCGTGTCCGTCCGCATCTCGGCCCGGAGGCTGGTGTCGATCGCTCCGGTCGGACCGCCGCGCGCGACGAAGCGCCCCGCATCGCAGCCGTAGCGCGGCTCGGCGATGACGGGTGCGGAACATGTGAATGCGATCCGGGAGAGCTGTCCCACCGGGTCAGGCAGCGTTGCCGAAGCCGCGCGCACCGCGAGACGTACCTGCCTTGCGTCGATGATATCGAGACGCACCTGCGCGCCGGTCACCGGGATGCCGGCCACCTTGAGCTCGCGCACCTCGAGCTCGATGGCGTCGAGCGCATGGCTCGCGCCCGCCGCCGCGCAGAGCGCCGCGAGCACGCAGACACGAGACGCCAATGGAAACCGGAGGGGACCTGCGAAAGGACGCATCGGCGGCGATTGTAGCCTCCGGATAACGGCCACGGTGTCGGACAGCCTCTCTCTATCGGCCGGCGACGAGCGACATCGTCTCCACCCGCACCAGTGCCGGACGCGTGTCGAAGGGCAGATCCTTGCCTTCGCGATCGACGGCGCCGCGGCGCGCGAACACCAGCGCCGGTTCCTGCTTCCCACGGAGGATGTCGATCGCCGCTCGCGACAGCGGCAATGACAGCGGCGGGGTGACGCCGTGATGCAGGTGCGCTCCGCCGTGGGTTGCGTGAGCTCGCAAACCCGACAGCTCGAAAGCGCCGAACGTGCCGAGGCGCGCGGCGCCCTCGACTCCCTTGCGTGCAATGGCCGCCGCGTCCGGGGCGAGCCAGACTTCGAAATAGAAGCCGCCGAGTTTCGCGGTCTCGGTCATTTCGAGACCGGCGAGCAGAAATGCGGCGGTGCTCTCCGTGATCCTCGCCTGGTCGAGCACCGCGCGCGGAATCACGAAGGCATTGTCATTGCCATCGAGCGTGAGGGGTTCGAAGGCGAGCACGGTGCGCAACCAGGGTGGCGGCGGGTCCGGTCGCGGAGTCTTGAGGACCGGCCATCGCTGCAGCTTCAGATGATGGAGCCAGGGTGGAATCCACGTGCTGATGTTCACCGGGCACGCGTCGTAGGTGTACCCGAGCGCCGGCGCGGTGAGCCCGTCACTGACAACCGGACTCTGCGGTCCGGCCAAAGACTGGAAGTCGAACGTCTCGTTCAGCCATGCGGCATCGGCGGGGTTCGCCCGCCCACCCCCCATGCCGAGCCAGCAATGCCAGTAACGATCGACGTTGCAGTGATGCAGGAAGAAGAGCGGGTCGCGCCCGGCTCTTTCGACGTCGCCGAACCATCCGCCAATCTGGTTGTGGACCATGTTGTGAGGATTCTTCTCCAGGCCATCCTCGAGCCCCGAGGAGCCGCTGAACGATCCAAAGGAGAGATAGTCGATGCACTGGTTGTGGACATTCGAGATCTGCGCGGTCCCCGAGTTGAGCGCAGGCAACCGGGACGAGTTGTAGAGACTGTTCGTCGAATCCGCGGGAATCCGGAATGCGGAGGGAATGTAGCCTTGCGTGACGACGTCCCAGTACGGGAGGTTGAACGCGCCATCGCCGCACAACTGGCGGACGATCTCCTCCCAATAGAGGAGGTACCAGCGATGCCAGGTCAGGAAATGCGCGTTGCCGTGCTGGCATTGATTCCAGTAGATGTCGACACCGGGCGGAAATACCGGGTAAGCCTCCTCCCAACCCCACGGTGCCCCGTGAACGTTCGCCTGGAACTCCACGCTGCGGATGTCGAGGACGCCGAGTCCCTGCATCGCGCCGAAGCCGGCGCGAAAAGTGGCGATCTCGGCGGGGTTGAGCTCGATGATGTTGCGCCGGATGCGCAGCGCCTGGCCCGGTGTCCGCGGAGCCGCGAGGACGGCCATCACCGACGCGGTCAGAGAGGCGAATTCACGACGCGACATCTTCTTCATGGCAGGTCTCCCCGGTTTTCGACGACCAAACTATCCGCCGGATGCATCGCGACGGAATCCCCGGGGAGACGAAATCAGAGAGAAGTCAGCCTGGAATAAGACGCATTGGAGACGTGCGCTGGCCCACCCGGAGCGAGGGAACCGTGCAGCTGGGCAGCCGATTCAGGAAATTCAGGTACTTGGAAACAATTCCTTCATGCGCGCGTCATGCCAGTGACTTGTCTGTGCCCTAACTTCTCCACCCCATGGGAACCCATAGCTCGCTGCTGGATCGCTTCGATCACGCCGAGTACCGGCTCTGTCGCCGGCTGAACCGTGGCGTGCAGAACGCGGCCATCTGCGCGGTCTTCAAGACCGCGAGCCGTCTCGGTGACGGCGTCGTCTGGTACGCGCTGATGCTCGCGCTGCCATTCCTCTACCCGGAGCGCGGGCTCGCTGTCGCGCTGATGATGCTCGCGACCGGCGCCGCCGGCCTCGCGCTCTACAAGATCCTCAAGCGCACGTTCGTGCGCGAGCGGCCGTTCATCCGCCACGCGGGCATCTCGCTCGCGGGCGCGCCGCTCGACCGTTACAGCTTTCCGTCCGGTCACACGCTGCATGCGGTGGCGTTCGCGTGGCAGGCGGTCGCGGCTTTTCCGGAGACCGGCTTCGTGCTGGTCCCGCTCGCGACGGCGATCGCCGCGTCCCGCGTCGTGCTCGGCCTGCCCTATCCGACGGACGTGCTCGTCGGCGCGTTGATCGGCGCCACGTCCGGCTCGATCGGCGCGGCGCTGGTCTGACCCGCGACATGCGGGTCCTGTTCGTTTCCGACGTCTACTTTCCGCGCGTCAACGGCGTTTCCACGTCCATCCGCACCTTTCGCGGCGATCTCGCGTCCCTGGGCGTCGAGACGCTGCTCGTCGCCCCGGCCTATCCCGACGCGCCGCAGGACGAAGACCCCACGGTGATCCGGGTCCCCTCGGGCGGTGTGCCGCTCGATCCGGAAGACCGCCGTTTCCACGGCGGGCCGCTCAAGCGCACGTTGAACGCCGGGCTCGCGGCCCGCGTCGATCTCGTTCACATCCATACGCCGTTCATCGCGCATTACGCGGCGGTGAAGTTTGCGCGTCGCCACGGACTGCCCGTGGTGGCCACCTATCACACGTTCTTCGAGGATTATCTGCACCACTACGTGCCGATCCTGCCGCGCCCGATCGGCCGGCGGCTCGCGCGCCGCTTCACGCTGTCCCAGTGCGACGATGTCGCCGCGTTGATCTCGCCGTCCGCGCCGATGCGGGACGCGCTGCTCGAGTACGGCGTGCAGACGCCGATCGAAGTGCTGCCCACGGGCCTGCCCGCGATGAGCTACGTGCGTGGCGACGGCGCGCGCTTCCGCCGGAAGTTCGATCTGCCCGCCGCCCGGCCGGTGGTGCTCTACGTCGGCCGCGTCGCCTACGAAAAGAACATCGATTTCCTGCTGCGCACGTTCGTCCGCGTCCTGGCGCAGCGCCCCGAAGCCTTGTTCGTCATCGCGGGGGAAGGTCCGGCGCGCGATCACCTGGTGAAGCTGGCCCGTTCGCTCCGAATCGAGGCGTCGGTGCGTTTCATCGGTTACCTCGACCGCAGCACGGACCTGCCGGATTGCTATGCGGCGGGCGACGTGTTCGCGTTCGCCTCTCGCACGGAAACCCAGGGCCTGGTGCTGCTGGAAGCGATGGCGCAGGGCACGCCGGTCGTGTCGATCGCGGAGCTCGGCACCCGTTCGATACTCACGCCGGGCTGCGGCGCTTTCGTCGTGCCGGAAGACGAAGTCCGGTTCGCCGAGGGCATCTTCGCGGCGCTCGCGCTGAGAGCAGACGATGCCCGCCGGCAGGAATTGCGCGCGCACGCGGAATCCTGGGCGTCGCAGGCGATGGCGCGGAAACTGATCGGCTTCTACGAGAAGGTGCGCAAGGCGCATCGCGCCGTGCCGGCGAAAGCCCCGGTGCCCGAGGAACTCATCGCCAAATGAGACGGGCAAAATAAAACGGCGCGACCATTCGGATCGCGCCGTAGGGTGGGGCGGCTTGCGCCAAGACCCCGGGACAGCCGTTGCTCGTTGCTGCCGATCGTTACAACTTCTAAGACGTACTTCACCGCGTCCGGGTTGCATTGATCATCGACGATTCGACTATGCATCGCGCCGGTCGCCGTCGTGCGCGACACATCTCGTGTAATTCCATCATTCGTGCGCTGGATCACAACCAAACCGTGGCGAACCGCGCCCCGGAAGCGCGGCGAACCAAAAAATTTTTGGCGCCCGCCGCTCCGGAGGTGCACAACGCGCGCTCGTTGACGCTAGACTTTCCATAAAGCTGCCTAACAGGGGAGTGCCGATGCATTCGAAGCGAGCCTTGGTCGTCGACGATTCGAAGTCCGCGCGCGCCTTCCTGTCGCGCATCCTCGAGCGCCACGAGATCACCGTGGATGCAGCGGAATCCGCCGAAGCGGCGATCGACTACCTGTCTCGCACCCGGCCCGACGTGATCTTCATGGATCACATGATGCCGGGCATGGACGGTTTCCAGGCCGTGCAGTCCATCAAGAACAACCCGCGCACGTCGTCGATCCCCATCCTGATGTACACCTCGCAGGAAGGGGACCTGTACCTCGGCCAGGCGCGCGCGCTCGGTGCGGAAGGCGTGCTGCCGAAGCAGATCAAGCAGTCCGACGTCACCAAGATGCTCTACCAGCTGCGGCTGGTCTCGGATCGCCGCGGCGAAGAGCAGTCGACCTTCACGCGTCTCGCGGCCGCGCCCCGGCACGCGGCCGCGAACGAATCCGCGATCAATCTGACGGCCCTGGCCGCGCCGCCGGAAACGCCGATCGTCGTGCAGCCTCCCGCGGTGACGGTGCCCATCGTGATGCCGGTGCCGGTCGCGGAGTCCGGAACCGCGGCGTCCGAGTCCGCGGCCGATGTCTCGAAGCTGCTGCCGCAGCTGTCGTTCGAGATCCGCGCCGCACTCGACCAGACATTGAAGAGCGAACTCGCGAGCCTGCGCGGCTTCCTCGGTACCGCGCTCGACACGCACACCGAGCGATTGCATGGCGAGATCGTGGGCCTCGCCCCCCCGCCGCCCGCCGCCGGCCTCGACCTGCCCACGTTCATTCGTCCCCGCCCGTGGGGCGCCATCACGGGGTGGACGTTCGCGCTGCTGGCCACGGCCGGCGCCGCCTGGATGTCCTGGCAGTGGTGGCAGCAGGGCGCCGAGGTCGCGGCGCTGCGCACCGATCTGTCCGCCGCCTACGCCGAGGTCGAGGCGCTGCGCGCCCGGCCCCCGGTAGTTAGTCTGCCGCCGGCGCCGGCCGTCGATCCGGCGACCGTCGATCCCGCGGCCGCGGCGTCGGTGGACGGCGCTCTGTCCGCGGATGTCGCGACGGCAACACCCGGCACGATCGCGCCGGCTCCGGGCGTCACCGCGACTGCCACCGCCGCCACGAGCGCTCCCGTCACGGCCGCAGCGCCGGCGTCCGCTCCCTCGCCGACCCCGGCGAGTCCGCCCCCGTCCACCCAGGCGCAGTGACCGGCACCGTCGACGCCCACTCTTTTCGTCCGGGCCGCTGGCTGCGCGGCCCGCATTTCCAGACCATCCTTCCCAACTGGCCGTTCCGGCGCCAGCGTGTCGAGCGGCGCGCGCTGCCGATGCGCGCGTCGAGTGAAGAGCTGGTGCTCGACTGCGGCGACGGGGTGCGGCTGCAGGCCTTTCACTCCAGCCCCGCGAAGCGCGGGCGCGAACCCGGCCGGAAAGTCGCGGTGCTGCTGCATGGATGGGAGGGCAACTGCGACTCCACGTACCTGCTGTCGCTCGCGCAGACGTGCTTCGCCGCGGGCCTCGAAGTCGTGCGGCTGAACCTGCGCGACCATGGCGCCACGCATCACCTCAACCGCGAGCTGTTCCACTCGTGCCGGCTGCCGGAGGTCGTGGGTGCCGTCGCCGCCATCGCGCGCCGATTCCCGGGCAAGCCGCTGCTGCTCGCGGGGTTCTCGCTCGGCGGCAATTTCATGCTGCGCGTCGCCGCGCACCCGGAGGCGAAGCACCTGCCGATCGAGCGCGTACTGGCGATCTCGCCGGTGCTCGATCCCGCGGTCACGATGGTGACGCTCGAGCGCGGCTTTCCGCTGTATCACGCGTACTTCGTGCGCAAGTGGAGCCGGTCGCTCGCCATCAAGCAGATGGCCTGGCCGGGGCATTACGATTTCGACGACCTGCTGCGCACGAAGAACCTGCGCCAGATGACGCACGAGCTCGTGCTCGCACACACCGAGTATCCGTCGATGAACGACTATCTGGCGGGCTACGCGATCACCGGCGGACGCCTGTCGACCCTCGCGGCGCCGGCCACGATCGTCACCGCGCTCGACGATCCGATCATCGAGGCCGGGGATCTGGCGAATCTCGCGCGCTCACCGCGCCTGGACATCGTGACCACGGCGCATGGCGGTCACTGCGGATTCATCGAGAGCTTGGGCGACAGCTCGTGGATCGACGCAAGAGTCGCCGGGTTGCTGGCGCGGGACAGGGCCGCGCTCGAGTAGCGCGATTAGTTAGTAGCGCGTCAGCCGGCGCGCCGCTCGTCGAACTTGATGATGGCCTTGCCGGAAGTGACGGTGACTTCGCCTTCGATGCGCGCGCCGTTCGCGATGGCGAGCACCTTCGCGATGATCTCGCCCTGGATCACCGCGCTGGCGGAGACCTCGAGCTTGTCTTCGACGACGATCTTCCCGGTGATCTTCCCCGCGAGGACCGCCTGTCGGGCGGTGATGTCGCCGATCCACTGGGCATTCTTGCTGACGCTCAGCGTGCCGCCGATGTTGCCATTGCCGCGCACGCGGCCGGAAACCATGAGGGGCCCACCGGTCTCGATGTCACCGACCAGCGTCGAGCTCTCGGAGATCACGGTCGGCGACATGCCGAGTCGATCGGCCAGTCGGCGCTTGGGTTCGTTCATGGCAGTCACTCCGGTCAATCCGCGTTTACAATGAGTCGTTCGCTTCAGGGGATCATAACCATGTCCACCCGCGCGCTCGTGACCGTGTTCGCAATCCCGTTGCTCGTGCTCTCCGCCTGTAGCCGGGAGAAGAGCGATTGGCGTTCGGCCCAGGCCGCGGACTCCTCGGAGTCTTACGAACAGTTCATCTCGACCCATCCCGACAGCACGCTCGTGGCCAATGCGCGCGAACGACTCGCGCAGCTCTCGGAAGAAAAGGATTGGCGCAGCGCCGCAGAGGCCGATACGCGCGAGTCCTACCAACAATTCCTCGCGCAGTACCCCGCGGGAAAATGGGCCAAGGAAGCGCAGGTGCGCATCGACAATTTCGCAACCGCCGGCGCGAGTGCGGGCGCGGGAGACATCGGCGGGAGCACGGCGGCAACCGCAAGCGCCGGTGCCGCGGGCAGCGCCATTCCCGAGGCGCCGCCCGTCGCGCCCGCCGATGCCGCGGGAGCCGCCGGGCTCTACGGCGTTCAACTGGGCGCATTTTCAACGGCTGAGCGCGCGAATGAAGAGTGGACGAAGCTGCAGGCGCAGACGCAAGGGACGCTCGACGGGCTGGCGCCGCGAGTCGTCGTCGGCTCCGCGGGGGGCAAGACCATCTACCGCCTGCAGGCCGAAGTGCGCGATGAAGTGCAGGCGCGCGCGGTGTGCGGGGGCCTCAAGGCGGTCGCGAAACCCTGCGTCGTGGTGCTGCCGCCCGCACATTGAACAGAAAGCACGGCCAGTTCGTCCTGAGCCGCGCCGGACACGTCACTTACTGACGCTGCGCGTCACCTCGCGGCCTGCCCGGCGCCGCCCGCGAACGCCCAACCCGTTGATTTCAAAAGAATCGCCTTCTTGGCACGGGCGTTGCTTTGTCCTACATCGTGATGGACAGATCGACAGTGACGCTGATTCTTCCCAATGGCATGGGCATCGCGAGTGCGCGCCCGGCGACGGCGGGAATGATGGTTAAGCGTCAGCGCGCTGGCAGCGTGATGTTCGTGCCCGTCGATGCACGACTCGCGCGCGCCCAGCTCGCCGCGATCCGGGCCGTCAAGGTTTCGAGGTAGATCCTCAACAGAACTGCGAACAACTCTTCCCCGGTGTTCGCTTCCTTGCGCCGCTTGCGTCTTCCCCCGCAAGCGGCGCTTTCTTTTTCCGCGTTCCGACTCGTAGAGTTGCGCCTCGTTTCACGAGGTGTCGCATGTCGAAGGTTTCCGCCCGGGTCTTCTGCGTTGCGCTTTGCGCGCTGAGTGCCTTTTCCATCGCGGCCCCGCAGCCCGTCTCACCGACCCGGGTGCCCGGTCTCGACCAGGTCAAATCGACGACGCTCGCGAACGGACTCAAGGTCATCGTCTGGACCGATCGCGACATCCCGAACGTCGCGCTCTACAACTGGGTGCGCGTCGGCAGCCGCAACGAAGTCCCGGGCATCACGGGGCTCGCGCATTTCTTCGAGCACATGATGTTCAACGGCACCGCGAAGCGCGCGCCGGGTGAGTTCGACCGCCTCATGGAAGCGCAGGGTGGATCCAACAACGCGTTCACGAGCGACAACGTCACGGTGTACCAGGACTGGATCCCGCGCAGCGCGCTCGATCTCGTGTTCGATCTCGAGGCGGATCGACTCGCCAATCTCTCCTTCGACCCCAAGGTCGTCGAGAGCGAGCGTGGCGTCGTCTACTCCGAACGCCGGCTGCGTACCGAAGACAGCAACGAGGGTTTCCTGGCCGAGCAGGTGCAGGCGACCGCATTCGTCGCACATCCCTACCAGTTCCCGACGGTCGGCTGGCCCGCGGACATCCAGGGCTGGAAGATCGAGGACCTGCAGAAGTTCTACAAGACGAACTACGCACCCAACAACTGCACGCTGATCCTCGTCGGCGACCTGAGCGCAGAGGAGGGGTTCGCGCTGGCGAAGAAATACCTCGAGCCGATTCCGCGGCAGGAACCCCCGCCGCCCGTCCGCACGACGGAGCCCGAACAGCTCGGCGAGAAGCGCGTGTACGTCGAACGCGAGGCACAGACGCCGCTGCTGAACGTCGCGTACAAATCCCCGGCCGCGAACGACCCGCAGGGTCCCGCGATCAACCTGCTCATGACGATCCTCACCGAGGGCAACTCCTCGCGACTGCATCGCCTGCTGGTCGAGGAGCGGAAGATCGCGATCGACGTGTCGGGGTACTTCGCGGAAGGGTTCGACCCCGGGCTCACGTGGCTCTCGCTCACGCTGCCCGAGGGCGCGGACGTCGCCGAGGTCGAGAGGACGCTCGATGGCGCGCTCGCGACCGTGGTCGCGCAGGGCGTCACCGACGCCGAGCTCGTGCGCGCGAAGAATCTCTACGCCTCCACGTTCTGGAAACAGATCGCCACGATCAACGGCAAGGCGAACCTGCTCGGCACGTTCGAAGTGTTCGAGGGCGACTACCAGCGCATGTTCGATTCGCCGGCCACGTACGAGAAGGTGACCCGCGAGGAGGTGCAGAAGGCCGCGGCGCGGGTATTCCAGAAGAATCGCCGCACTGTCGGCATCCTCACGTCGCCGCCGGAGAAACCCGCGGCGAGTGCGGCACCCGCCGCCGAGGTGAAGCCATGAAGCGCTTGCTCTGCCTCGCCGGCGCGCTGGTCGCCTGCCTTTCATTGAGCGTCTCCGCCCTGGGCGCCGACGCGGCGGGCGTGAAGGTACCCGCGCATCAGCGCTTCGCGCTGCCCAACGGCCTCACGATCATCCTCGTGCCGCAGAGGGACGTGCCGTTGATCGCGTTCTCGGGTTTCGTGCGCGGCGGCACGCTCGCGGATCCGGCCGGCAAGCCGGGAGTCGCATCGCTGGTCGCGGGACTGCTCGATCGCGGCGCCGGCGCGCGCGACGCCTACCAGTTCGCGGACGCCGTCGAAGGCGTGGGCGGCAGCTTCGCCGCGGCGGCCGGCGCCGAGTCCATCTCGGTGAGCGGCCAGTTCCTCGCGCGCGACCGGCAGCTCATGATCGAGCTGCTCGCCGATGCGTTGATCCGTCCGCGTCTCGACGCGACCGAGTTCGACGCGTACCGCGACCGCGAGATCGAGTTCATCAAGTCCGCGAAGGATTCCGATCCTTCGCAGATCGTCGGAATCTACGGGCGCGCCGCATTGTTCGGCTCGCACCCGTACGGCCGCCCGCAGGGCGGCAGTGAGACGTCGCTGGCCGCGATCACGCTGCAGGACGTGCAGGCTTTCCACGCCGCCAACTTCGGTGCGGACAACGCAGCGCTCGTATTCGCCGGCGACCTCGACGCCAAGTGGATGAAGACCGCACTCACCCAGGCGTTCGCGAAGTGGGGCAGGGCCGCCGCGCCCGTGCGCGACCTCCAGCCGGCGCCGCGCATCACCGAGCGGCGCGTGCTGATCGTGGATTCGCCGGGATCCGTGCAGACGTACTTCTGGCTGGGCAACGTCGGTGTGGACCGTCGCTACAGCGGGCGTCCGGCGCTCGATCTCGTGAACACGCTGTACGGCGGCCGGTTCACATCGATCCTCAACACCGAGCTGCGCATCAAGTCCGGCCTGTCATACGGCGCCTCGTCGCGGTTCACGCGCGGCTCCGTGCCGGGCGAGTTCGCGATCCGCTCGTTCACGCAGACTGACAACACCGGCAAGGCGCTCGACCTCGCGCTCGAGACGCTCGAGAACCTCAAGCGCGGCGCGCTCGAACCCGCGATGCTGGAGTCGTCACGGGCCTACGTGCTCGGCCAGTATCCGCTGCAGCTCGAGACCGCCGCGCACTGGGCCGCGACGCTCGCCGATCTCGAGTTCTACAAACTCGGCAAGGACTACATCGAGGGTTACGGCCCCGCGCTCGCCAAGGTGGACCTGGCGGAGACCGCCGCCGTCACCGCCGACGCCTTCCCGCGACCGACGGCTCTCGTGATCGTGCTCATCGGCGATGCGGCGAAGATCCGCGAAACCGCGAAGAAATACGGTCCCGTCACCGAGATGAAGCTCTCCGACCCTGTATTCGCGCCGGCGAAGTAGCCGTGTCCGACCACGGGTCGTCCGCGAAGGCGATTCTCTACGCGTTCGTCGCGAACCTGGGGATCGCACTCGCGAAACTCGCGGCGTCCATCTACACGCACTCGGGCAGCATGCTGGCCGAGGCGATCCACTCGTTCGCCGATTGCGGCAACCAGGTGCTGCTGTTCATCGGCCTCAAGCAGGCGCAGAAGCCGGCGGATGCGAAGCATCCGCTGGGCTATGGAAAGGTCACGTACTTCTGGAGCTTCGTCGTCGCGCTGCTGCTGTTCTCGATGGGCGGGTTGTTCTCGATCTATGAGGGCTGGCACAAGTTGTCCTCGCACGAGGAGCTCAACAAGCCCTGGGTCGCGTTGCTCGTGCTCGGCGTGTCGATCGGACTCGAGTTCGGGTCGTTGCTGGGATGCCTGCGCGAGATCAAGAAGCTGCGCGGAAACCGCCCCCTCGGCTACTGGGTGAAGAACACGCGCAACGCGGAGCTGGTCGTCGTGCTGGGCGAGGACGTGGCGGCTCTCGTCGGTCTCGCGCTCGCGTTCGTATTCGTCGCGCTGGCGACGGTGACGGGTCAGCCGATCTTCGACGCCATCGGGTCGATCGTCATCGGCGTGATCCTCGTCTGCGTCTCGGTGTTCATCGCGATCCGCATCAAGGGACTCATCGTCGGCCGTTCGGCGGAGGACGACCTGCGGGAAGCGATCCGCGCCGACATCGCCGCCGATCCGAACATCGTGGGACTTCTCAACGCGATCACGATGCAGATGGGGCCGGATGTCATGCTGGCGCTCAAGGTGAAGATGAGACCGGGCGTGCCGATCGAAGCTGCCGCGGCGCACATCAACTCGCTCGAAGCGCGAGTGAAGGCGAAGTTCCCGGAAGTGAAGTGGTGCTTCGTGGAGCCGGACGTCGCTGACTGAAAGGAAAAGGGGTCAAAAAAAGGGGTCAGATCTATTTTCCGGCCGCCGGAAAATAGATCTGACCCCTTTTTTCCGACCCCTTTTCCGCGGGTGGTCAGCCGAAGATGTTTGGATGCTCGTTCAGCCACGCGGCTTCCGCCGGCGTGTCGGCGCGGCTCAGCGCCTGGTTCCGGTGCGGGAAGCGGCCGAACTGTGCGATGAGATCGCGGTGTTTGTGCGCGTACCCGATCAGCCCCGTGCAGAATTCTCGGTACTGTGGCGGCGCCTCGGCCGCCAACCGAGTGAACGCCGCGACAGCGGTGTCCTGGGCCTCCATCGATTCGGCGTGCTCGAACGGCAGATAGAAGAACAGCCTTTCCCAGGGTTCGAGCGCGGCGTCGGCACCGGACTGCAACCCGTCGACCGACAGCGACAGCGCGTCACGGTCGTACGCGAACTGCTCCGCCGTGCCGCGAAAGGCGTTCCTCGGCACCTGGTCGAACAGCAGGATGAGCGCGAGGCGTCGCTTCGGACTGGCGGCCCACGACGCGAACTCTCCGCGCCGCGCGCGCTCGAGCATCGGGACGAGGCGATCGCGGATTTCCGCATCGCGTCTCGCGGCCGCCTCGCGGCCATCGCCGCCGAACCAGAAAGTACTGCGTTCTGCGAGCCGTTCGGCCGTCATGGGTCCGCGCCCGAACCAGTAGTCGAGGATGTCGTTAGGGCTGTTCATTGGTCCCGGATGCTAGACCAAATGGAACGAGGCCGGCGTTGTTACACTGGGACGACCCAGGTGGGTAGAGGGCATCGTCAATGCTTACGCTCGTTCGTGCGGGCCTCGCCGTATTCGTGCTCGCGATCCTTCCCGTCACGGCCATGGCACAGGACGCGATCCCACCCGGATTGCGCGATTGGCAGGGCTGGGTGCTTCACAACGAGGAGTATCGACGCTGTCCGTTCCTCTCGAGCGCGGCGCTCAGCCCTTCCGACATCATGAGCCCGACGGCGTACCGATGCGTGTGGCCGGAAAGGCTTGCGCTCGAGGTGAACGCCGGCGGCGGGAGTTTCACGCAGCGCTGGCAGGTGTTCGCCGAGAGCTGGGTGGCGTTGCCCGGCGAGCTCGAACACTGGCCGCGCGAGGTGCGCGTGAACGGCGCGCCCGCGGCCGTCGTCGCCGTCTCCGGAACCCCCATGCTGCGTCTCGCGACCGGCAACTACACCCTGACCGGCCGCTTCACCTGGCGACAGCGCCCCGAAACGCTGCCGTTGCCGGGATCGACGGCCATCGTCGATCTGACCGTGGATGGACAGCGCGTGTCGCAGCCGGAGCGTCCCGGCAACGCGGTCTGGCTCGGCAAACGCCGCAGCACGGAAGAACCTCCGGCGATGGAGGTCCAGGTCTACCGCCTCGTGCAGGACGAGATACCGACCTATCTACACACGCGCATCCGCCTGAACGTCGCCGGCGACGCGCGCGAAGAACTGCTCGCGCGCGTCCTGCCGGAAGGCTTCACGCCCGTCAGCCTCACGGGCGGGCTGCCGGCACGCCTGGAGCGTGACGGCCGGCTGCGCGTTCAGGTGCGCGCGGGCATCCACGAGATCACGCTGGCCGCGCGCGCCGCGACGGTCGAGTCATCGATCGCGCGCCCGCCAGCTGGCGTTGGTCAGTGGCCGCGCGAGGAGATCTGGAGTTTCTCCGGCAACGACGTGCTGCGCGTCGCGGGCGCGGAGGGGGCCGAGGGCATCGACCCCGCGCAGGCAAATGTTCCCCCGGAGTGGCGCGCGCTGCCGGCATTCCGCATGCCGGCCGACGGCAAGTTCGCGATCGTCGAGCGCAGTCGCGGGTTGTCCAACACGGACGCCAACCAGCTCTCGCTCGCGCGGCACCTCTGGCTCGATTTCGATCATGGCGGATTCACCGTGCTGGACACCATCGTCGGCACCATGCGCCGCGACTGGCGGCTCGACATGCTCGCGCCGTTCGCGCTCGCCAGCGCGCAGCAGCGGGGCGATCAGCTGCTGGTCACCGAAGGGGCCGATGGCCGCGTCGGGGTCGAGTTGCGGCAACCGCAGTTGAGCCTCAGCACGATCGCGCGCAAGTCCTCCGGCGGCGGCTCGATGCCCGCCACGGGCTGGGATGCGCGCTTCGACACCGTGTCGGGCACGCTGCATCTGCCGCCGGGCCATCGGCTGCTCGGAGCGATCGGCGCCGATGCCGCGCCACAGTCGTGGTGGGAGAGCTGGGGTCTGTGGAACGTCTTTGGCGTATTGATCGTCGTCGTGTTCGTGTACTGGACCGCCGGACGCATTCCGGCCGCGATAGCCGCCGTCGCGTTGCTGCTCACCTACCAGGAAGCACCACTCTACATCTGGCTCTGGGGAAATCTGCTCGCCGCGCTCGCCATCGCACGAGCTGCGCCCGAGGGCCGCTTCCGGAGATTCGCGAGCGCTTATCGCACCGTGAGCTTCATCGTGCTCGCGATCGCGCTGCTGCCGTTCCTGTGGACCCAGGTGCGCTACGCGCTCTATCCACAGCTCGAACCTCCGCTGTACACGTCCCCGATCACGCGTTCGTACGATTCCAACGCGGTTGTGCAGGTCGACAACCCGTACGGCCTCGAGGCCCTTTGGTCGACGGGTCCCAGCCTCAACCTCTTTGAGAGCAAGGAGGTCGCTGCGCCTCCGCCACCGCCGCCGATCGAGGCCGACATCGTCGCGGAACCCGCGATGCAAGACGGCCGCGCGGCGGACGCGGCCGCGGTTGCCGCGCCGGAATCGATCAACATGCCCGTCGCGCAATCAAAGCTTGGCCTCAACAGCCGGCAGGTCGTCCAGCGATATGCCGCCGGTACGGTGTTGCAGTCCGGCCCGGGGCGACCCGCCTGGCAGTTCAACTCCTATAACTACTACTGGACTGGCCCCGTCGAGACCGGCGACTCCGTGCGTTTCGTGTACGTCGGCCCGGTCGTGATGTTCTTGTGGCGCCTCGTCGGTGTGCTCGCGCTCGTGGCGCTATTCGCCTATCTCGCCGCGCTGAGCTTCGGCGGTCCGAAGTCGGGAAACCCCTGGCTCGCACGGCTGTCTGGTCTGCCGCGCGCGGCCGCGATCGCCGCGATCCTCCCGCTGCTGTCGCTCGGATTGCTCTGCGCCCCCGGAAAGGCGCAGGCGCAGGGTGCTCCCTCCGGCGAGATGCTGACCGAACTCAAGGAGCGGCTCACCCTGCCGCCGCGCTGCGCACCGGCCTGCGCCGAAGTGACCGCCGCGCGCGTCACCATCGATGGCGACCGTCTCGAAGTGGTGCTGCAGGTGAGCGCGCTCGCGTCACTGGCCGTGGCCATGCCGCACGCCAGCGATCGCTGGCAGCTCGACGAAGTGAGCGTCGACGCGCGCGCGAGCCTCGCCGTCGGGCGGGAGAACGACACCTCTCTGTGGGTGCCGCTCACGGCGGGCGCGCATACGGTGCGGCTTTCGGGCCGGCTGGCCTCGGCCGAATCCATCCAGCTGGCGTTTCCGCAGACGCCGCGCACGATCGACGTCACGGCGCGCAATTGGACGGTGACCGGCGTCAACGAGGGCCGGCTCGTCGCCGGATCGCTCGACCTCGCGCGGATCAAGGACGCTCGCGCGGATTCCGCGGCGTCGCTGGTCGCCGGCAGCGAGTTTCCGGCCTACGTCCGGGTAGATAGGCAGTTCCTGCTCGACCTCGACTGGACGCTGGACACGGTGGTCTCGCGGATCGCTCCGGAGCGCGCGGCGATCACAGTCGGCGTGCCGCTCGTCGCGGGCGAATCCGTGCTGACGCCGGGCGTCGACGTCCGCAACGGCACGGCCCTGGTCGGACTCGGCGCCAGGCAGTCCGAATTCGTCTGGCACTCGGGACTGGCCCGGGCGGAGAAATTCGAGATCGAATTGCCCGCGGACGCGCCTCGGGCCGAGGTGTGGCGATTCCTGGTGAATCCCCAGTGGAACGTGAGCTTCAGCGGCTTCCCGGCCGTGTTGCCGGACGACGTCGACGCGGGAGCCTGGGTCTACGTGTTCCGCCCGCGCCCGGGCGAGAAACTGAGCGTCGACGTCGCGCGCCCCAAAGGCGTCAAAGGCACGACGCTCGCCATCGACTCGGTGTTCCGCCGTACGGTCGTCGGCCAACGCACATCGACGACGATGCTGTGGTTCCAGTTCCGGAGCACGCAGGGCGGGCGGCACGTCGTGAAGTTGCCCGTCGGCGCGCGGGTGACCTCGGTGAAGTTCGACGGGAATCCGCAGCCCGTGCGACCCGAGAACGGGGAGCTGCCGCTGTCGCTCACGCCGGGAACGCATCGGTTCGATCTCGAGTGGGAAGAGTCGGACGGCGTGAGCCTGCGCACGCATCCTTCGCCGGTCGACCTGGGCTCTGCCGCGAGCAATCTGACGACCGCCGTCGAACTGCCGGACTCGCGCTGGCTGCTGTTCGCCACGGGGCCGGGGGTCGGACCCGCGGTGCTCTACTGGGGCGAACTCTTGGTGTTCATCGGCATGGCATGGCTGCTCTCTCGTTGGTCGCACTCGCCGTTGCGCTTCCGTGAATGGCTGCTGCTCGGGCTAGGACTCTCGACGCAGTCATGGTTCGTGTTCGCCCTGATGGCGGCATGGCTGCTCATCATGCGCTGGCGGGAGTCGTGGCAGCCGTCGTCCGCGCTGGCACGCTGGCGATTCAACACGCTGCAGGTCGCGCTCGCCATGTTCACGGTCTTCGCGATCTCGGTGCTCGTCTTCTCGGGGATCCGCAACGGTCTGCTCGCGCGCCCGGACATGAGCGTCGACTGGGGATTCGCCCTGCGCAACGAGAGCTGGTTCCAGGACCAGGTCGAAGGCGTCGTCGCCGCACCGAGCCTGTATTCGGTTCCGATGTGGGTTTATCGGCTGGTGATGCTGGCGTGGGCGATCTGGATGGCGTTCGCGCTCGTCCGCTGGTTGCGCTGGGCGTTCGGCGCCTGGAAGACCGGCGGACTGTGGCGAAGCCCGGAGACTAGTTTCGCGCCGGCGCCGGACGGCGCCGATCGATGAGGTCGACACCGGGACGCCGCCGCGTCGGCGGCGTTTACTCGCAGAGTCCTTCGAGGTAACTCTGCGCGGCCGGCGACAGACGCTTGAGCGCCATCTCGCGGGCCGGAGGTGTATCGACGATTTCTTCCAGCGGACCGGACACGAGGATGTGCCGCACCTGCGGATCGTGCTCCGCCTTGCGGGCGAGCTTGTTCAGCACGGTGAAACCGCGGGAGATCTTGTCGGATTTGAAACGCCGGTGCTCGATGGAGCTGGCCAGGTACTTGCCGAAGCGGGCGTAGAGGAAGTAATCATCGTTTCCGACCTGGAAACGGGCTTCGGCGAAGAAATCAGGGAAATTCTTCTCGAGATACTGATTGACGGTACGAAGACGGGGTCCAGGTTCGGTATCGCTCGACCGCACGGATTTCTTCATTTCAGTCGTCCACCTCCATCTGGGTCCGGAGCACCATTTCTGGACGTCACGACCGGTTCCCAACCCCGCAACGCGCGCGAACGATAGGGCCAACTGACTTCGACTGCAATAGGACACTCCATGAAATTCCTCGCCGTTCTCATTCTGTCTACCGGCGTCTTCGCGTCGCTCGCCGCGTGTGGCGCGCGCTCGAGCAACGAAGAAGAAGTGCGCGAGCTCTTCGCGCGCGGCGAGCAGGCCGCGGAGGAGCGCGACTCTTCCGACATCCTCGATCTCGTCGCGGAAAACTACGGCGACTCCCAGGGCTTCGACAAGCGCGAGCTCGGCAACTTCCTGCGCGCGTGGCTGCTGGCAAACCCGAAGGTCGAGCTCATCGTGAACGTCGAGAGCATCGAGTTCCCGGCAGATGGACTCGCGCAGGCCATCGTCGGCGTCGCCAGTGTCAGCCTCTCCGATCCCGAGGTGGAACGGCTGAGCGTCGAGTTGCGCCGCATCGATGGCGAGTGGCTGGTCACGCGCGCGGACCGCGCGCCAGCCCGCTGAGCGGCGGGCGGGCCAGGGATCCCCCGCGAAGTGTGAATTCGCGCACGCTTTGCGCTTTAATCGGGACCTGCCGCGGCCGACATCGGTCAGTGAGAGAGCCGGAATGAGTGAAGACCGCAAATGGCCGTTTGAAGAGTCGAAGAGCCGCCCCGAGGCGACGCTCCCGTCCGACCTGGACGCGTTCAGCATCGAGACGACGACGATGCGCCTCAAGTCGCTCAAGCTCGAACGGCAGGAAAAGGATTACGCCGCGCTGCGAATGGACAAGGCGAA
>CADEED010000042.1 GCA_902826225.1 uncultured Pseudomonadota bacterium | reverse complement strand
TCTCGGCGCTCCATCGTCTCCAACAACAATGAGGTTTTCATGTCAGTCGCCAAAGTCATCGAGATCATTTCGAGCAGCCCCAAGAGTTTCGACGACGCGACCCGCAAGGGTATCGCGCGTGCATCGGAGACGATCTCCGGCATCACGGGAGCATGGGTCAAGGATCAGAGCATGGAAGTGTCGAAGGGCAAGGTCACCGAGTACAAGGTGATCCTGAAGCTCACGTTCGTGCTGAAGGGCGCGAAGGGCAACTAGCCCTCCTTGTCCTTGTCCTTCGGCGCCTGCCCGAGCGTCCACCGCTTTCGTTGCTCGGTAGAGAGTGGCGGCAGGTGGGACTTCGGCGGTGCCGGCGGACTGGATGGCGGTGCCGCCTGCGTCGAAGGCGGCTCCGCCTTGGTCTCTTCGGCGGCGGGCTTTCGTCGAAGGCGAACCTTCGCGAACCCCTTCTTCATGGCGCCGACCGCCTTTCTCACCATGTTGCCGCCCAGTATCGTCGACTTCACGGCCTTGAAGATGACGATCCCGGAGATGTCCGGGATCGTGAGCACGCCGGTGATGTCTACGACGATCGTGGCCACGCCCATCGCGCCGTTGACGGCGCCCTTCAACATGTTCGTGGCGCCGGACAGCTGATCGATGAACTCGGCACTCTTGCAGATGAGCTTCTGAAGATCGCGCACGTTCTTCATCAGGCGCTTCGGATCTGATTGAACTGTCCGCGCCCGCGCGCCTCCCTCGGCGCGCAATGCGTCTTTGAGCTTCCTGATGGCATTCTCGTTCGCCCCGAGCTTGCGCAGAGCCTCCTCGTGATCTCGCAGGAATTCGTCGAGGACCTTCTTGCTCTTGGCCGTGTACACGACCTCCCCGGTCTTCCGGGAAAACCGGTCGAGAATGGATTCCGGCTTGTTGGGTGAAGCAGGCGGATCGAGCACGTCGACCACCACACGCATGCCTTGGCATAGACGCTGGGTGAGGCTCTTCAGTTTGTCGAGGCGCGCGCCGCTTTCGGCGCGTTTGATCTCGTCATCGAGCTCGTGGGCATCCTCGAGAAGATCGCGCGCGGCCTTGTTCAGGGCGGAAATGGCGTCGCCGAACTCGTCGATCATGTGCGTCTCCCCAGCCGGGAATTCTTCTTGTTGGCTGATGTCAGGTCACCGTCGGACGCGGCCATTGTAGGGCGTGTGCGCCGCGAGCGCTCCGCAAAATGGCATCTGGCCTCCGATTCATGCCTGGCCTCAAAAATCTCAGGCGTTTACGACGGTCTCATGTGATCGATGTCACCTTCGCGTCACCTCCGCACTGCTAGTGTCGACGCACGATAAAGAAGGCGATCGACCACGAGGGCATTGCATGGAGTAGTTCGTGAACAAGTCCAAACATTACCTGGTGGCGTCCGATTTCGATCAGACGCTGAGTCACAATGATTCCGGCTCCGAGCTCAGCGAGCTGCTCGGCGCCTCCAACTTCGAGCAGAAAGTCGCGGGTCTCGCCCGCAGCCACCTCGTCCAGCAGGGCGGCGAGCTCGCGTATCTGATCCGTCACGATCCCGAGTTCCGCGGTGTCCGCCGCGAACATCTCATCGAAGCCGGCAAGCGCGTGCGTCTCAAGGACGGGCTGCGGCCGTTCGTCGATCTACTCGCGCGTGGCGTCAACGGCCACACGTTCTCGTTCTACGTCGTCTCGGCGGCCCCGCGCGAAGTCGTGGTCTCGGCGCTCGAAGGCATCGTCGCGCCCGAGTTCATCTTCGGCACGGAGCTCGACTACGATCCGGTGACGGGCGAAGTCCGCTCGATCGGCCGGGTGCGCGCGGGCTACGGCAAGGTGGCCGTGATCGACGAGCTCGAGTCGCGTCTCGGCATCGAGCCGCACCATGCGATCTACGTCGGCGACGGCAGCTCGGACATCCACGTGATGCTGCACGTCAACAACGGCGACGGATTCACGATCGCGGTGTCGGAGAACCACCAGCTCGCGCGGATCGCGAAGAGCACGGTGCTCAGCGACAACGCCAGCAGCGTGCTGGTGCCGATGCTCGACCAGGTGCTGGGCATGCGGCCCGCCGAGATCCGCGCGCAGCTCGAGTCCACGGGTCTCGCGCTCGGTGAATGGCAGCGCGCGCGGACGGACCGCGTGCAGATTCGCGAACTGAGCCTGCTCGCGGCCGCGGTCTGACGTCATGCGCATGATCGAAATCCTGGGCTGGATCGCGACGGCGACATTCGTGAGCTCCTATTTCTTCAAGCGCGCGGCAGTGTTGCGCGCCGCGCAGATGGCCGGAGCGACGCTGTGGATCGCGTATGGCGTGCTGATTGGCGCGGTCCCGGTGGTCGTGGCGAACGGCCTCGTGTTCGCCGCGGCGGCGTGGACGATGCTGCGGAGGGCGCCTGAACCTACGCCCGGCGTCGACCGGCGCTGACGCACCCGCCTGGCAGCCGGGCTTACGCTTGGTCCATCGATCAAGGAGCGTCATATGCCAGGCAAACGACCGAACGAGCCGATCGGGCCGACGACCATCCCGGGTGAGCCGACCGATCCGAAGATCTCTCCCGACGACGAGCCGACCAACGAGGACGTGGACAACGGAGAGACCGAAAAGCAGCGCCGCGCGCGCGAACGGGAGCGCGACACGTCGCCGCTGGGTTGAAGGGCCGCGCCTGATACGATCGCGGCATGAAAACGCGAGTCGCCCTGCTCATGGCCGCCATGCTCGTCGTGCCGGGCCAGGCGCTCCACGCGATTTCGGCCGGGTCCTCGTCGGACGGGCCAATCCGGCTGCTGGCCTGCGTGGTGTCGCCGACGGGGATCCTCGAAGCCGAAGTGGATAGCCAGACCGACGACCGCATGAACTGCAACATCCGCTGCGGCTACGAGCTCGGTGAGAAAATGTTTTCCCACCACTTCAACGTGACCATTCCGCCGCGATTCAACGGCCGGGTGGGGCGCTTCGACACGAACAATGCGCGGCCGGGGAATTACCCGGGCGACGTGGGCACCTGCAAGAAAGTCTCCCGCTCGTAGGCAGGAAGCGGAGCCGGGTTTCCAGTTTCCGCACCGTCCGACGCGTCCGTCGGCCTCCGTCCTACGCCGCCTGCGGCCCTCTCGTGATGTCGTTCGCACGGGAGAATCCGTGAACCGCAAACTCATCTTCATCGCCGCGATCATCGCGGCACTGTTCGTTCACCATGCGCATGGGCGGCCGATCGTCTACGCGCATAGCACGACCGTGATGGCCGATTTCTCCGCCGGCGCAATGCACGAGGCGGCCATTTCCTATGCGCCGCGACACAACTGGTCCTTCGGCCTCGGGCACATGATGCTCGAGAGCCATACCCGCGGTTATTACGAAGACTTCAACTACGCGCGACTCAACTACCTCGCGAAGCGCTGGAATCGCGCAGCGTCCCAGGCGAACGTGTGGCTCTGGGGCGGCGTCGGCAATTCGAACCTCACCGACTATGTGCCGGAGACGGTCATTCCCGGCGAACCGATACCGGGCGACGACCACGGCCACGTCGATCCCACGCTGGTGCCGGGGTACTGGCGTGAACGGCAGGCGGTCTCCTGGCATACCGGCGGGCAGATCGACTACGAGACCCGTCGCCTCTATTCGGCGCTCAAATCCGAGTACTACACCTCCAGGCTGTTCAGTCATCGCGTGGACACCGTGCAGCTCGGCTTCGCGCCGTACGAGCACGACGTCGACTCCCTGGCGACGTGGTTCGTCGTCTCGGGTGTGCGTCATACCGGCGGCTCCCACGACGAAACGGAATGGGCGCTGCTGCTGCGGTTCTTCAAGAAGCGCGCCTGGCTCGAGGCCGGGTCGACCACCGAAGGCAAGCTGCGCGCGAATCTCATGGTCAGTTTCTAGACGGATGCTCACATGAAGAAAATACTGGCTCTAACCACCATCTTCCTGCTCGCCAGCGTCTCCGCGCGGGCCGAGACCATCGAAATGAAGGTCTTCGGCATGGTCTGCGGCTTCTGCGCGCAGGGCATCGAGTCGAACCTGCGCAAGAACCCGGCAACCGCGGAGGTCGTGGTGAGTCTCGAGAATCAGCTCGTCGCCGTGAAGACGAAGAACGGCGCGAGCATCGACGACGCATCGCTGCACAAGGCGATCAAGGACGCGGGCTACGACCTCAAGACGATCGCCCGCACGGATCGCACGCTGGATGAAGTGCGCACGGAAATCGGGGCGACCGCGAAATAGTGGATGTCCATGCCCGCAATGCCGGCATGGCGCTCGGCACGCTGCTCGCCAGCAGTGCGACGCTGTTGTGCTGCGTGTTGCCCGCGGTGCTGGTGTCGATCGGCGCCGGGGCCGCGTTGGTCACGCTGGTAACGGCCATGCCCCAACTGGTCTGGCTTTCCGAGAGGAAGGGCGTGGTCTTCGGTATCGCGGGAGCGCTGCTGCTCGTGAGCGGCCTGCTGCTGGCGCGCGCACGGTCGCTGCCGTGTCCGGTGGAACCGCGCGCCGCGCGCTCGTGCATACGACTGCGCAGAACGAATGCCTGGGTCTATGGCATCGCGCTCGGGGCATACGTCATCGGCGCGCTGTTCGCCTTCCTGCTGCCCGCACTGACCGCCGCAGCCTAGGCCGGCCGCGGGAGCCAGCGGCCGAAGAGGCGATCGACGACGAAGATCGCCAGCACCGACAGGCCGAGCAGCGGCATCAGGACACAGAGCCCCACGCCCGCGGCCAGCACCGCTTTCGGGAAATGAATCTCGCGTCTCGGCGGAGCGGACAGGCCGTGGCCCGGGCGTCGCTGGTACCAGCCGATGAAGCCGGTGACGACCAGCCACAGCAGGGCGGTCACCACCAGCGTGTTGAAGACCTGGTTCGCCCGTCCGAAGAAGTGCCCTTCGTGAAGATCGATCCCGAGGGAAACGAACTTCGAGATCGGCGGAAAGTCCTTCCAGTCTGCGCGGACCTTCACCGCGCCGGTTCGTCCATCGAGCTGCATGTAGACCTCGTCCCAGGCGCGAGGATGGTCGTCGCGCAGGGTGACGAGGTCGCGCGTCGGCGAGGGCCGCAGCTCGATCGTGCCGCGCGCGCCCGCGGCGCGGGCCTTTTCGACGATGCCGTCGAGTGACATCACCGAGGGGTCGGGCGCCGCGTCGCCGTGGCCGGCGTGTTCTCCATGATGTCCGGACGCGAAGAAGAACCCGATGGGCGAGGTCTGCTGAGTCGCCTTCTCGATCCGGCCCAGCACCTGGTCGCCCCAGAACGTGGTCCACGGCAGGGCGGAGCACAGGAAGGCGAGCAGGATCAATGCAAAGTAGACGCCGACGGTGGCGTGCAGGTCGCGCCAGAAGATCCGCTTGCCGCTCCCGAGCCGCGGGTAGAGCACGCCCGCCATGCCCGCCGCGTTGCGCGGCCACCAGAGATAGAGGCCGGTGAGCGTCATGATGACGGCCCAGCATGCACCCAGCTCGAGCAGATAGCTGCCGACGGGATTGATCGGCCAGCCGCCGTGGAGGCCCCTCGTGAGACCGCGCAGCCAATGGGTCGATTCGATGGACCCGAGGTATGCGCCGGTGTGCGGATTGGCGAACGCGGGGAAGGTCAGGCCGTTCGCGTCGGCAAAGTAGAACGCGGTCGATCTCGCCGGGTCTGCGTAGATCTCGATGGAGGCGAGGCGTTCGCCGGAGTGATGCCGCAAGACGCTCGCGAGCTGCGCGTCGAGGCCGGCCGTCTGCGCGACGGGCTCGACGTTCACCTTGGTGGGGTAGATGGCGGACGCGAGGTCCTCGTGCCACAGGTACAACACGCCCGTGATCGACTGCCAGAGCACGAAGGGGATGACGATCAGCGCGGCGAAGAAATGCCAGCGCCACATGCGCGCGTAGAGCCGCTGCGGTGCGCGCAGCGGATCGCCCCGGCTGATCGCCTCGCTCATCAGAATTTCAGCCGCACACCCGCGTAGGCCGAGCGCGGCGCCCCCGGGTACAGCACCCGGGCGTTCGCGCCCGCGACATCCAGCACGTTCACGGTCGCGATGTAATCCTCGTCCGTGAGGTTGCGCAGCTCGGCGAACAGCTCCCAGCGGTCGGTGGCGTAGCCGCCGCGCAGGCCCACGAGCGTATGTGAATCGACTTCGTAGGTATTCGAGAAGTCGGCGAAACGCCGGCCCACGAGGTCCAGGGTGGGGCCGAAGTACACGTCCCCACGGCGATAGAGCAGTTCGCCGCGCACCACGTAACGCGGCGCGGCCGGCAGGTCGTTGTCGCCGTAGGTGGCATCACCGTCGAACGAGAACTCGTTCAGCGTCAGCGCGAGCTGCGGTTCGAGGTGGCCGCCGCCGACGGGGAGCCGCGCGGCGATCAAGGCCTCGATGCCGGCGTGGATCGTCCCTTCGATGTTCGTGGAGAGACTGTTGCCGGGCGCGTCGGGATCGTCGATGGACAGGATCTCGTTCTCGAGCCGGGCATAGTAGGCCGAGACATCCCAGCGCCAGGCGAGCTCGCCGGATTCGCCCGCATCGCCGCGAATTCCCACCTCGAGCACTTCGCCGCTCATCGCGTCGAGCGCGGCGTCGTTGCCGCGCCGGTCGTCCTCGAGCTGCATGTTCGTGGGGGCCTCGTAGAGGCGGCTCGCGCTCGCGAACAGCTCGTGATGGTCGCTCAGCGCGTAGATCACGCCCAGGCGCGGGTTGAACGACGAGTAGTCGGCCCGCGGGTTGCGCACGTCGCCGCTGGCGGCGGCGGTCGTGCGTACGTCGCGGCTCGCGTCGACCCACTGGGCGCCGTAGACGAGGGTCCAGTCGTCGGTGAGCTTCCAGCGATCGACCGCGAACACTTCGAGGCTGTCCGCGCTGTTGTCGACGTAGTCGGTGAGGCCGTTGCGGCGACCGTTGAGATTGCGATAGTTGCCACCGGACACCGTCGCGTCGCCGAAGTTGGCGCCGACGAGGAAGTTGTGAGCCTCGCCCTCGTGCCGATAACGGAAGCTCGCGCCGGTATCCCGGTGATCCGTGTCGATCAGCAGGCTGAACACTTCCACCGGCGGGTTGGGTCCCGGACCGTCGAAGTCGACGAGGATGCGCTCGACGATGGGGTGATACAGCGACTGCTTCTCGTAGGAGACGCCGACGTCGATCGCGTTCTTGCCGTCGATGTTCCAAGTGGTCTTCGTGGCGGCGCGGCGCGTCTCGACCACCTTGCCGTAGTCCGCATCGAAGGCCGCGGGGGCCGCCTGACCCGGATCCTCGTCCGCTTCGGCCCGCGTGAGCGCGCCGGGAAGATTGGCTTCGCTGTCGAGTGCGCTCAGGTAGACGCGCGTGACGACGGAGTCGGACCAGTGGAAACCGGCGTTCGCGTACGCGCCCTTCGTTTTCTGCTCGCTGTGCTCGCGGTAGCCCTCCCAGTCGCGGTACTCCGCCACGCCGAACGCGTCGAAAGAGTCGGTCGCGTAGCCGCCGCTCAACTGCGTGTTCAACTGCCCGTGGCTGCCGCCGGATGCGAACAGGGACAGCGGATCGCTGTTGCGTGCGGTGGGCGAGGTGAAGTCGATGGCGCCGCCGAGCGTGCTGGCGCCGTAGGTGAGCGCGTTCGCGCCATGCGCGATGGTGGCGAAGCGCGCGCTCAGCGGATCGAGCACGCGGTTGTGACTGTTGCCGTCGGCCGTCGTGATCGGCAGCCCGTCCTGCAGGAGCTTGATGCCGTTCTTGTCGTACGACGTGGCATCCAGATTCGAACCGCGGCTCGAGAAGAAGATCTCGTCGGAGCCGCTCACGCTCTCCGACCAGACACCGGGCACGTAGCGCAGCACGTCCGCGAGATTGGTGACGCTGCGTGAATACAGCTCTTCACCGTCGATCGTCGTCACCGCGCCGGGGGTGACGGCGCGCTCGGCCTCCAGCTCTTCGGCGAGGCGCTGCGCACTCACGATCACCGTGTCGAGCGGCGGCGCAGGTTGCTGCGCGAAAGCGGTGCTGCCTGTGAGCGCGGCGATCGCCGCCCAGCAGGAGAGGGCGCGGATGTTTGTCGGCATGCTTGGACTCCCGTTTCGGTCCCGCGGATTCTAGGAGTGGAGTCGCCGCGCACGGGTGCGTCATTTTGTCGCAGCCGGCGAGTCGCGCGCGGCACTTTCCCGCCATAATGCCGGCATGTCCGCGATCGTAAGGAATGACGACATCGCCAGTGGGAGCCGGCCTACAGCGCTGCCGCTGCACGACGGCGAGCTGCGCTCGTTCATGCGGCTGCTCTGCAACCTGCGCTGGCTCGGCGCCACGGGTCAGGCGCTGACTATCTACCTCGTCACCGGCCCGATGGCGGTGGAGCTGAGTTCCCCTCCCTTGTGGGGCGGCGTCGCGGTGCTCGCGGCGTTCAATGTTTACGCGAGCCTGCGCGCGATGCAGAAGCGTGAGCCTGGCGCGGCGGAGCTCGTTGCCCACCTGCTCGTCGACATCTCGGTGCTCACCTGGCTGATCGGCTGGAGTGGCGGCATCGAGAATCCCTTTTCGTCTCTGTTCCTGCTGCCGATCGCGTTGTCATTGCTGGCCTTGCCGATGCCGTGGGTGTGGACCGTGGCCCTGGCGTCCATGACCGGCTTCGGGCTGTCGGCCTGGCTTTCCAATCCGTTGCCGCACGTGCATACGCTGATGGGCGACGCATTCAACCTGCACAAAGCCGGCATGCTCGTGAACTTCGTCGTCTCCGCCGGCGTGTTGATGGTCTTCGTGGCAAGGCTCGCCGCGATGTGGCGGGCGCGCGAGCGCGAGCTGTCCGCGATGCGGGAGCGATTCGCGCGCAATGAAGGAATCGTCGCGCTCGCGACCCACGCGGCCTCCGTCGCGCACGAGCTCAATACGCCCCTCGCCACGATGACGCTGATCATCGGGGAGCTGGAAGAGGAGAGCGCTCGTGAAGAACACTCCACGTTGCGACTGCTGGTAGAGCAATGCCGCGACCGAGTCCGCGAGCTGGCGGCGCCGGCGCAGGAGCATGCGTCGCTGCCCGACCTGGAGGAGGTAATCGATCGCTGGCAGCTGGTGCGGCCCGCCGTCGAACTTCACCGCAGTGGCGACATCGCGGGTCGCGGCGGTGTCGATGCGGGGGTCGGCCATCTGCTGCAGGTGCTGTTGAACAACGCGGCGGACGCCAGCGAACAGGCGGGGACGCCGCGCGTCGACCTGCGGCTGGACATCGAGGGCGACCTTCTCGTCGTCGAGATTCGCGACTACGGGCGTGGTTTCGCCGAGGCGTCGCGCACGCTGCCGGGAACATTGTTCCAGACAAACAAGCCGGGGGGCCTGGGGATCGGGCTCGCGCTGTCTCACGCCACCGTCGAGCGGCTCGGGGGCGAACTCACGATGCAGGCGCCGCTCGAAGGCCCGGGCGTACGCGTGCTCTGCAAACTACCCGCGGAGCGGCGCGCATGAACGGGCTGCTCGTCGACGACGACGCGTTGTTCCTGCGCACGCTGCAGCGCGCATTGGCGAGGCGCGGCGTCGAAGCGGCAACCGCGACGAACGGCGCGGCCGCACTCGAACTGGCGCGCACCGCGGCATTCGACTTCGTGCTGGTGGACCTCAAGATCGGAAAGGAGTCCGGCCTGCGGCTGATCGGGCCGCTGCGGGAGGCCAGCGGCGGCGCGCGCGTCGTGATGATGACGGGTTACGCCAGCGTGGCGACCGCGGTCGAAGCCATCAAGGCGGGCGCCGACGACTATCTGCTCAAGCCGGTGACGGTCGACGCGATCCTGCGCGTGCTCGACGAAGAGGCCGCAAGTGCGCCGGAGGAGGAGGAGCCGATGATCCCGCTCGGGCGGATCGAGTGGGAGCACATCCAGCAGGCGCTGCGCGAGACGGACGGGAACATCTCCGCGGCGGCGCGACTGCTCGGTGTGCAGCGGCGGTCGCTGCAGCGGAAGCTGGCGAAGAAGCCGGCGCGGGGCAGCCCGGAGTGATCCGGTTGACACGATCGCCACCGCGCAGGTAGTTTCGACCCGTGCGCAAATCGTATTTCAGCTATTACTTTGCACCCGGATATCCGGAGGCCGTCGGCTGAGCGAACGCAGGTAACTTCACTCTTCCCGAAAACGCCTCCCTCGCGGAGGCGTTTTCATTTCGCGCATCCGCATCCGGGGGCCCAAGGATGTGCCATGTTGAATCGAACGGTCTTGCGGCCCATCGAACGACGCGATGTCTCGGCGTTGCTCGACATCATTCGCGGTGCGCGCGATCAGTACGGGATGTCCACGCGCGTGGAAGCCCTGCTCGAGCCCGCGGATCTCGCGCTCTTCGACACCTACTCGCAGCGACGCACGATCTACTTCGTGGCGATGGTCGACGGCGAAGTCGTGGGCGGCGCCGGCATCGCGCCGCTCGCCGGGGACGATCCGCTCACCTGCGAGCTGCAGCGCATGTACCTCAGGCCGGAGGCGCGCGGGCGGGGTGTCGGCACGTTGCTGCTCGACGCCTGCCTGGATGCCGCACGGCGCTTCTGGTTCGTCCGCTGTTACGTCGAGACGATCTCCGGGATGGACCAGGCGCTGAAGCTGTACTCGCGCAATGGCTTCGTCGAGCTGCCGCGCGCGATGGGCAACACCGGGCACACCCACAGCGACCGATGGCTGCTGCGCAAGCTGCAGGCGCCGCCGGAGGCGCTATGAGGCCTTCCACAACCTGCGGGCTTCCTCGACGAGTACATCCGGGCGCTCCTCGGGCCAGAACAGCCTGTAGCCCTCGACCATGCGCAGTCCGTGGCAATTGCCGAAGGTTTTCGCCAGGTAGTAAGGACTCTTCGTGGAGAAGATCCGGTCCTCGGTGCCCCAGACGATGCGCGTCGGCACGCGGCAGGCGCGCAGGTCCTTCTCGATCCCTTCCAGCGGATTCGCCTCGAGCGCCAGGACGTAGGCATGCAGCGCGGTCTTCTTCGCGGGCGAGGCGATGAGAGGCAGCAGGTACTCGTCGATCGCTTCGTCGGTCAGGTTCGCGGGATCCGCGTAGCACGCGCCGAGCCCGCCTTCGGCCGCGCGGCAGATCTTCTTGTCCGCCTGCCAGGCGGTGACCGCGTCGTCCGCGAACCGGCCTGCCCGCGCCATCGCGAACACCGGCTGGAGAACCGCGACTGGATAGTCGATCCCGGTATCGCAGTTCGCGAGCAGCAGCGTGCGGACGCGGTGGGGATGTCGCGTCACGAGATGTTGCGCGACGGCGCCGCCGCTGTCGCTGGCGATCACGTCGACGTCCTGCACGCCCTTGGCGTCCAGGAAGGCGATCAGCATCGCGACCTGTTCGAGCGTACTGCAGCCCACGCCGATCGCAAGCTCGGTGTTGCCGAGTCCGAGAAAATCCGGCGCGAGACAGCGGCGGCCCTTCGACAACACCGCGATCGAATCACGCCACTGAAAACTGTTGAGCGGCAGCCCGTGCAGGAACAGCACCGCGTCCCCGCGGCCCGCATCCATGTGCGCGATCCGGCCGAACGGGGTGTCGACGAATCGCCGCGCCGTGTGCGTCGCCGCCGTTGCCGTCGCGAGCGACACGTCGCTCAATCCCAAGCCTGCCACCGACAGTCCCGTGGCCATGACGAAATCCCTGCGTTGCATCTGAGCACCTTTGTGTGAAGAGGCGCGCATGCTCGGCCGCGGCGGTCGACGTCTCAATGCCCTCGGAGGTCATGGCGGCATGACCTCGGAGGTCATCGTCTTCACATCGTGACACGCGCCGCGCCGGACGTTTCCTACGGCAGGGCGTCGCATGGACGCAGCCCGAAAAATATTCCGTTCGAAACGTGACAATCGCGCATCCGAACTTCGGTCGGAATGCGTAGCCCTGAGCGAGAGAGTCCATTGCGGCTGTTGCCGCGTCATCACGTCCCGGGGATCACATGCATTTGCTCAAAGTCTGCGCCGCGGCGCTTGCCCTATCGACTGTCATCGTCGGCTGTAACGACGACAAGGACTTTCCGCCGGTCATCACCGGCCCAGCCTCGCTCGCGGATGGTGTCGCCGGAACGCCCGGCGCTCCGGTGACGTTCACCGCGGCCGGCCGGTCGCCGTTCACTTTCAATGTGTCCGCAGGCGCGCTGCCGCCCGGACTCGCGCTGGACGCGGCGACCGGCGCACTCACCGGTACCCCCTCCGCACCGGGGAGCTACGACTTCACTATTACCGCGACGAACCCGGCGGGCGAGGACAGCAACGACTACACGCTGGTCGTCACGGAGCCGGCGTTCAACGCGCACGTGCTCGTGAACGGCAACAGCCTCGCTGCCCTGGCCACGAGTTACCCCGCGGGAAGTCAGGCACCGACCGCGGTCACCGGCCTCCTCGCGGGTGACACGCTGGTCAGCATCGATCGTCGGCCGCAGAACGGCTTTCTCTATGGTCTCGAGTTCAACGCGGGTGCGGGCACCGTGCAGCTCTACGCAATCGCGCCGCAGACGGGCGTCGCGACACCGATCGGCACGACGGGCGCGTTCGTCGGCGGAGATGGTGTCACACCGGTGGCGGTCGGTGCGGGTGGCGGTACGACGTTCGGCATCGACTTCAATCCGGCAGTCGATCGCGTGCGCGTGGTGAACAGTGCCGGTCAGAATTTCCGCCTGAATCCGAATTCCGGCGCGTTCGTCGACGGCAACATGGCGGTCGCCGGCGTGAACATGGACGGCGCGATCAACGGCTCCACGACGGAGGTGCAGGAAACGGCGTACACCAACAGCTCGCAAAGCGCGACGATGACGACGCAGTACACGCTCGACGCTGCCACCGACTCGGCGTGCATCCAGAACCCGCCGAACGCGGGCACACAGACGGCCTGCCAGGCGTTCAGCTCGGCGGTCGACGCCGTACTCGGCTTTGACATCACGCCGGACGTGAGCGTGATGACGTCCAACTCGGCGGCGGTGGGCACGGGATTCGCGTTGCTCCGGTTGGCAGGGCAACCCGGCGCGGTCCTGGCGACGGTGAATCTCGCCAACGGCATGGTGGGCAATCTCGGGGCCGCACCGTCCGGTGGCGGCGGTCTCGCCATCCAGGCGACGCCCGCGTTCCCCCATGTGGGACTTTCTGCCGACGGGACGCAGATCGTGCGTTTCACGCTCGCGGCGGGCACCGTGGCGGCCACGACCGCAAGCGTAGCGACCACCGGCGTCACCGCGGGCGAGGTGCTCGTGGGGCTCGACTTCCGTCCGCAGACGGGCCAGCTCTATGGGCTCGGCGTCGATGCGATGACTGACACCGCGACTCTCTACCTCATCGATCCGCAGACCGGAGCGGCGACCGCCGTCGGCGTCACCGGGCAGATCGCGTATGTCGATGCCACGGGTATGCCGGTGGATCTCCCGGCGGCTACTGCGGGCTACGGCTTCGACTTCAACCCGACGGTGGATCGCGTGCGGGTCACGACGGGCACGGGGCTCAACTTTCGCGTAAATCCGTTCACGGGCGGTCCGGTCGACGGCAATCTCAACGTCACCGCGACGCCGCCCGCCGGCATGAACACCGATGGACCGATCAATGGACTTCCGGTCGGATCGACCGGCGTCACGGGCGCGGCCTACACCAACAACTTCGGCCAGTCACTCAGCGGCGGCGTCACGACCCAGTTCGTGCTCGACGCGCAGAGCGACCGGCTGTTCATCCAGAATCCGCCGAATGCGGGCACGTTGACGGTGCCACTGGCGATCACGCTCGGTGGGACGACGCTCGACTTCACGGCAGTCAACGGGTTCGATATCCCCTCGGACGTGCGCGTCACGGCGTCGGGCGTCCCGCCGACCGCGGGCGCGGGAGTCGCGGCCTTGACGGTGGGCGGGGCGCAACGATTGTTTCGAATCGACCTCGCGACCGGCGCCGCGACGGACCTTGGCGTGTTGCCGGCGGCGCTGTCGGGGGTCGCGATCGGGCAGGTCGCGCTGCAGTAGTCGGGGTCTCGTTTCCCGCATTCGCCCGCGCCCTTGTGAGACCTGCTCCCGGGCCGGACGGTGCCGCGGACCGGCCATCCGCCGAAGCGACGCGTTCTCACGCCGCGCCGGGTCACGCGACGCCGCCGGGTTGCGCCAGAGTCACTATGCTTGCGGCCAACCAAATTCCGGGAGATCCCAGTGCTTCGCAAGATTCTGGCCGCGACTGTTCTCGTGCTCGCGTCGTCTATTGTCCTTGCGCAGGTGAAGAAGGAAGACCTGCTCAAGCCGCCGGCGAACGCTACGCACTACGTCATCCAGTCCACCGGCGGCAAACACGGCGAATCCTGGATCTGGACGGCGCCTGACGGCACGCGCCACGGCCGGGAGAGTCTCGGTTTGCGTGGCCAGGTGTTCGAGATGGATTCGTCGGGGAAGGCGGGCGCCGACGGCATGCCCGTGCGCATCGAGATTCGCGGCTTCACGCCGTCGGGCGATGCCGGCGAAGTATTCGCCATCGCCAACCGGCAGGCGACCTGGAAGAGCCCGGTGGACAACGGCGGCGCGGCGTACGCCAAGCCCGCTTTCTATTCTTCCCTGAACGGCCCCATCGAGCAGACGGCATGGCTCCTCGAGCGGCTGCTCGCCGCGCCCGACAAGACGCTGCCGCTGCTGCCCGGCGGCGAGGCGCGCGCGGAGAAGCTCACGACGCTCGAGATCGGCACCGGCGCCGACAGGAAGACGGTGACGGCCTGGGCGATCTTCGGCACCAACACGTTTCCGATCCCGGTCTGGGCAGACGCCAACAACAAGTTCTTCGGCTTCTCGTTCTTCCTGAGCTGGCTGCCCGATACTTACGCAGGCGAGCACCAGCGCCTGACGGAAGCGCAGACCACCGCGCTCGCGGCGAAGGCGCCCGAGCTGCGCAACAAGCTGCTCAAGACTCCCGCCGGCGACGTCGCGTTCGTCAACGTCAAGCTATTCGACGCGGACGCGAAGACTTTCCGCGACAACCAGACGGTCGTCGTTCGCAATGGAAAAATCGCGAGCGTCGGGCCGTCGACCACCGCCAAGATGACGAACACCGACGTGATCGACGGTCGCGGCATGACGCTGCTGCCGGGGCTGTGGGATTGCCACCTGCACGTGGCCGGAGATTTCTCCGGCTTGCAGGCCCTTTCGATGGGCGTGACGTCGATCCGCGATCCCGGCAACGACGACAGGCTCACCATCGACCGCCGCACGCGCGTCGCGAAGGGACAGCTGCTGCTGCCGCACGTCTATCCGTCCTCGCTCATCGACGGCAAGGGTCCGAACACCGCGCAGGTGGCGAACGTCGCGACGAGCGAGGCGGAGGCCGTGAAGCTCGTCGACGCGGCGAAGGCCAGGCAGTTCACGGGCGTGAAGTTCTACGGCACGCTGAATCCCGCGTGGTTGCCGGCGGCGACGGCCGAGGCGCGCAAGCAGGGTCTGCACGTGCACGGTCACGTCCCGCAGGGCATTCGCCCCATCGATGCGATCAACGCGGGCTACGACGAGATCACGCACATCAACTGGATCGTCATGCAGGCGATGCCGGACGAGGTGATCAAGGCGTCGAACGGCATCATGCGGTTCGAGGGCCCGGGCCGGTATGCGAAGGATCTCGATCTCGCGAACGACAAGGCGCTCAACGATATCGTCGCGCTGATGGCGAAGAAGGGCATTTACAGCGATCCGACGATGGTCGCGTTCGAAGGTCTTTATTGGCCGGAGAACGGCGAGATTTCCGGGTCCTATACGCCGTTCATCGGCACGCTGCCGCCGTCGACGGAGCGCGGGTTCCGCGTGGGCGGGTTCGCGGTGCCGAAGGGCCTGACGCGGGCTGACTACCGCAAGAGCTGGTCGAAGATGGTCGGGCTGCTCGGCAAGATGCACAAGGCGGGCGTGCCCATCGTCGCGGGCACGGACGGAAACGGCCTCGAGCTCATCCACGAGCTGGAGATCTACCAGGAAGCGGGCATGTCAGCCGCGGATGCCATCGCGTCGGCGACGATCGTGCCGGCGCGGCTCGTGAAGCAGGACAAGAACACGGGGTCGATCAAGGTCGGCAAGGTCGCCGATCTCGTGCTCGTCGCCGGCGATCCGTCCAGGCGGCTGGGTGATCTCCGTCAGACGCGCATCGTGATGCTCGGCGGGCAGATGCTGAACGCGGATGAACTGCGGACGGCGGCAGGTTTCTCGGGGCGCCCGAAATGACGGGGTGACGATGTCCTGATCCCGAATCGCTTTTCCGTTAGTTGGGTAGGAGCCCAGCCAAAGGAGAAGCGCGATGCGCCGACGAGAGTTCTTTTCCGCCATCGCGATGCCGATGGCGGCCATCGCGATCCTGGGCGCATCCGGCTCACAGGCCTATCCGAATTCGCGCCGAAAGCGCCGCATCCGCGTGCGCCGGCGCATTCGCCGGGTCGCGTTCACGCGGGTCGTATTCGGGCGGCCACTCTGGGTCGTGCCGGTGGCACTCGCGGTCGGCTGGGAGCTCCTGCATCGAGATCGCGTCGTGGTGGTCAAGGAAACGCGCATCGTCGAGCGCGACGGAAAGAAGTCCGAGATCGCCGTCATCGAGGATCAGCACGGCCAGTCGGATTCGGTCGAGATCACGCGCGAAGACACCACAGACAACGCCGCGAATCTCCCCGGCAGTGTCGTCAGCGAAGGCGACAACCGCACGCCGGCCATCGAAAGTGAAGAAGACTTGGGCGGCCGCCCGTGAACGCCGTTTCCATGATGACTCGGCTGCTCGCCGCCACGATGATTTCCGGCCTCGCGGCCTGCGGTGGCGGCGGTGAGGATGACCCGCCGCCGCCACCGCCGACTCCGCCCGGTACCCTGATCGGCGCCGCCGGCGGAACCGTCACGGGTCCTAACGGCGCATCGGTCGTGATCCCCGCGGGCGCGCTCGCGGCCGAAGTGCGCATAAACATCGAACTAGCTACCGCCGGCGCGCCGGCGTTGCCGGGCACGTTCACCGCCGCGGGACAGATGTTCGCGTTCACGCCGCACGGCACCACGTTCGCGGTGCCGGTCACCCTCACGCTGCCGTTCGACCCGGCCACCGTGCCGGCGGGCCACGCACCGGCATTCTTCAAGACGATCAATGGCCAGACGCAGTGGGAACAGATCGGCGGCGCGACATTCGGCGCGAGCAGCGCGAGTGCGCAGGTCACGAGCTTCTCGTTCGCGCAGATCGCCGCAGGCCCACTGTTCAGCGGCGATCCGGTGCGCGAGTGGTCGTTCAGCGATTTCACCGGCCGCGCGCTGCGCGTCACCGAGATCTCGAGCGGCCGGCAGGAAGGCGGCGAGCTGCAGCGCTTCCAGACCTTCGGGCCGGTGTTCGATACGTCGCCGGAGTTCGATCACGAGGTGACACGGCTCGACGGCAGCACGGCGGTACCCGACGGCATCGCCGACGGCCAGATCTTCTCGACCGCCGACGGGCGCACGTACGGGGCATTCGCGGAGGCGCCGTACGGCGATGCGCGCGACCCGGAGGCCCCGACCGGTGGACGCACTCTGCTGCGGCAGTTCCAGGCGTTCATCAAGCGCAGCCCGACCGCCAGCCTGTCGTTCACATTGACCGGCGCGTTCATCGACCTGCGCGATGACAACGGCGGATTCTCGCGCGGACCCGAAATCAATCCGATCTGTGTCTACCCGGAGACCCTGGTCGATTTCATCGACGCCTGCCAGGACAACGTGCGCGGGCAGATCCAGTTCCTGGTGTCGGCGTACACGCATGCCCAGAGTTCGACCTCGCCCGGCACGGTGTTCTACAGCGCCGCCGCCTTGGCGGAAGCGCAGGGCCACCGCGGTCATTTCATCATCGCGACCGAGCCGACGCAGGCCTCGCGAGTCCCGATGTGGAGTGCCTCCGACTTCACCATCACGAGGCTGCCGGACCTCACGGGATTCATCGCCGACTTCAACGGACCGCGCACTTTCCACATCGATCTGTCGGCGCTCGACATTGGCGAGGAATTCACGCTGCGCAGCACGGTGCTGGTCGAAGCGACCAACCGGCAGGGCGACAACCTCACGGGCATTCGCGAAGCGCCGTCCGGCGCGGCGGCGTTCCTGCGCGACCCGATCGACATCGATGGCGCCTCGCTGGTCTTCACGGGGCTCGAGCCCGTGGCGGGGCCCGAGGAGATCGCGCCGCCCGACCTGCCGGTCGAGCCGGCCGCGTGCACGCCCGGGCCCGCACCGGATCCCGCGGCGGGCGCGATCGAATTCGACGCGGCCGAGTACGAGGCCGGGGAGATCGTCCGCGGTGAAATACCCGTCCGCGTTCGACGCGTCGGCGGGTCGCGCGGCGCAGTCACGGCCACGCTGCGCACGGCGGACGTCACCGCGATCGCCGGCAGCGATTACGAATCATTGGCGACGAGCGTGTTCTTCGCCGATGGCGACGCGGTGTCGCGACTCGTGCAGGTGTCCATCGTGAGCGATGGAGACTTCGAAGAAGGAGATGAGACGTTCACCCTCACTCTCTCCCAGCCTGGCGGATGCGCCGCACTCGGAGCGCAGGCAACGGCCGTCCTCACTATCCATGACGAAGACCGGCCACCGCCGCCGCCGAGCTTCACCGTCGGCGGAACCGTGAGCGGCCTCGTGGGCACCGGCCTCGTGCTGCGCGATCTCCAATTCATCGACATCACGCCGACCAACGGTGCATTCACGTTCTCGCTGCCGACGCAGAGCGGCCAGCCCTATGCGGTGACGATCGTCACTCAGCCGGGTAACCCCGTGCAGCAGTGCACGATCGCGAACGGCAGCGGCGTCATGGGCAATGCGAACGTCACCAACGTCAACGTGACGTGCGCGCCGCCGTCGGCTCCAGGCGGACTCGATCCCGGATTCGGCGGCGGCACCGGCAAGGTGACGTCGACGGTCGGTGGCGACGAGACGGACATGCTGCTGCAGCCCGATGGCAAGGTGCTCATGATCGGCGGCTCTGCGACCGACTTCGTGATGGCGCGTTTCAACCCGGACGGCACGCCGGATGGAAGCTTCGGCACGAACGGCGTGGTGACCACCGACATCGCGGGCGGGCTCGACGCCGCGTTCGGCGGAGCGCTGCTCCCGGACGGCCGCATCGTCATCGTCGGCTCGGCGCGCGTCGGCAGCAACGACGACTTTGCCGTCGCGCGCTATCTACCCACGGGAGCGCTCGATACGTCGTTCGGCACGCAGGGCAAGACCACGACGGATTTCTTCGGGGCACGCGATCGTGCGTTCGCCGTGGCCGTGTTCCCGGACAGCAGTCTCGTGGTCGCAGGCGACGCGACCCTGGCCGCGAATGCGGGCACTGACTTCGGCGTGGCGCGCTACACCGCGGCCGGCGTGCTCGATACCTCGTTCGGCGCCGCGGGCACGGGCAGGGTGAACACGGACATCGCGCAACGCGTCGACATCGCGAAGAACGTGGTGATCGAGAGCGGCGGAACCATCCTCGTGACGGGCACGATCACGATGGGAACGTCCTCGACGCTCGCACACACGGGACTCGCTCGCTACACGGCGGCCGGTTCGCTCGATTCCAGCCTCAACGGCAGCGGCACGCTGTCGATCGCGAACCTGCAACTGGGCGATGGACTCGCGTTGCAAGCGAACGGTCGTATCCTCGTGGCGGGCAATGCGATCGTCACCGGCGACACGCACTTCGGCGTCATGCGCCTGTTGGCGGACGGCTCGGCGGACGGCAGCTTCGGTAGCAGCGGCCTCGCCACGGCCGGCTTCACCACCCAGGACGACTACGGTCGCGACGTCACGATCGACGCGACCGGACGCATCGTCGTCTCGGGACAGTCGTCGAATCTCGTCGTCGCGAGCACGGACTTCGCCGTGGCGCGGTTCACCGCCGCGGGTGTGCTCGACACGACGTTCGACGGCGACGGCAGATTCACGGTGGAGTTCTTCGGCGCGAGTGACAGCGCCGAGAACGTCGCGGTGCAGACGGACGGGCGCATCGTGCTCGGCGGTTTCGCCGCCAACGGGACGGCGGTGCGCTACGCGCTGGCGCGCGTCAATCCGTGAGGCTCGCGAGTTTCGCCTGCAGTTCGCGCGCACGCTGGATGTCGTCCTCGAAGTGCCGCCAGATCCACAAACCTGCAACGGCGAGCACCACTGCTGCAACACCAGCGACCAAGGCGGTGCCGCCCATCGGGCGGATCACGGCGCGAACTCGAGGGCCAGCACGGTGACCGTACCGATGAAATAGGGCCTGCGCCCCTCGGGCCGTATCCAGGCCACTTCGCCCGTGAACGGCACCTGCACGCCGTCAGCCGGCCGCATGGACGGCAAGCCAGGTGCAGGCCCGCTGCCGACCCGCTACGACGCGCGCGAACTCGAGGGCCTGCCCGCGCCGGTGCAACGCTACTTCCGCGCCACGCAGCGCCACAACGGATCAGGTCGTGGGGCAAGCGGACTCGCCGACACTTCCTGGGTCGAAGTCATCGCTCGCGAGTGCACCTGCAGCGCCTGGAGTTCTCCTCAGACCCAGCCCAGGAGCTGGCTCGCCGGGGATGGCGAGGGCGCTCGATGACCTGCTTGGCCATTCGATCACGTACCGCAGGCCACATCGAACTCGCGCCGCTGGGCCGGGTACTCATGGGTGTGTCGATGGCAATCCACAAGTCCGTTCTTACAAGGAGTTCGATCATGAAAACTTCGCTCACGATCGTAGCCGCCGCTTTGGCGCTGACGCTTGGCATGGCCACCACGCAGGCACCAGCCCAGTCTTTGGACGCGGCCGCCAAGCGCGCAGTGGCCTCCGCCGCCAGCAAGATGGGAGGAAAGGTCCAGCCACGCAAGCAATCCACTGCAGCAATTGGTGCAATCGCGGGAACGGCAGCCGCTACCGCAAAGAAGCTTGGCGGCAAGAGCGTCCAGCCACGCAAGCAATCCACTGGAGCAATCGGCGCCACTGCCAAGCGTGTAGCGGCCGTCGCCGGCAAGAGATCGGGCGGGGGTACCGGCAAACAATAGCCAGATGATTCCAAGGCGGATCGCTCGTTGTCGGCGCACGTGTGCGTCCGCCCATGCTGCGCCGGCCGGGCAACTTCATCCTGGGAAGGACTCGGTAGTTCGAGCGGTCAATGACACCGGCGACGCAGATCCTGATCGACTCGAGTGAGCGTACGGCGCGACTCGTGATTTCCGCGCTGATCGACAAGCGACTGCTGGTCTCAGGCACCAGGGCGAGAACTCGGCTTTTGATCTGCAGACCGAAGGTCGCCTGCCTGCGCAGTTCAACGCACTGAAAGCTGCCGCCCTGGCGGTGCGTTACGCGCTGGCGCGCCTCAATCCGTGAGGCTCGCGAGTTTCGCCTGCAGTTCGCGCGTGAAGTGACCGGAGGAGACCTCGGCCGTCTGATGGTGAGGCAGCAGGGCCAACGCCTCGCGCAGTGAGGGGACTGCGCGCGGGCCCTGCGCGGGCGATGCACGCAGCCCGATTTCGCCCAGGACCCGCGCGCGCTTCAGCCACTTGCTGGATCCTGTACCGATCGATTGCAGCGCTAGCTGATGATCGAAAAGCCGATATTGTCTGGCGCGCGCTCAAGGCTTGTCGCAATTCCAAGGCAGACTTCAGCGACGCGGCCATCGTCGAACTTGGCAGTGCTGCGGGCGAGAAGGCTGACGAGCCGGGCGTGGCCGGGGGATTCGGGAGCAGGACGGCCGCTCAGCTGCCGGCTTGGCTGCCCAACAGGCGGGTGTTGCGCCAGCGGCGACCGGCTGGGTCGGCTACATTGGGGCCGTCCCACGAATCGGAATGCGCTGCAAGGCGCTTTGAACCTCCGGTCCGCCTACTCTAAGAAGGCTTCTGTTCAAATGAGGCGAATATTCTTGCGCGGCCAGGGAACCGAGCGCAGGCGCCAGGCAACTTACGCGGGCGAGTCACAATCGGAGGACCTTTGCATGGTCGAGGATTCAACTAGATGTCTGCGGCGCATCGGGTTTTCGCTTGCACCGGTGGTACTCGCACTGGCCGGCTGCACGGCGGGCAGCGGTGAAGGCCTCGATGCCGGCGGTCGACCGATCAGCGGTCCGCCGGCAGGCAATTCCGATTTTCAGGAGATCCAGGACACGATTTTCACGCCCATCTGCACGGTATGCCACGCGGGCGCCAACGCGCCCGTCGGCCTGCGACTGGATGCGGCCAACAGCTACGCGATGCTCGTCAATGTCGCGAGCGTCGAAGCGCCAGGGACGTTGCGAGTGAATCCTGGAAATCCAGGCGCTAGCTACCTGGTTCACAAGATCGAAGGGACCGCCGCGACTGGAGCGCGCATGCCCGCCAACGGCCCTCCTTATCTATCGCAGGCCCAGGTGGATCTGATCCGCGGCTGGATCGCCGCCGGCGCACTGGCGGCTCAGCAGCCGGGCAGTGTGCTGCTCGTGACCAGCAGCATTCCCGGCCCCGCTGAGACTGCTCCGTCCGGTACGAACAAACTGATGCTGGTCTTCAACGCCGCGGTCGATCCCGCGCGCGCCAACGTCAACAGCCTCGAGTTGCGCGACGCAACCGACCAGATCGTGCCGATCGCGTCCGCGGTGGTGCCTCCCGGCCGGGCGAACGTGGTCGAGATCGCGCTCGGTGCGCCGCTCGCCGCCGGCAGCTTCCAACTCGCCGCGCGCGGCAGTGGACCCGCGCCGCTGGCCGACATGGCCGGGCGCGTGCTGGATGGTGATGCTGACGGAGCCGCCGGCGGTGACTGGTTGATTCCCTTCGACGTTGCAGGAGGCACCCGATGAGTTCTCGCAGGATGTTCACCCGATGCGGCGTGGTCGCACTGCTGCTCGCGCTGGCTGGCGCGGCGCAGGCCGAGCCCTATCTGGCGGCCCAGATGGGTCTCAAGTGCGTGCAATGTCACGTGAATCCCACCGGCGGCGGCCTGCGTTCGGTGTTCGGCAATGCCTACGCCCAGACCCAGCTCGCAGCCAGGCGCATCGGTGGTGACGAGAACCTCTGGACCGGACAGGTGATGAAATTCCTCTCGGTGGGCGGAAATGCGCGCGCCAACTGGAACTACTCCGAGGTGCCAAACCAGTCGGGTGCCAATGACTTTGCGGTCGAGGAGGCGCGCGCGTACTTCGATTTCGGCGTCATTCCCAATCGCCTGTCGGTCTATGTGGACCAGCGTTTCGCGCCCGGCAATTCAACCAACCTCGAGGCCAATGTGCGTTTCTGGCTCACGGAAAACACGATGTACGTCAAGGCCGGTCGCATGTACCTGCCTTTCGGGTATCGGTTCGAAGACGACAATGCGTTCGTGCGCCAGCTTTCGGGGATCAACATGCAGGCGCCGGATGAGGGCGTGGAGTTCGGCATCGAGGGCGGCGCATGGAGCGCGCAGCTGGCGTTCAGCAATGGTACGGCGGGCGCGCCGGAAGTGGACGAAGGCAAGCAGGGAGTCTTGCGCGCGGAGTTCGTGCAGTCGGCTTGGCGCGCCGGCGCCAGCGCGGCGTTGAACCACACCGAAGGGGGTGATCGCCAGGCGGTCGGCGTTTTCGGCGCGTATCGCGCGGGGCCGGTCGTCTTGCTGGGCGAAGTGGACCTGATCGACGACGACACCATCGGCGACGGTGGGCGCAAGCTCCTGGCCTCGCTCGCGGAAGCCAACTGGAAGATTGCGCCGGGCCACAATCTCAAGCTCACCCACGAGTGGTTCGAGCCCGACCGCGATGTCGACGAGGACGAACAGACGCGTACCAGTCTCGTGTACGAGTGGGCTCCGATCCAGTTCGTGCAGCTGCGCGCGGGCGTGCGCGCCTACGACGGCATTCCGCAGAACGACCAGCAGAACCGCACCCAGGGATTCTTGCAGCTTCATGGCTTCTTTTAGGCCGCTGCATGACGCGCCGGACCGCTCCTATGCCGACAAGCTCGAGCGCTTCGGGCGGTTCGCGGCACCGGAGCTGAAACGCATTTTCGAGGGGTTGGGACTCGCGCCCGGTGTTCGGGTGCTCGACGTGGGTTGCGGCGTCGGCGTCTCGACCGGCATTCTCGCGGAGGTTGCAGGCGACGGCGCGCAGGTCGTCGGCCTCGACCTGTCACTGCCGCACCTGCGAAACGCGACGGCGGGGCCCAAGGTCGCGCTGGTGCAGGCGGATGCCGCGGCGTTGTGTTTCCGTGACCGCAGCTTCGACCTCATCTGGAGCTGCAACACCGTCCATCATCTCGCCGACCCGGTGGCCGCGCTGCGCGCGATGCAGCCCGCGCTGCGGGCCGGCGGGCGTATCGTACTGGCGCAGAGCGGGTTGCTGCCCGAGATGTACTTTGCATGGGATGCGCCGCTCGACGATGCGGTACGCCGCGCCTGCCACGAATCGTATCGCGCGCGTTACGGGCTCGCGTCGGCGAACATAGCGAGCGTGCGCGGTCTCGTCGGGCTGCTTCAGGGCGCGGGCATGCGAGTCGAATCTGTCCACACGGGTGCCATCGAACGCGTCCAGCCTCTGTCGGCGGCGGATCGCGCGTATTTCGCGGAGACCGTATTCGCGGGATACTGGGACGAACGCATGACACCTTATCTCGAAGAGCCCTATCGGAGCGCGCTGCGCCGCAACGTCGATCCGAGTTCGCGCGACTACTGTCTCGATCGGGACGATTTCCACCATGTCCAGACGATGACGGTGTGCGCGGGTAGTGCCTGACGCCCGGCTGGACGAAAAAAGGTGCGCCTGCCGCTCATCTCGATCTACCTCACCGAGCGGTGCAATTCGCGCTGTGTCACCTGCGACTATTGGCGCCACGGCCGCACGGACGCGACCCTCGAGTCCGTGCAACGCCTGCTGCCGGATCTGCGCACGTTCGGTACGCGCGTGGCGTTGCTGTCAGGCGGCGAACCACTGCTGAATCCGGAGTGGCCGCAGATTGCGGCGACCCTGCGCGCGGCGGGAATCAGGCTCTGGCTGCTGACGTCGGGCCTGTCGCTTGCGAAACACGCGCTGCACGTATCAAAGCTGTTCGATTCGGTCACCGTGTCGCTCGATGGCACGTGCCCGACCACCTACCGGGCGATCCGCGGACTCGACGCGTTCGAAAACGTCTGCGCGGGCATTCGCGCGATGGCCGCAACCGGTGTTCCCGTGAGTCTGCGCGTGACGCTGCAGCGGGCCAACTACCATGAGCTGCCGGAATTCGTCACGCTCGCGCACGCGCTCGGGGTGAGCCAGATTTCCTTCCTGGCGGTCGACGTGGGCAACGCTCACGCGTTCGCACGCACGGAGGTCGTTTCGCCCACTCTGGCGCTGGAGCGCGCAGACCTGCAGCGACTCGCCGGTCTCATCGATGACCTCGAACGCGAGTGCCGCGCCGATTTCGAATCGAAGTTCATCGCCGAATCTCCGGCGCGATTGCGCCGCTTGCACGACTATTTTGCGGCGCTGCTAGGAGCTGCGCCGTTTCCGGTCGTGCGCTGCAATGCCCCGGAGTTCTCGGCGGTGGTAACTGCCACGGGCTCAGTGGCGCCGTGCTTTTTCATCGCCAGTCCCGGGATCGACACGGGCTCCGGACTCGCGTCGGGGCTCGCGGACCCCCGCATGCGCGCGCTGCGCGCCACGATCGCCGCCGGTGGACGTGCGGAGTGCGAACGCTGTGTCTGCTCGATGTGGCGCGATCCTGCGGAAATCGCAGCCGGACGTTTCCTGCTGCGCGAGGCCGCCGGTGGGTGACGCGCGCGCCCAGTTGGGTCCGGCATGGCCGGGACCGATCCGCTGGACGCTGGGCAAGCTGCTCGAGCAGTTCATGCGTCTCACGCGCCTGCGCCGCTACGACGACTACCGTCTGGAATTGCTGTCCGGTCTCTACATCCTGGTTCTGCCGGGGGTCGCGAATCCAAAACTGCTGCGCACCGGTGCGTTTTTCGCGAGCGTGCTCGACGCTGCGCTCCTTGCCGGTCGCGATGTGCTCGATATCGGTACCGGCTCGGGAATCTGCGCGCTGGTGGCGGCACGCCACGCGCGGCGCGTCGTGGCCGTGGACGTCAGCCGCGCTGCCGTGCGTTGCGCACACGTCAACGCGCACCTGAACAACCTGGAGGGTCGCGTTCAGATCCGCCATGGGGATCTGTTCGCGCCCGTGCGGGGCGAGCGCTTCGATCTCATCCTCTTCAATCCACCGTTCCTGCTCGGCGCGCCGCGCGATGAGCGCGATGCCGCGTGGCGCTCCCCGGACGCCGCCATGCGGTTCGCGGCCGGCCTCGATGAGCACCTGGCGCCGGGCGGCTCCGCCCTGTTGCTGCTGTCGTCGTTCGGAAATGCCTGCGAGAGTTTCATCGACGAACTTCGCAGCCGCGGTTTCGTGCTCGACGTGCACGCGCGGCGCCGGTTCATCAACGAAACCGTGACGCTGTTGCGCGTGACGCGCGGGGACGGCACGTGAGCGAGGCGCGCGCCGGCCGGCTCAAGATCGTTCTGTACAACCCGCGTGCGGTGTTCTTCACGATGCCGCTCGCACTGCTCGCCATCGGCTCGGAACTCGATCCGGAAACATACGAGGTCGTGATCGTCGACGGCCGACTCGATCCGCATCCGGAAAAAACCGTGGCGGCGCACCTGCCCGGCGCCTTGTGCCTGGGTGTCACCGTGCTGACGGGCGCCCCGATTTCCGACGCAGTCGCCGTATCGCAGGCTGCCAAACGCGCGCGCCCCGACGTGCCTGTGGTGTGGGGCGGCTGGCATCCCTCGATGTTCGGACGCGAGTGCCTGGAGGAGCCCTGTGTCGACGTCACGGTGCAGGCGCAGGGGGAGGCGACCTTCGCCGACATCGTCGAGCGTCTGGCGGCCGGTCGTACGCTCGACGGCTGCGCCGGCTGCATGTACCGCGACGCGCAGGGGCGCATCCACGACAACGGCCCGCGCGCGTTGATCGCTCTCGACCGCTTCCGCGCGCACGACTATGGGCTGATTCCGGTCGAGTCCTACTATCGGCTGAAGGGCAAACGCCAGCTCGACTACATCTCCTCGCAGGGCTGCAATTTCCGCTGCGCGTTCTGTTCGGACCCGTTCGTGTACCAGCGCAAGTGGGTGGGCCTCGATCCACGCAGCATGGTGGAAAAGCTGCGGGAGATCCATGCGCGCCATCCTTTCGACGACGTGAACTTCCAGGATGAGACGTTCTTCACGCGTCGCGAACGGGTGAGCGCCATGGCGCAGGACATCGTCGACTCAGGCCTCAAATTCACCTGGGCGGCAACCATGCGTGCCGATCAGGGCGTCCGCATGACCGACGAGATCTGGAGGCTCGCGAAACGCTCGGGATTGCGGCGCCTCCTGGTCGGTGTCGAGTCCGGCGATCCCGAGATGCTCAAACGGATCCGCAAGGACGTGACGCTCGAACAGGTATTCGCCACCGCAGACAAGATGCGCGAACTCGGCATCGCCGGGATCTTTCCGTTCATCGTCGGCTTCCCCGACGAATCCGACCGCAGCGTCAACGCGTCGATCGAGGTTGCCAAGAAGTTGCGCAGGATGAGTCCGTCGTTCGAGACGCCCATCTTCTATTTCAAGCCGTACCCGGGCAGCACCATCGTCGCCGAGGCGGTCGCGCGCGGCTTCAAGCTGCCGGACTCGCTCGATGCCTGGTCGCGCTTCGATTTCGTCGCCGGGCTGCCCGGGCCGTGGGTTTCAGCGCAGCGTTATTCCCTCATCGAACGGTTCAAGTTCTTTCAGGAACTGGCGTGGAAGCGCGCTGGCGCCGGCGAACGCTGGCTGCAGCGACTGGCGCGGCTGCGCGTCGAGCGCGATGAATACCGCTGGCCCATCGAAATGAAGGTTCTGCAGATGCTGCGGCCCGCAAAACGGCTGTCATGAGTGTGGGCGCGCGTGTCCTGCTGGTGAATCCGCGCATCACCTCGCGCGCGCGGGCACGATTTCCCCTGTCGATGCTCAACGTCGCGGCGGCGCTGCAGGAGCATGGTCACGACGCCGACATCGTCGATGGAAACGTGGAGCAGGATACGGTTGCCACAACGCTGCGGCACCTGCGCGCAGGCCGGTTCGATGCGCTCGGAGTCACCGTGATGGGCGGGCCGCAGGTTGAAACCGCGCTCGAGCTGTCACGCGCCGTGCGTGTGCACGCACCGCGGCTGCCCATCGTCTGGGGTGGGTACTTTCCGAGCCTGTATCCCGAAGCGGCGCTGGCGGGAGATCACGTCGATTACCTCGCGCGTGATCAGGGTGAGGCGCCACTGATCGAACTGCTGGGCGCGTTGCCGGAGCCCTCGGAGTCGGCGCTCGCCGGCATCGCGGGACTGAGCTATCGACGCGGCGAAATGGCGGTCAACAATCCGTCCATGAAGCCCGTGGCGCCGATTCACGCCGCGGGGCTGCCGTACGGCAAGCTCGCCGATCCTCGCGCCTATCTCGTGAAGACGTTCATGGGCCAGCGCACCGCGGTCCACCAGGCCTCGCTCGGTTGCCGATTTCGCTGCACCTTCTGCGGGGTGGCGGCGATGTTTCGCGGCGCCACGTTGCTGCCCGATGCCGCGCGCCTGGAACGGGAGCTGAGTTGGCTGCGCGACGGACTCGGCGCCGATTCGCTGCAGTTCTACGACCACAACTTCTTCGATCGCGAGGCCGACATGGTGCCGTTGCTGGAGGTCCTGGCCCGGCTGCAGATGCCGTGGTGGTGTTATGCGCGCGCCGACGCGCTCGTGAACCTTTCCGCCGAGTCGTGGGCGCTGGTCCGCCGCAGCCGGCTCAGGATGGCGTATATCGGCGCAGAGACTCCGAACGACCGCTTGCTGAGATCGATTCGCAAAGGCACGCGCTCCGACCAGACTCTCGAGGTCGCGGAAGTTTGCCGGCGCAATGGCGTGATCCCGGAACTGTCGTTCATGGTGGCGCCGCCCGAGGATCCCGAAGGCGAAACCGAGCGCACGTTCGATTTCATCCGCCGGGTGAAGCGTGTGAACCCGGACGCGGAGATCATCGTCTACGTGTACACACCGCTGCCCGCCGGCAGCGTGCCGGATTCGCAGCGCCTCCATCTGGCGCCGTTGCGCGACGTGCATGGAGATCCCGTCCGGTTTCCGAGCAGCGCGCAGGAATGGACCCGCCCCGAGTGGGTGGACTATGCCTGCCACGCGGACGCTCCGTGGATCAGCGAGCGCCTGCGGCGGCGAATCCAGGACTTCGTGACCGTGCTGCGCTGCCGCTTCCCCACGGTGCAGGACACACGCGCACCGCGCTGGGCCCGCGTCGCGCTGCGCGGGCTCGCGAGTTGGCGCTATGCGCTGCGACGCTACGACCGTCCCTGGGAGCTCGACGTGTCGCAGCGGGCGATCGGCTTGCTCGATCCGCGCAGCTCGAGCATCTGAGGAGATTCATGCGGGTCGCACAGGTCAGCTTCTTCGTCGATCCGGAGCGGCGTCCGGCAGAGCGTCTGCTGGAGGACTGGCATTCGCTCGCAGATGTTGCCGATGGCGCGGCGACGGCGGGCGTGGACGTCCGTGTCGTGCAAGCGCACTGGCGCGACGAAACCATCGAGCGTAACGGTGTGTGTTATGACTTCGTGGGAGTCGGGCCGCGACAGGGTGCGATCACGCGCGATGCGCGGTTCGCCGCGGCGGTCGCGCGCGCCGACGCCGATGTCTGGCACGTGCACGGCCTCGGGTTCGCTCGCGAGGTGCTCGGTTTGCGCGAGCTCGTGCCGCGCGCGCCGATCCTGTTGCAGGACCACGCGGATCGCCTGCCGCGCCTGTGGCGGCGTGGAATCTGGCGCCGCGGCGCCGCCGCGGCCAATGCCGTCTCGTTCTGCGCGCACGCGCAGGCTATCCCGTTTCAGCGGACCGGCCTCCTGGCCCCGCACGTTCGGGTGTTCGAGATTCCGGAGTCGACCAGCAGGTTCACACCGGGCGATCGCGCGGCGGCGCGCACCGCCACCGGGCTCGGTGGCGACCCTTGCGTGTTGTGGGTCGGGCACCTCGACGTCAACAAGGATCCGCTCTCCGTTCTCACGGCGGTGAGCGCAGTGGCGGCGGAATTGCCCGGGCTGAAACTGTGGTGCTGCTACGGCAGCGAGCCGCTCGGCGCGCAGGTGCGCGCCACTGTCGCCAACGATGCGCGGCTGCGCGAGCGGGTGCATCTGCTCGGCCGTGTGCCACATGCGCGGGTCGAGGAGCTCATGCGCGCCGCAGACCTCTTCATGCTCGGCAGTCATCGCGAGGGCAGCGGCTACTCGGTGATCGAAGCGCTCGCGACCGGCCTTTCGCCGGTGGTGACGGACATCCCGTCGCTGCGCATGCTCACCGGCGGTGGCGCGGTCGGTGGACTGTGGTCAGCGGGACAGCTA
>CADEED010000041.1 GCA_902826225.1 uncultured Pseudomonadota bacterium | reverse complement strand
ACAGCTTCGGTGGCAGCACTTTCTCCGGCTTTCCGAAGAACACCTGGATGCGTTCCCGGTCGACCTGAACCTCCCGCACCACCTGCGCCAACAGGTCCGAGCGCGAGACGTACTCGTGATGCTCTCGTCGCTCTCGCTCGCAGTAGAGGATATCGAGCGTTCCACGGCAGCCGAGTGCCAGGAATCCGGCCGCTTGCAGGATCCCGCGCGCGATCAGCGTGTTCTCCTCACCAGCGACGTCGACCGCCGCCGCGAATCGAGGGGGCTCACCCCAGGCCATGTCCCGGACCAACAGGAGCGGCACCGTGCTCTCGTTCGCCAGCTTCCAGTCGTTGGTATCGAACGTCCAACGACGCAGCGGGTGTATGCCGGCGGGCGCCTTTATCACGAGATCCGGGCCTGCTTCCCGCACCCGGTCGACGATGATTTCGCGCAGCGGCCGGTCCGCGAGATTCACCAGTTTCAGTGTCACGTTCGCGTAGTCGAGCTTGCTGCACAAGGCATTCAGCGCCCGCTCGTGCGCCGGGTGGCCCACGATCACTTCCACGGCGACGCCGAAGTGACGCGCGATGATCACCGCCTTGTCCAGAATCGCGCCGCCTGCTTCCGGGCGGTCGACAACCGCGAGGATGGACGTGAGCTTGTCCAAGGGTCAGCCGTCCGCGGCGCAGCGCTGGCAGTGCATGCGTCCATGCTGCCACCCGGCAAATGCGCCTGAATTAGCCCCTATACCTAGATCGTCAGGGGTGTTGCGTACGCGTCGTCCGGGTACCCGCGCCATGCTGCGCGAGTTCTGGCTGGCCCACCGCCCGTCAACTCGCGAGGCGACGTTGCCACGCCAGTTTGGAGAGCTCGAGGACCAGCAACAGGCCCAACGCGGCTCCGAGACAGAGCGCCAGGTCGCGCCCCCGAAGCTGTCCCAAGTCGAAGAATCGCCGGAGTGCCGGCCAGGCCAGTATCGCGGCCATCAATGACGCGGTGATCGCCAGGCCCCACGCGAGCATCCTGTTAGGCCGCCCCAGTGCCGCCCGCAAGGACGACGAGAATGTCCGATTGACGAAGATGAGTGCGATGTTCGATCCGACCAGCGTCACGAACGCCAGGGTGCGCACTTCTTCCGCCGTGACGGGCAGGAGCATCGCGGCAAAGTAGATTGCCGCCACCAGCGCGAACGCCAGCGTGCCCTGCACCAGGCTCCATCCGATCAGCGCGCCACCCAGCAGTGCGCCATCGGGATGACGTGGGGGGCGCGTCATGATGTTGCTCTCTTCCTGTTCGGCTTCCAGCACCACCGAACACGCCGGGTCGATGATGAGCTCGAGCAGCGCGATCAACATCGGCGTCAGCACCAGTGGCCAGCCCAGGACGATCGGCAGCAGTGCGAGACCGGCGATCGGCACATGGATGGCCAGGATGTAGCCCATCGCCTTGCGCATGTTGTCGTAGATGCGGCGTCCCAGGCGGATCGCTTGCACGATCGAACCGAAGTCGTCGTCGAGCAGCACGATCGAAGCCGCCTCGCGCGCCACGTCCGTGCCGCGTCCGCCCATGGCGATGCCGATGTGCGCCGCCTTGAGCGCCGGCGCGTCGTTGACGCCATCGCCCGTCATCGCGACGATTTCTCCATTGGCTTTCAGCGCATTGACGATACGCAGCTTCTGCTGCGGCGATATCCGGGCGAAGACCGAGGTGGTGGATACGCGCCGCGCCAGCGCCTCGTCGTCGAGCGCACCCAGCTCCGCACCGGAGCACGAGTCGCCGGCATCGATGCCTGCCTGCTGCGCGATCGCCGCCGCGGTCGCCGGGTGGTCGCCCGTGATCATGACGACGCGGATGCCCGCGGAGCGGCACTCGCGAATCGCGGCGCGCGCCGACTCGCGCAGCGGGTCCGTGAAACCGATGAGACCCAGGAATTCGAATCGGAAATCTCCCGGATCGTTGGGCAAACTACTGGCGCTGCCGCGCGCGCGTGCCACCGCCAGCACTCTCATGCCGCAGTGCGCGAGCATGTCCACCTGCGTCCGCAGACCGGTCAGCTCGTCGGCCGCGAGCCTGCAAAGTCCGGCGATCGCTTCCGGAGCGCCTTTCGCCGCGACGACCACATGCGTCGCGCCCTCGAAGCTCCATACGCGGGTCACCGCCAGCAGTTTTGGCTGCAAGGGATACTCCCGTAACAACGTGCCCGCGGGCGCACCCGGATGCGTCAGATCGCACAGATCGGCGAGCGAGCGATCCATCGGGTCGAGCCGGTGTGCGTCGCTCGCCAGCGAGGCGTGGGTCAGCAGATCGGACAGGGGCGACGACTCGGCGATTCGCTGCGGGGGAAGGGCAGGCTCCCAGGTTTCCCGGGAATGGCGCACACCGAAGGTCTCCAGGTGCGCCACCGACATGAGGTTGCGCGTGAGGGTTCCGGTCTTGTCGGTACACAGCACTGTCGCGGCGCCCAATGCCTCGATGGCGGCGGCGCGGCGCGTCAACACGCGCGACCGCGACAGACGCCAGGCGCCCATGACCATGAAGACGGTGAGTACGAGCGGGAATTCCTCCGGCAGCAACGACATGCCGACGGCGATCGCGCCGAGCAGCGCTTCGAGCCACGAACCGCGCAGCACCCAATACAACACGAACGCCAGCAGACTGACCGCCAGACCAATGGCGCCGAATACCAGGACCATGCGCCGCGTCTGCCGCTCCAGCCTCGGCTGCTCGCGCACCATTCCCGCGAGGGAAACGCCGATGGTGCCGATCGCGCTGTGGGCGCCGGTGGCCACGATCGCGGCGAGCCCCGTGCCGCGAACGATGAGCGTGCCGGAAAACACCTGGCTCGAATCCTCGCCTCCCGGTGGCGCCAGACGAAGCGGCACTTCCCTCGCGGCGCGTTTGCGCACGGCCAGGGATTCGCCCGTCAACAACGATTCATCGACCTCGATGTAGTCGCCGGAGACCACGACACCGTCTGCCGGAATGCGGTCACCTTCGATGAGCACGACGACGTCGCCCCGCACGACCTCTCGGCCAGGAATGCGGATGCGTTCGCCGTCGCGGATCACCAGGGCGCGCGGACTGGTGAGGTCGCGCAGCGCGTCGAGCGCCTTTTCGCTGCGACCCTGCTGAACGACCGCGATCGAAACCGAAATGGTCGCGAAGCCCAGCAGCATGAGCGACTCGCCCAGCTCGCCCAACGCGCCGTATACCACCGCCGCGGCGATCAGCAGGGCAAACATCGGCTCGCGCACGACGTCGGCGATGATGCGTCGCGCCGTACGCCGGTCCGATTGCGGAAGCTCGTTGACTCCTTCCCGTCTCAGGCGCTCGTGCGCTTCCGCGGCACTCAATCCGGTCGCGTGATCGGGCGCAGTGCCATTCGGGAGAATCTCATTCTCCAGGTTCGTTCGGCTGCCACCCGATGCGCGCCAGGTAGTCCGCCACCGCGCGTACTTGTTGAAAATCGAGCGGCGTGATCCGCTGCGAATGTAACCGCGGCAATGCCGGTCGCCGCCCATCCACGGCGTCGTACATCTGCCGCACCAGATAAGAATAGTGCTGGCCGGCAAGACGCGGCACTCCGCGCACAGGATCGCCTTCCGCTTCGCGCCCGTGGCACGACTCGCATCCAGCCGCATAGATCCGCCTGCCCTCTTCGGCAAACTCACCGCTGCCGATGCCGCGTTTGCCGGGCCGCGTGAGTCCGGCCACGTAAACCGCCACGTCAGCGATGTCCTGCGCTCCCGCGAGGTGATGCTGGTCGGCCATGCCCTCCATGCGGAAGTCCCATCGCTTCCCGTGACGAAAATCGACGATCTGCTTTGCGAGCACCCGATAGTGTTGTCCGGCTATGCGCGGCGCCGATCCACGCGTTTCCCCGTTTCCATCCGCACCATGACAGGCCGCGCATTGGGCGAAGAGCTGCGCCCCATGATTCGCGTCGGCCTTGGCGCGCAGGACCTCGTTGAGCTCGCTCCTGGCGGTGCCCCCGGCCGCGGCAACCATGGGCAGCAGCGCCAGCAGCCACGCGGTGCGGCGAACGGTTCGTGTCATCGCGCGGGCGCCGGGTAGTGTCGGGTCATGATGCCTCCTTCCGGAACCTTTCTAACAAGCGGCGGCCAACTCCGATATAAGGGATAGACCGCATGCCTGTCCGTTAAGGCCGGACCGGGCATCTGAATTCGCTGGCGAACGGGCGCGCGCTACGCAATACCTCGTACGAGTCTCGGGATAGCTGCGAATCGCGGACGGGCCCGGACGCCGCGCCTAAGTCCCGACCTGAGCTCGATCAGGGAAGCCAGGTGAAAGGGCATCGGCTCGCGGTCACGAGCAGGCGTCTCGCGCGATCGCCAGATCGATGTCCGATTCGGCGGCCAACCAGTCGTCCACCTCGTGGCCGGGTTCGAAGCCGCGGTGCGCGCTTCGGAAGTAGGCCGCCTCCGCGATCATGGCGTCGCGCGCTTCCGGTTCGACATCGGCCGAGCTGCGCGTCACCACCTTCTTTCGCTTGCGCGCCTTGACGGCATGCGCGTTGGCTTCCCCCGATTCGATGTCATGGCCCTTGCGTGCGCGTTCCGCGAGGGCGCGCTCCGCGGCGGTCACCTGCTGCCGGATCTGCGAGTTCATGAGTTTCATCCTTGAAGGCGCCGGAAGGGATCCGGCGCCCCGTACGGGAGCCAACTACTGCACCTTGACTTCGACCACCTTGGCCGCGGTCGGCCTGGTCTTGGGAAGGTGGACGGTCAGGACGCCATCCTTCGAATCGGCTCGGATCGCTTTTTCGTCGATGTTCTCCGGCACGGAGAAGCTGCGCGAGAACGCGCCACGAAAGCTCTCCACGCGATGGAACTTTTCGTCCTTCGTCTCCTTCTCCTCCTTGCGCTCGCCGTGAATGGTGATCATTCCGTGGTCCAGCGTGACTTTGACGTCTTCCTTCTTGACCGCCGGAAGCTCGGCCCGGATCAGGTATTCCTGCTCGGTCTCGCTGATGTCCGCACTCGGCGTCCAGCCGAATCTTTCGCCGTTCTCCGCGGTGATGCGTCCGTTGCGGCCGAACAGGGCCGGGATCAGCCGGCTGAAGGTATCGTCGAACTCGCCGAAAGGCTGCCATTTGATCAGGTTCATGATGATTCCCCAGTTGCTGTTGGTGGACGGGCGTCCAATGCAAGTGTGCGCGACTGGGGCCGCGCGTGGATTCGCATCCTCGCGTAGCGGCGTACGCAATATTCCTGTCAAGATCGGCATCACACGGATGCCCGGCTTCCGCCACGGCGCGACCCTGCGCTCGAGAACCCACCGAGGATCGATTCGTGAAAGTACTCTGGCCTGCGCTCCTGGCTCTGACCCTTGCGCTCATCGCGTGTGCCGGTTCCGGGCAAGCAGACCACCGGGCGATCGAACTCGGCGAGCGGCAGTTCAAGCGATCCTGTTCCGGGTGCCACGGCGTCGATGCGCGCGGCAATGGCCCCATCGCTCCCTTCCTCTCGGTGCGCGTTCCGGATCTCACGCTGATTGCTTCGCGACGCGGCGGCCAGTTTCCGGCGGACGACATCTACCGGATCATCGACGGTCAGGCCGATCTGAGCGCGCATGGCCCACGGCACATGCCCGTCTGGGGCTACGAGTTCTTTGGAGACGACCCTGACGACGAAGTTGCCCACCGCAGGGCCATCGAGAAGATAGAGCGCGTGATGAGCTATCTGCGCTCGATACAACGAGCGCCATGAGATCGTGAATCCTCAGCGAGGACGGCGCAGCAGAGCATCGAGTCTGTGGTCGTAGCCATAGACGTCATCGAAGAACAAAGCGCGGCCGTCGGAGTCGACCACGACGGTGCCGTACAGGATGAAAACGGGCACGGGAGTCGCCAGCCGGACGGTAAAGGTCCGCGTCGCGCAACTCGCCGCTTCGATGGCGGCCGCATCCCAGCGGCCCTCAGTGTCTTCGAGCAGGTACTGCGCCAGCGCGCTGGCGTCGCTGACGCGGATGCATCCGTGGCTCAGTGCGCGCCGTTCGCGCGCGAAGAGTTGGGCCTCGGGCGTGGAGTGCAGATAGACGCTGTAGGGATTGGGCAGTACGAACTTGATGAGGCCCAGCGCGTTGTTCGGGCCGGGGCGTTGGCGCAACCGGGCACGACCCGCACGCAGTGCCGCGATGCTCGCGCCATCGTCCGGCAGAACGGTTGCGTCGTCGCCCGCTCCGCGCACGATCTCCAGGTCGTGCCGTGCGAGATAGCCCTCGTCCCGGACAATCAGCGGGAGCAGCTCCTGGCGTAGGATGCTCGCGGGAACATTCCAGTACGGACGGAAGATCACCGACTCGATCGCGCTATCGAAGATGGGTGTCTGCCGCGCGGACATGCCCACGATCACCGGGATTCTCGCTGGCGCCGAGTCGACGGACGTATCGCGCGGGCGGGGCAAGGCGTAGAGCACGTACTGCGGCACATTGACGATGATCGCGGGCGGAACGATGTCGGGCAGCCAGCGCCATCTTTCCATGGTGAGCTCGATCTGGCGGATTCGGCTCGAGACGGGAACCGCGAGCGCCGCCAGTGTCTTTCTGCCGAGGACGCCGTCGGCTTCCAGGCCATGTCGCTGCTGAAAGCGCGCGAGCGCGGCGGCGAGGTTTGCGTCGTAGAGGGAGTCTGAGGCGCCCGCCTCATCAATCATCGGCGCGTCGCCGAACGCAGCCAGGAGCCGGCTCAGTCTTGAGCTCCCGTCGTAAAGGTCACCGGGCTGCACGCTGCGCCGGGACAGCGCAGGCAAGGCAGAGAGGTCTGCGGGGATGCGGCGATACCGCGCGAGCATCTGCTTCAGGGCCCGATACTGCGAGGACTGCGGCTCGAAATCCGCGAGGACCGCCGCCATATCCGAGGCCGTCGCAATCCGGCGCAGCGCATCCGGCAGATCCAACGGAGCACGGCCCCGCGTCAACTCGTATCCCGCGGCGTGCGGATCGACGCGACCTTCGTGCAGCTCGCGAATCAGACGGGAAGCCGCGGCCGTGACCCGCTCATCGAGCGCGCGGGAATCGCGGCTCTCGCGCAGAGCCTCGATGGAAACCCGGGAAGAATCGAAATCGCGAGCGGACAGGCCGAAATCCTGTGCGCGTTGCATCGCGAGCAGCAGATCCTCTGCCTGCCGGGTGAGCCGATCCTGTTTTACCCAGAGCAACGCCTGCTCATCGGCATGCGTGCCTGCGCACACGAGCACGGCCAGAATTGCAAACGCGGCGCGCATGCAACCTCTGCGCCGCAGATGAGCAATTTTCTCCATGTTCATCTGCAGTTTGTCTGGTGGCTCAGGGTCCGGCATCCGGGATAGTACCGACGACCGCTGGCATCAGAACTCTACAGGTCGCGCTTCTTCTTTGGCCAAGTGGTGCTTCGAGTCAGAACGACCCCATGGCTGTGCTTCCTGCGTCATCGGAAGCCACGCGGGGGTTACAGCCTGACCCACGCAATGCAGCGTCCGGGAAAGCCGGCGCGGTTCAGAGCCACGTAGTTGCGCGATGCATTCAACCGCAGTCATTCGCGAGGCAGCAGCTATGTCGCTCCCAGCTCACGCTTTAGCCGCTTCAGAAGGATGGCGCGAAGCGATTTCCAGTCGTCACTCAAAAATGCTCGCGCGTGCGTTGAGCCAAGTTTCTCCGAGACTCGTGAGAGTCCTTCGACCATATCTAGCATCGCGTCCGCGTCTTTCTTAACTATCCGCGACATGCAAAATTGCGCCAGATCGAACGCGGCTTCTTCATCTCCTGCGGAGATGCGCGTAAAAAACTCAGCGACGATCTCTGGGTCGGTTATGTCTTCGTTTTTCATTCAAGCGATACCGGTGCTGCTGGGGGATTGCACGGGGATCAGGACATTGAGCGAGCAGCCGCCCGCAGTCCTGGATACATTCAATCAGAATCTTGTTCGCTCTTTGCTTGCAAATCGCATAACCGCTCTTTGGCCTGCCTTTCATCTTCCAAATCGCTTCGCACGTGACCATGTGCTTATCCCATTCTCTGTTGCAATCGTCCTCGCATTCCTGAATGTCTTCCTCTGATGGAAAGGCTACCCAAGGAAGGACTGGATCAATCGTTCCAGCTCCGGGCCGTACCAATGGCCTAACCATCGGCCCGACCCACGGAATTGCGTGCAATCCGAATGGGTCCATGTATCGAATTGGATCCTGTTCCGCGTACTGGTAAGGATTCAGGCCACCATCGAGTCCGATCGGATCCGACTGCGGGTACCTTCCCGTGGCCGGATCGTAGTCCCTGAAGTAGTTGTAATGACGCGACTACCGACCCTCAGATCCAACCATCCTTCGCGCCGCGACGTATGTCGCTAGCATCACCAGAAGCAGAATGGGTGCGCGAGCGACGAGCAGGTTATATGCAGGTTGATTGCCGACAACGGCCTGAATGACCAAACCGGCCCCGATTAGAAGGAGCATCGAGTACGCAAATCCTCGGGCAATGGCGCGCCAGGAAAACTGGTTCGGCAACGTTGGCGAGACTAACTGTTCGAGGCACACGACGAACAACAAGAGCCCGCAAATAACTGCGCCGATCCCGATAATGAAGCCGCTCTCAGACGCTCTCGGCTCTTCAACGATGCTTAGCAAGATCGCCCCGATCGTTACAGCGATCGCCGCCAATGCGATCGACAGTCGTCTTCCTTTGGGAAAGCCACTTTTGATTTTGTTCATTCTGTGCAGCACTCGATGTTTGATTCATCAACGCGAGATATTCCCGCGCCGCCGGAAATGCTGAAATCTAAGCCCAGCATTTGACCGAGACCGATTGACCGCGCCCCACCGAGTTCGATCGCCGCGCCCTGAATCGACAGCCCTTCCTTCGGATTAGGAATTCGCCCCGGTGCGTTGCGAACCTCCGGCGGCGGTACTCCGCCGATCGTGACCCCTGCAGAGACAAACTTTGCTTGTCCCTCGAAGACGAAGGGATCGACCTCAGCGAGGTTGTCTTCGAATTCCACCTCGCCCGACCCACCTGTAAACGTCAACCCGAAACCAACGGCAAAACCGCCCGCGACAACCCGAACCCGGCCACGGCGATTGTTTACGCAGTCTGAAACCAAGTCGAACGTCATACGTGTAGCACCCCCGCCAAAAACGACAGAGATCGACGACCCGGTGCCCCTCCATGTCACAAGACCAGTGGGATCGACGAGAGTAATCGGATTGCCGCCCGCGTACCTGTACGTGTTCACCCCTCCCCGCAAGCCGATCGGATCGCTCTGCACATACCTGCCGATCGCCGGATCGTGGTCTCTGAAGTAGTTGTAATGCAGATTGGTCTCGACATCGAAGTACTGGCCGGGGAAGCGCAGGTTGTACTTGAACGCGCCGAGCGCTTCCGGGTTCTCATTGGGCGCGCCTTCGCCGAACGGCGTCGGATCCCATCTCCAGCGCAGCTTGTTGTCGCTCGGGCGCGAGACTTTTCTGGGCGTGTTGAGCTGGTCGGTGTGCACGTAGAACACGCTCACGTTCGAGCCGTTCGGACGCAACGTCGCGACGGGGATGTCGCCTAGCCACACCGTCTCCTGCACCAGCACGCCCGTGGAGTTGTATTCCCCGACGAGGTGCCCGGCCTCGTCGTAGGCGTAGATCACGGTGCCGGGCGTGCCGCCGCTCTTGCGGATGCGCTGGCCGATGGCGTTGTAGAGGTAGGTCGTGTTCGTACCGGTGGAGGAGAGCCGGCCGGTCTTCATACGGCCGCGGTTATTATAGGTATGGACGGTGGCGCCCGAGGTGAGCACGTTGCCAACGGCATCAAAGGTGTAGGTGCGCGCCAAAGCGCCGCTCGTGGAGTTGAGCTTGTTGGAGGTGCTTGCGACGGTGTATGTGCTTGCGCTGGTGCCGGTCTGGGTCAGGCGGTTGCCGTTGGCGTCGTAGGTGTAGCCGATGGTGGTCGCGGGTTTGGTCGCGGCACAAGAAAAGAAAACAAGGATGGCGAGGACGCGACCGAGACTTGTCCTCGTGTTTCTCCCTCCACAATCGTGCGCAGGCCATCCCCGCAGAAACCTTCATTCGCCTTCCTTGTGCTTGCGCGCCGTGAACGCCGCGCGGTAGCGTTATCGCGAGCAGTCGAGCCCTACCTACTCTCTTCTGTCACGAGGCCCGGAAAACTCTCACATCAAGTGTGAAGATTTGTCGTGATCCCGCAGTGCGGCAACCCACGCGCCCACTGGATTTCCACGGCGCGTGGATGCTCCTGGAAGCGGTCGCAATCGACGTCGCATCAAACCTGTCAAGACCGTAGTCGCTCGATGCCGATCATCGCGGGCGTCAGTCCATGAGACGTCAGGGACCCCGGCAACGCGCGTCCCAATGCCAGGTGCGCGCAGGCTTCGCCCATCGCCGCGCTCGTCTGGATTCCATAGCCGCCGAGAGCGGCCACCCAGAAGAACCCGCGCGCGTGCGCGTCGAAGCCGCCGACGAGTCCGCCGTCGCCGACGAACGAGCGCAGCCCCGCCCACGGCCGGATCGGCCGCTCGATGCGCATCGTGGTGGCGCGTTCGATGCGATCGATCGCGAGCGCCACGTCCAACTCTTCCGGCTGCACGTCATGCGGAAGCACCGGGTCCGCGTTGGCCGGCGAACCCAGCAGCAATCCCGCATCCGGCTTGAAGTAGAAATCCTCGCGCACGCTGGTGACGAAGGGCCAATGAGCTGTCTCGACGCCCGCGGGCGGCTCGAACAGAAACGCCGTGCGCCGGCGCGGTTCGACACCGAGAGGAGCAACGCCGGCGAGCCTGGCGACGTCATCAGCCCAGGCGCCGGCGGCGTTGATGAGCAGCGGCGCATGCAGCGTGTAAGGCTGCCCGCCGCGAGTGGACACTTCGAGCAGCCACTCCTCGCCTGAACGCTCGATGGACTGGATCTGCACGCCGCACTCGACGCGGCTGCCGCGCTGCTTGAGGCCGCGCAGAAAACCCTGGTGCAGCGAATTGACGTCGACGTCCGCCGCGCCGGGCTCGAACAGACCAAGCTGTGCGTGCGCCGGCGCGAGCACCGGCACCCGCGAGTGCATCTCCTGCGGATTCAGCAACTGAAGGTCGGAGGTGTACGCGCGCATGGCTTCGAAATCCGCTTCGACCTGCGCCGATTCCTCTCGCGACCCGATCACCAGCGCGCCGCGCGCCGTCAGGAGCGGATTCTCCGCGAAGCCGCGCGGCGGGCGTTCGAGGAATGCGCGGCTGGCGCGCGTCAGCGCCCGCACCTGCAGCGAGCCGTACGTCTCGCTGAACAGCGCAGCGGACCTTCCCGTGGAATGCATGCCGGGCTGGGGCTCGCGTTCGAGGACGAGTACGCGCGCGCGTTCGGCCATGAAGTACGCGATCGACGCGCCGGCGATGCCGGCGCCGATCACGACGGCGTCGATTGCCGCGCCGTTAGCCATTCGCGACGACTGTCGTTGCGGTGAGATCGACCCCGAGGATCCAGGCGAAGTAGCAGGACACGCCGATATACTGCACGGGACTCGTCATCCGGAACAGAGATACGGCCGTCGGCAGGGCGAGCGCGATCGCCATGCTGATCGTCGCGCGGCTCATCCGGGCGCCCACGTTCTTTCTCGCGGGTACGGCGGCTGGCTGTGTGGCCAGCTGATGCGGCTGGTCAGCCGGAAGGTAAACCCGGTCGTTCGGGTGGCCTGGGCCGTACTGAACGGCCCGCGTCGATGATCGCCTCCTTCGTCCTCTCAGCCTCCTGGCTCCACTGCGCCGGCGTCAAGCAGATCGTCTTCTTGTCGAGATGAGAACCGGTCGCGAGCTCCCTGCGGCAGTAGAGCGTCTGACCGTCCTTCTCGACGAGCCGATAGCCCAGGCGTTTCGCCTTGCGTTCTTCCGCCGCGCGCGCAGCAGCCGGATCGGTCGTAACGGAGTTCGCCTGACGATGCACGCAGGCGGACATGATCGCCAAGGCGGGTATCAACAAGAGAATCGACCTCATGAACGTCCTCCGTCACCATGAAGAGGGGCTGTTGCCAGCCCCTCTCGAACGGCCCCTCACATCTATTCGAACGAGTACGACACGACTCCATAGAAGAAGCGACCGCGAGGATCGGCATATCCCGGGTCGTATCCCGCCTGGAAGTAGTTCACGACGGCCGCGTTGGTGTACGGCGGATCCTCGTCCAGGAGGTTCTTGACGCCCAGGGAGAATTGGAGCTTCTCGCGCATGGTGTACGAGGCCTGCAAGTCGTGCGTGACGTACGCCTCGACCGTGCGAGGGACCTGCGTGACGTTGCTTTCCAGATCGCGATACGAGGCCTGGTAGTTCTGCGCCAACGTCACGTTGACTTCGCGGAAATCCCAGCCCAGCGATAGATAGTGATGCCACTTCGGAATGGCCCCACCTACCCCGTTCGTGATCGGCGAGACTGCGCCTCTCACGCTCTGAAAGCTGCCGTCGAGATTCTGGATGTCGAACTTCTTGAAGTAGGTGCCGTTCGCATTCAGGGTGAAGCGACCGATGGCCATTTCCGGCAACCGATAGCGCACGTCCAGGTCCGCGCCGGTGACCCTGGTCTCGCCGAAGTTGAGATTGAGCTGGTTGATCTGCGAGATGTGCCCCGGCAGACCGTCGCTGTCGGGCTCGCGGACCACGAAGTCGGCGAATTGCGGATCCCCCAGGATTTCTTCGGGTGTGATGCCGGCGATGATGGTGTTCTGCAGGTCGACCTTGAAGGCATCGATGCCGACGGACAGCCCTTCGAGCGGTTCGACGACGACACCGAGGGTGAAGTTGTCCGAAGTCTCGGGCTTCAGCTCGGGGTTGCCGCCCAGCAGGATGTTGAACTGCGTGAGGCAGTCGCGCGAGTCGTTTGGTCTGCCGGGACCGCAGCGAGCCGGGTCGTTGAGGCCGGTGGACGAGACGCCGGTGATCTGCGGCTGGTACAACTCCGTCAGGCTCGGGGCCCTGAAGCCTTTGCCATAGGATCCGCGCAGCAGCAGCTCGTCGAGCGGGCGCCACTCCAGCGTGAATTTCGGCACGGTCTTGCTGCCCGTGCCCTCATAGCGGTCGCGACGGACCGCCGCGCTCAGGTTCAGACTCTCGAGCACCGGAACCCTGAACTCCGCGAACACGCTGGTGACATCGCGCGAGACGTCGACCGGCAGGTTGCTGCCGCCGTACTGCGTGGTGTCGCCAAGCTGCAATTCCGGAGCGATCCGCGTCTCGAACTTCTCCCGGCGGCCCTCGACGCCAAATGCCATGGCCACCGGACCGGCCGGCAGCTCGAACAATTCACGCGAGACGTGCGGCGCGAAGCTCGTGATGGAGCTCTTGGTCGTGTACGCATCACCGATGAACTGCGTCGCGGCGAGCTGCGCCTTGATCTCGGCCGTATTCTCGCCGAAGAAATTCACGGTGCCGCTGTTGAGCAGCGGCAGCAGCCGGGTGTACAGCGAAATGCCGCCGTTGATGCGCTCCGTCATCTCCGTCTGCGCAAACAGCAGCGGCGCGTCGAACTGCCAGCCGCCGATCTTGCCCTGCGTACCGAGCGCGAAGCGGAGCTGGTCGGACGTGTCGGTGAAGTCGCGATTGCCGATCTCGACGGTGCGATAGCGCACGAGCACGTCGGGCGTCGCTCCGCCGGTGATGCCCTGGATGTAGGCGGTCGGATAGAAGGTGCTGGTGGGTCGCAGCACGACGGTCGCGAAACCGTTGTAAGGCGCCTGGTTGAACAGCGGGTGTGTCGCCGGGAGGCCGAACTGATCGGATACCGGCGCAGCCTGGATGACCGTGTTCATGCGATTGTGGCCGAACGAAGCCTCGGCATAACCCGTGACGTCGTCCGTGAAGGCAAACTGCAGCGCGCCGTAGATGTTCGAGCGCTCGACTTTGGGCAGCAGGCTGACTTCGCGCGAGGGGTCGTAGCGGCACACCGAATCGCCGAAGTTGGGATCGACGACCGCCGGCGCGCAATTCGGCGCGCGCGGATTGACCGTGACGGGCCCCGTCATGCCGTTCACGACGACGTTCGGGATCACGATGTTCGCCGGAAAGGCATTGCCGGACGTCCCGTCGGTGCCGTGTATCTCGTCGATCGCCGAGTCGGCAAAGTCGCGCTGCCGGCCGAAGAGCGGGTTCTCCCTCACATGGTTCGCCACGAACAGGATGTTGAAGCGATCGTCTTCGAGGTTGCCGAAGCCGAAGGACGCGGTGGCGCGCTTGGAGCCCGCGCCGCCCTGGTCGCTCGCGCCCATGTTCAGCGACAGGCCGCCACCCTGGTAGTTCTTCTTGAGGATGAAGTTGATGACGCCCGCGATGGCGTCGCTGCCGTAGATCGCGGAGGCGCCGTCCTTCAACACTTCGACGCGCTCGACCGCGGCAATCGGAATGCTGTTGATGTCCACCGTCGTGCTGTCCGTCAGGGTACCGCCCGCGCTGCTGCGGCGGCCGTTGATCAGCACCAGGGTGCGCACGGAACCGAGTCCACGCAGCGATGCGCCGGCCACGCCGGCGGAGTTCACACCGGAGACGGACGCCATGACCGTATTGCTGTTGCCCTGGGTCGCGGACGTGATGGTCTGCAGCAACTGCTCGGTGGTTTGCGCACCCGTCTTCGCGATCTGTTCGGCGGTGACCACGGTGATCGGCAGCGCGCCTTCGTCCGTGGCGCGTGGAATGAACGAGCCCGTCACCACGACTTCCTCCAGGGTTGTCGGTTCGGGCTGGGCAGGCGACTGCGCGAACGCGGCGAGCGGGACGCCACCGGCGGCCGCGCCCACGAGCGCACGCAAGACGGCGTGAGTGATCGGTTTCAGACGGAACATGCGGATCCTCCAACGTGTAGTTCTGCATTCGGGATCCGGCCGGCACGTAGCGCGCCGGCGACAGCCGGTGTAGTCAGGCTGTGGCGGAGACGCGGAGTGTCGCGGATCACACGGTGGATGGAGAATATTGGCGCGTCGGCGGCGTTTTCGGGGTTTGTGACGAACGCCGGGTTCGCTCGGTGGATCGCGCAGGGCGCGTGACGAACCGGCAGCCGCGGCCCAACTACCGCCGCGGATGCGGAAGCAAGAGTCGAAACGTGGCGGAAAAGCCGCGGCTGTCCCGCATTCGCGTCGCGCGTTGCGCCAGCGGGACATACGGAGGCTGGCTGTGCGGCCAGCTCGCGAGATCGGTGAATCAGTGAGCGTCGAGCAAACGCTGGCGCAGCTCGCGCGCCATGTCGCCGGGCGCGGTTTCGTGCGCCGCACACTCCGTACGCACGAGCACGCCGTCGGGCAGTGCGGCAACGAGCTGCGCGGCCGCTTCGCCCGAGGCCTCAGAGGAGAGTATCGCGACACGCGTCGTGATCCGTGCCGCGAGCGCCGTCGGCACCAGCCCGTCACCGAGCAGCCGATAGTCGTACGGCAACGCGCGTGCACCGTCGATCATGCCCTCCCCCATCGGAGAATCGAGCACGCCGTCGATCTCGTCGGCGGGCAAGCCGAGCGAGGCCAGGAAGAAACACGCGCAGCCGCGCAGATAGCCGCGCGCGCGCAGGTCATCGATCCGGGCGCGTTCCGCCGCGAACGCAGCCCGCGCTGCGTCGTCATTCGCTCCACGAGCGGAGAACGGCGGATCGGCCAGCACGATCTGCGCCATCGGAACGCCGGCGGCGGCGGCATGCAGCGCGAGCGCCGCGCCCGATGAGTGGCCATAGACGAGCACGGGGCGCGACTCGAGACCGACGAGCGCCTTCACGTCCTCGATCTCGCGCGCGACTTCGTAGGCGGACGCGTCCCCGCTCGCACCCCGTCCGCGGCGGTCGAAATTCAAGACCGTGAAATCCGCGGCCAGCGCGGACGCCAGCGGCGCGTAGAAGTGATGATCCGCGAGCGCGCCGCCGATGATGAGCAATGGCGGACCGCTGCCGCTGCGTTCATAGGCCAGCGTCGTACCGTCGTTCGAGACGATCTGCTCCATCGACTGCTCCGGTCTTCGTGATGGAACGAACCTAGAACACGTCGTCGCCGGATACCGGCGCTTTTCGGACCTGGACGTGGATTCGACCATGTCCGAAAACGGCTGGTTGCCAGCGTGACGCGGGCGTAGTGTCCCGACATGGAATCCGTGGCAGGACTGAACCGCAGGGCGCTCGAGCGCGTCCGACTGAGTCGCGACGCGCGCTTCGACGGAAAGATCTTCGTCGCGGTGAGCTCGACACACATTTACTGCCGGCCGATCTGCCCCTCACCGACGTCCAGGCCGAAGAACGTTCACTACTACGCGACGGCGACCGAGGCCGCCGCCGCGGGCTATCGCCCTTGCCTGCGCTGCCGTCCCGAAGCGGCGCCGGGTTCGCCGGCGTGGCTCGGCACGTCGGCCGTGGTGCGCCGCGCGCTGCGACTCATCCGCGATGGTGCGCTCGACGACGAGTCGGTCGATGAGCTCGCCGAACGGCTGGGCGTCGGCGCAAGGCACCTCACACGGTTGTTCGCCCGCCACGTGGGCGCGTCGCCGATCGCCATCGCGCAGACGCGGCGTCTGCAGTTCGCGAAGCGGCTCCTCGACGATACGGATCTCTCGATCACGCAGATCGCGCTCGCGGCGGGTTACGGCAGCGTGCGCCGCTTCAATCACTGCTTCCTCGACGTCTACGGGCGGGCGCCGCGCGATCTGCGCAAGCGGCGCGCCGTCACGCGGCGCGCGGATCGCGTGATGCTCCGGCTCTCGTACCGCCCGCCATTCGACTGGCGGCACGCGCTCGACTTTCTCGCGGCTCGCGCGATCGCGGGCGTCGAGCACGTCGATGCGGACTCGTATTCGCGGCTCGTCCGCGTCGGCGAGTCGGTGGCATCGATCCGCGTCACCCACGCGGCCAGCCACCGATGCCTGGAGCTGTGGGTGTCCGATGTTGAGCCGGGCGCACTGTTCGGCATCGTCGACAACGCGAAGCGGATGTTCGACGTGGCTGCCGATCCTGGCCAGACCCGCGAGGCGTTGAGCGTCGATGCGCAACTCGGCGCGCTGCTGCGGCGCTGGCCGGGCACCCGGATCATCGGCGCCTGGGATCCGTTCGAGTGCGCGGTGCGCGCGGCCGTGGAACAGCCCGCGAATGCCGCGGCGGCGAACCCCGTGCTCGCGAGGATCACGCGTGTCGCGGGCCTGCGCTGTCCCGACATCGCACCCGGCCTCACGCACCTGTTTCCGACGCCGGACGAGCTGCTGCGCGCGAGTGGCCGAAGCCTGGGGCTAACTACGTCGCGGTTGGCGACCTTGCATGCGCTGGCGCGCGCCGTGCGGGACGGTTCGATCGACTGGCGGGCATCTGCGGACGAAGTGACGACGGCGCTCGCCGCAGTACCCGGCTTCGGGACATGGGCGGCGCAGTACGTCGCGCTGCGCGCACTGGGCGAGCCCGATTCATTTCCGCTCGAGGACGTCGCACTGCGCCGCGGATTGAACGAAGCCGCGGCGCCGATGTCGACACTGCAGCTGGGCCGGCGCTCCGAGTCCTGGCGTCCGTGGCGAGGTTACGCCGCGATGCTGGGCTGGCGCGCCGGCGAGCATTCGCCGCGAGGTCGATGACGTCCGTTTCCGGCGAGTCTCGAAGTGAACGGGAGAGGACATGCAGGAAACTCGGGACGGCGCGCTCGCGGAAAGCGGATGGCCGTTCGTAGCGTGGGTCGTGATGCCGATCTGGGGCTTTCTCGCGCTCAGCCGCGTGCTGTTCTATGCGATCGAGCAGATGCGTTATCCGGAGCTCATTCCGCCGGTATCGAACGACGCGTTGCAGGGCATCCTCCTGCTTCCGTTCGTGATCGCCGGCGGGTGGGCCGTGCTCGAATCCTGGCGTCGCTGGAACAGCGTCGCCGGGATCCTCACGCTGGCGGCGAGCGCGCTGCTGTTCGCGAGCCTCGCGCGGCCGATGTACGGCATCGCGATGTGGTTGCTCGGAAACAGCGACGACACGTTCTCCTGGCTGCACTTCGTGAATCCCGCCGCGCCCGGCTTCTGGTACATGTGGCTGGCCAACGCCGTCGAGTATTCCGTGCTCTACGTCTCGTGCGTTGCGGCCGCGATGGGGCTGCTGGCTTTCCGCGGCCTGTCGCGCGAACGCGCGCTGCGTGCCGAGGTGGAGATGCGCGCGACGCGCGAGCGACTGCGGGCACTGCGCACGCAGATCAACCCGCATTTTCTCTTCAACGCGCTCAACATCATGGCGAGCATGGAGATCACTCGATCGCCCGCCCTGGCGGGCGCCATCGCACGGCTCGGTGAGTTCCTGCAGCGGACACTCACGGCCGCGGAGGAAGAGGACCACTCGGTCGCGGCGGAATTCGCGTGCGTCGAGAGCTACCTGCAGATCGAAACCCTGCGCCACCCGGACCGAATCGGCAGCCACGTCCACGTCGAACCGCGTTGCGCCGGGCGCATCGTACCCACGCTGATCCTGCTTCCCCTCGTCGAGAACGCCGTGAAGCACGGGCTGCGCTCCTCGCAGCCGCGCGTACTCGTCGACGTGCATGCCCGCAGCGTGGGCGGGATGGTGGAGCTGACGGTGCGCAACCCCTGCGCTGTCGCGCCCGCGCCGCCACACGTCGCCGATGGCGGACGCGGCCTCCGGCTCGTGCAGGACCGGCTCGCGATGCATTTCGGCGACCGCGCCTCGCTCGAGGCCGGTCTCGTGCATCCAGGCGATTATCTCGTCCGCGTGCGCATGCCAGCGAGTGACGACGAAGACCTCATCATGGATTGGGAGGACCGCACATGCTCAGAGCCGTAATCGTGGACGACGAACCGCTGGCGCGTGAGATGCTCGGCAGGTTGTGCACCGACCGCCGCCAGGTCGACGTCGTCGGCGCCGCCGCGAGCGGCCAGGACGCCATCGACCTCATCACGCGCAGCCGGCCCGACATCGTGCTGATGGACGTGGAACTCGGCGACATGACGGGCTACGACGTGCTGCGCGCGGTGCGCGCCGAGGTCGACACGCTGGCCATCATGGTCTCGGGTCACAACGACCGCGCGAGCCTCGCGTTCGACGCGGAGGCCGTCGATTTCGTGAGCAAGCCGGTGGACGGCACGCGTCTGCACTGCGCGCTCGAGCGCGCGGCACATCGCTGGTCGCAGATGCGGCGCTCGGCCCCGCCCGACGCGCTGATCGGCGAGCGCGCCCATCGTCTTCACATCATCGCCGCGGCGGAGCTCGACTTCCTCGAGGTCGACGGCAACTACGTGACGCTGCATGCGGGCGGCGAGCGCTACCTCACGCGCCAGTCTCTCACCGCACTCGAGGAATCCCTCGAGCCGCAGGGATTCCTGCGCATCGAACGTTCGCTGCTCGTCAATCTCCGCCAGGTGTGTTTCGCGGAGCGCACCGAACGCGGGACCTATGCATTCACGCTGAAACGCGGACAACGGCTCGTGTCGAGCCGGGAACGCAGCCCGGCCATCGCGCGGCTGCTGCGTGGCGCGAAGCTGCAGTTCTCGGGCTGACCCTCAGGAGCGTGCCGGCTTTCGGAGCGGGCGAGCTTTCTTGCTCGCTCTGGCTATATATATATATAAGAGTTGCGCGGCAGCGGGAATCTTGCCAATTGTGCGTTCCCGCCAAACCGCCCGCATCGCAGGCACTCGCATGCGAATCGGGGGCGCGTCGGCTGACCGTCAGTCCGGCTTGTGCGCCACGACCTCTGCGCGCAATTCCCTGAGCTTCGCCTTCACCGCGGTGGCGTTCGCGCTGCCCATGCGAATCAGCAATTTCTGACCGGCGGACAGGGCCTCGAGCTTTGGATCCGCGAATTCGTACTGCACCTTCGGACGCGCCAGGGGAATGGGGTCCCGGATGTCCGGCGTCGCCAGCAGGTGGTCGATCACGATGACGAGCCTGTCGTTGAAGTACTGCGGCGGGTGTCCGAGGCCCTCATAGGCTTGCTGGAACAACGGATAGTTGCGCTTGTAGCTCGCGGCCAATTCCTTCGCATCCATGGAGCTCACGAACCGCACCATGGGTTCGTAACGCTTGAAATTCGCGGGATCGAGGATCGGCGCCTCGTCGGTGCCGCTCACGACAAACGCATCGGGCACTCGCCGCAGCGGCCGGATCCGCTCGACGACTTTTTGCTCGGTCATGTTGTCGATGGACGTGACGATGTGCCGCACGAGCTGGTCGGTGACGATGAACCGCTCGATGTTCTCCTTGCCGACGAGCTCCTCGATGGTGCTCCTCAGCGGCGCGTCGCTCTCGTCGAGCGGCGGCAGCGGGTCCGGGGAATCGGACGCGGGCACCGGGTGCTGGATCGGCGGTTCTGCCGGTTCGGCTGACGCGACGGGCGGCGGGCCCACGTTCGTGACGGGTTCCGGCGGGGTCTGCGGTGGCTTCCGCGGATTGTTCGAGACGTACACCACGGCGCCGATGGACAGGCCCACGACGGCCACGGCCGCTGCAATCCACTTGATGTTTTCGTTCATAGTATCCCTGACAGCTTACACAGCCGGAGGTTTCATGCGAATCGGTACGCCGCTCTCCCCTTCCGCCACGCGGGTGATGCTCCTGGGTTCGGGAGAGCTCGGCAAGGAAGTCGTGGTCGAGCTGCAACGCCTGGGTGTCGAAGTGATCGCGGTCGATCGTTACGCGGATGCCCCCGCGCAGCAAGTGGCGCACCGCGCCTACGTCATCGACATGACCGATGCCGCCGCGGTGCGCGCGCTCGTGCTCAAGGAGCGGCCGCATCTCGTCGTGCCGGAAATCGAAGCCATCGCCACCGACGAACTGGTGAGGATCGATTCGGAAGGGCTCGCGCGAGTGATCCCCACCGCGAACGCCGCGCACGTCACGATGAACCGCGAGCGCATCCGGCGGCTGGCGGCGGAAGACCTCGGGCTGCCGACCTCGAAGTACGCGTTCGCCTCGACGCTCGGAGAACTGCAGGCGGGCATCGACGCCGGCGTCGGCTATCCCTGTTTCGTGAAGCCCGTGATGTCGTCGTCGGGCAAGGGGCAGAGCCGGATCAAGGATGCGGCGGGCGTCGCGAAAGCCTGGGATTACGCACTCTCCGGCGGGCGCGTCAAACAACCGCGCGTGATCGTCGAGGGCGAGGTGCGCTTCGATTACGAGATCACGCTGCTCACGGTGCGCCACGCGGGCGGCACGTCGTTCTGCGAGCCCATCGGACACGTGCAGGTGGACGGCGACTACGTGGAGTCGTGGCAGCCGCAGCCGATGTCCGCGAAGGCGCTGGAGACCTCGCGCACGCTCGCACGCAGGGTGACGGACGCGCTCGGCGGTCTCGGCCTCTTTGGTGTCGAGCTGTTCGTCCGCGGCGACGAGGTGTGGTTCTCCGAGGTGAGTCCGCGTCCGCACGATACCGGCCTCGTGACGCTCGCGAGCCAGCACTCGAGCGAGTTCGCTCTGCATGCGCGTGCCATTCTTGGCCTTCCTGTGGATACGGGCCTGCGCTCGCCCGCCGCCAGCGCGGTGATCTACGGCGGGCTCGAGGCGAGAGGCATCGCGTTCGAGGGCGTCGACGAGGCGTTGAAGATTCCCGGCGCCGACATCCGGTTGTTCGGCAAGCCGGAATCCTTCAGGAAGCGGCGCATGGGCGTGGCGCTGGCGCGCGCGGCCGATATCGAGACGGCCCGCGCGAACGCCAGGCGCGCGGCCGCGGCCGTGAGACCCGTGGCGGGGAACTAGCTACCGGTCGAAGTCCGCGGCGTCGTGCCGCTCCGCCAGCCGGGTCGCGGGGTCGCCCGAGAGACGGTTGACGCGCCTGCGCGACGGCTACGCGCCGGCCGAGGACTGATCGTCCAGCCTGACGAACAGCCACAACACCGCCGAGAGAACCGCGAAGAACGAGCCGCTCGCGAACGCGACCAGCCAGCCGAAGTCGTCCACGAGCCAGCCCATCGCGGGCGCGAGGACGCCCACCAGGTTGCCGCCGGTGTTCATGATGCCGCCCGCGGTCGCGGTCTGGCTGCCGCCGGCATAGGTCGACGCGGACCAGAACGCGCCTTCGGTGAACTGCGTGAACCCGAAACACAACGTGAGCAATGCCACGGCCGTGAATGCGCTGTTCGCGTAGACACCGGCCAGCAGCAGCACCGCGACCAGGATGAGGCCGGTCAACGCCGGCAGGCGGCAGCCCCACGTGACACCGATGCGCCGGCACAGTGCGTCGCATACGAGCCCGCCGACCACCGCCAGCAACGCGCCAACCATGAACGGCAGCGCGTACAGCCAGCCGCTCTCGAGCAGCGTGAAGCCGCGCGCCTGGACGAGGTAGACGTACAGCCACTGCGCGTACATGTAAAACACGTAGTTCATGCTGAAATATGCGGCCGCGAGCAGCATGAGATTTCGCTGGCGCAGCACTGCGCCTAGACTCGCGGGCCCCGCGGCGGGCGCGCCGGAGACATCGTGCCCCGACTCGATGAGCGCGAGCTCCCCGGCACCGACCTTGGGATGCTCGCGCGGTTTGTCACGCACGAAGACCCACCAGACGGCGGCGCCTATGAATCCGAGCGGCGCGAGTAGATAGAACGACGCGCGCCAGCCGTACTGGATGATGAGCCAGGTGACGAGCGGCCCGAGCGCCGCCTGCCCGAGCGTCAGGCCGGCGGTGAGTGAAGCATTGCCGAACGCCCAGGCGCTGCGCGGGAACCAGTTCGCGATGGCGCCGCAGGCGCCGGTGAACATCGGCGCATGCGTGACACCCATGAGGAAGCGCACGGCGGCCAGCGCGACGAGAGCTCCCGTCGTCGATGCCGCGAACAGCGACGGGACGAAGCCCGTGAGCAGCGTGAGCACACCCCAGGTCACGGAGATGATGGCGAGCGCATACCGCACGCCGCGGCGGTCCGTCCACGCGCCGCCCGGGATCTGGAACAGCGCGTAGGCGACGTTGAAACTCGCGAGGATCCAGCCGAACTCTGTGGCCGTGAGCGAGAACTCGTCGCTGACGGCCGGCTGCGCCACCGAAAAGTTGTTGCGCAGGAGGTAGTTGACGAAACTCAGGCCGAACAGCAGGCCTAGCATGCGATAGCGGATGGGGAATGCCGGCTGCATCGAGCCATGTTATACACAAACGCCATGAATTCCCCCGAAGGCGTATCCGCCCGCGAGCTCAAGCCGGCGCTGCCGGCGAGTGCGTACCTCGACTCCATCGCGTTCGTACGCGAGCAGGAACGGATCTTCTGGCGCGAGTGGTTCTGCGTGGCGCGCGAGGCGCAGCTGCCCGCGCGCGGCGACTTCCTGCAGGTCGACGTGGCCGGCGAGAGCATCATCGTGGTTCGCGCGGCGGACGGATTGCGCGCCTTCTACAACGTGTGCCGCCATCGCGGCAGCCGGCTGACGCGCGCCACCGCCCTGCCGGACTCTGCCGCCGCCAACGCCGTCAACAGCGGCCGCGTCGAAGGCGCGTTCGTCTGTCCCTACCACGCCTGGAGCTACACGCTCGACGGAAAGCTGCGGGCCGCGCCGCACGTGCGCTTCGACGCGGACTGCCCGAAGGAGAATTTCTCCCTGTCGAGCGTGGGCTGCGAGGTCTGGGGCGGATTCATCTTCGTGAACCTCGCGCGCGGCGAACGACCCGCGTTGGCGCCGCAGATCGAAACGGCGGCCCGCCGCCTCGCGAACTATCCGTTCGCGGACCTGCGCCGGGGAGCGCAGATCGTGTACGACGTGCGCGCGAACTGGAAAGTGATCCTCGAAAACTACAACGAGTGCTACCACTGCGGCCCTGTGCATCCGGAGCTGTGCGCGCTGGTGCCCGCGTTCCGGCAGCACGGCGGCGCCGGCCTCGACTGGGACGACGGCATCCCGCACCGCGCCGGCGCGTGGACGTTCAGCACGAGCGGCACCGCGCCGCGCCCGCCCTTCCCGGGTTTGTCCGAACGCGAGAAGACCCACCACAAGGGCGAGGTGGTCTATCCGAACCTGCTGCTCAGCGTCGCGGCCGAACACGTCGCCGCATTCCTGTTGTGGCCGATGGCGCCGGATCACACGCGCATCGCCTGCGATTTTCTCTTCCACTCGTCCGAGGTCGGCAAACCGGGCTTCGATGCGCGGGAAGTCGTCGAGTTCTGGGACCGCGTGAACCGCGAGGACTGGGCGATCTGCGAGTCCGTGCAGCAGGGCATGGGCTCGCGCGGCTATCGCGGCGGATTCTTCGCGCCGATGGAAGATCCGAGCCTCGATATCCGCCGCTACCTCGAGAGCCGCCTGGGCGATTCGTGAACTACGACGCGATCGTCATCGGCGCCGGCCACAACGGTCTGACCGCGGCGTTCTATCTCGCGCGCGCGGGACTGCGCACGCTGGTGCTGGAACGGCGCCACGTCATCGGCGGTTGCGCGGTGACCGAGGAGATCGACGCGCAGGCCGCGCCGGGCTGTCGCGTGTCGACCGCGTCGTACATGGCCAGCATGCTGCGGCCCGAGATCATCCGCGATCTCGAGCTCGGCCGGCATGGGCTGCGCATGATCGCGTCGGAGCCCGGCGTGCAGGCGGTGACGCCCGACGGGATGATCCTGCCGTGGTGGACCGATCCCGCGCGTTTCGCGACGGAGCTCGCGCGCTTCTCCCCGCGCGACGCGCATAGTTTTCTCGCGATGGAGCGCCGGCTGCGCGCGCTGGCGCGGCATCTCGAGCCGCTGTTCCTGCGCGCGCCGCCGGATATCGCCGCGGGGGGCGTGCGGGGTTTCCGGGAATTCCTCTCGACGGCGTGGCAACTGCGCGGCGTGCGGGGGCGTGACATCTCCGAGCTCGTCGGTTTCGCCACGGGCAGCCTCGGCGAGTACCTCGATCGCCATCTCGAATCGCCGCACCTCAAGTCGCTGATCCTCGCGAACAGTCTCTACGGCAAGCACGGCGGTCCGTACGACGCGGGCACGTTGTTCGGACTGCTGTTCCACCTGCTCGGCGGCGGCAGCGAGTCCAAACAAGGTTTCATGGGCCACGTGGTCGGCGGCATGGGCGCCATCACGCAGGCGATGGCGACGGCCTGCCGCGCGCAGGGTGTCGAGATCCGCGTGAACGCGCCGGTGGCCACCTTGCGCGTGCGCGCTGGCCGGGGCGACGCCGTGGTGCTGGAGGACGGCAGCGAGATCGAGGCACGCGTGATCGTCTCGAACGCCGATCCGAAGCGCACGTACCTGGGGCTGGTGCCGTCCGCGGAATTGCCGCCGGAGTTCCTCGCCGCCGTGCGCGGCATCAAGATGGACGGGCCCTGTGCGAAGTTCAATCTCGTGCTCGACGCCGAGCCGAAGCTCGTCGGCATGGACGAGCGCGCGCCGGCGTTGCAGCGCTGTCTCTACACGATCACACCATGGCTGCAGGACGCGCAGCAGATCTACGACGCCGCGAAGCGCGGTGAGGTCGCCGACGAACTGTGGATCGACGTGATCGTGCCTTCACTGATCGACGACACGCTCGCGCCGCCCGGCCGTCACGTGATGACGTGCTTCGTGCAGTACCTGCCCTACAAGCCCGCGCGGGGCGACTGGACCGCGTCGCGCGGCCAGCTGGAGCAGCGCCTGCTCGCGCAGCTCTCGCGCTGGGTACCGCAGGTGGCGAGCGCATGCGTCGCGACCCGGGTCTATACGCCGCAGGATCTCGAGCAGGTGCTCGGCATCACCGAGGGCAACATCTTTCACGGGGATCTTCGCCCGGACCAGCTGTGGTTCATGCGGCCGGTCCCCGCGCACGCGCGCTATGCCTCGCCCGTGCGCGCGCTGTATCTCTGCGGCGCCGGCACCCACCCCGGCGGCGGCGTGACGGGCGCGCCGGGATTCAATGCGGCGCGCCGCATCCTCGCGGACATCAAGACTCGCAGGATCTGAATGGGCGGCGAAGCGCAGGTAGCCGCGCCGGAAGTGGCCGACGAGTTCGCCGGCGATCCGCGGCTGCCCGCGTCGGCGGACGTCGTCATCATCGGGGGCGGCATCGTGGGTGTGTCCGCGGCCTGGTTTCTCGCGCGAAGCGGGGTGTCGGTGCTCCTGTGCGAGAAAGGACGCATCGCGGGCGAACAGTCGGGGCGCAACTGGGGCTGGGTGCGACAGCAGGGACGCTCGCCGATCGAGCTGCCGCTGATGATGGACAGCCTGGGCATCTGGCGCGAGCTGCCGGGGCTGATCGGGGAGGACGTGGGTTTTCATCAGGGCGGCTCGCTCTATCTCGCCGAGAGCGATTCCGAACTCGACGGCCTGCGTGCATGGCTCGACGTGTCGCGCCCGGCTGGCCTCGACACCCGCATCCTCACGGCGGCGGAGTTATCACGCGTACTGCAGTCGAACGCGCGTGCCTGGCGCGGCGCGTTGTACACCGCGAGTGATGCGCGCGCCGAACCCAGCCGTGCGGCGCCGGCCATCGCGCGCGCTGCCGTGCGGGCCGGCGCCCGCATCGTCAGCCGCTGCGCGGTGCGTGGAATCGAGCGCGCTGCCGGGCGCGTGGCGAGGATCGTCACGGAACATGGCGCGGTCTCGACCAACCACGTGGTGTGCGCCGCGGGCGCCTGGACGCGCCTGTTCTGCCGGTCCGTCGATGTCGACGTGCCGCAGCTCAAGGTCAGGGGCACCGTGGCGCGTACCGCGCCCGCGCCGGCGATCCTCGCGGGCGAGGCCTGGTGTCCGCGCGTCGCGATCCGGCGTCGCGCCGATGGGGGCTACACCATCGCGCACGGCAGTGCGCTCCACCACGACATCGTCCCCGAGACGTTCCGCCAGGCCCGCAAATTCCTGCCGGCGTTTCTGCAGGAGCACGGCGCGATCCGGATGCGGTTCGGTGCGCCGTTCGTGCAGGCATTGGGCACACCGCGACGCTGGGATCTCGATCGACTTTCGCCGTTCGAACGCGAGCGCGTGCTGCATCCCGCGCCGGACGCGCAGGTGCTGCGCGAGATGCGCGCGACGCTCGACGAATCATTCCCGGAGCTGGGCCGACCGGCGTTCGTGGAGTCGTGGGCCGGCATGATCGAGAGTTCGCCCGACGTGTTGCCGATCATTTCGGCGGCCGATGCATTGCCCGGCTTGTTCGTCGCGACCGGTTTCAGCGGCCACGGCTTCGGCATCGGGCCGGGAGCCGGCCGGCTCGTCGCCGACATGGTCACGGGAGCCGCGAGCGCGACGAAGCTCGCGCCCTTCAGGCTGAGCCGATTCTTCGATGGCTCGCCGATCCGTCCGGGCCCCACGATCTGACTGTCGCGCTGGTCCCTTCCGTCCAGGATATTCGCGCGGGGATCGATCGGACGCTGGACGTGGCGCTGGGTTAGTCGATGCCGGGCGTCGGCCGCAGCGTCAGCGTCCCATCTGCGTTCACTGCCTGTCGGCAGGCCCAGCACACCGGGTAGCGCTGGCCCTCACCTCGATTTCGCCCTTCACGCGCAACCCTTTCCAGACGCTGCCGCGCGGCGCCACCGCGCCGCCCGCCTGGATGAATTTTCGTCGGTCCATGCGCGGCATACTAGAATGCGCCGCGTTCAGAACACCAACAAGAATGAGGCACGCATGAAACGCCGCGAATTCCTGAACTCGTCGTTGCTCGCCGCCACTGCTTCACTCACCGGCCTGCGCGCGGCCTACGCGGTCGTGGGCACCGGCGAGGTACCGGACGTCGCCGCGGTCACCGGTGACGGCCGCGCGATCACCCTGAAGGGCGCGGAGGTCCGGGAATTCGCGGTCGCGATGCGCGGCGCGGTGCTGGTCGCGGGCGACGACGGCTACGACAAGGCGCGCCAGGTCCTGAACCCCTCGTTCGACAAGCATCCCGCGTTGATCGCGCAGCCGACCGGGTCTGCCGACGTGCAGACTGCCGTGCGCTTCGCGCGCGCGCACGATCTTCTCGTCGCCGTGAAGTGCGGCGGCCACAGCGCCTCGGGCCAGTCCACCTGCGAGCGTGGCCTGCAGATCGATCTGTCCCACATGCGCGGCGTGCGCGTCGACCCGAAAGCGCGGCGCGCCTGGGTCGAGGGCGGCACGCTGCTCGGCCTGGTCGATCACGAATGCATGGCGCACGGTCTGGCAACGCCGCTCGGCACCGTCTCGCACACGGGCGTCGGCGGTCTCACGCTCGGCGGCGGGTTCGGACGGCTCGCGCGCCGCTTCGGCCTCGCGATCGACAACGTGGAGTCCGTCGACATCGTCACGGCCGACGGACAACTGCGCCACGCGAGTGCGCAGGAGAATCAGGACCTGTTCTGGGCGGTGCGCGGCGGCGGCGGAAACTTCGGCGTCGTCACGACCTTCGAGTTCAGGCTGCACCCGATGCAACGCGAAGTCATCGCGGGCGAAATCGCCTTCCCGTTCGCGCGCGCCAAGGACATGCTCGGCATGTGGGCCGAGTACGCGGCGACGGCGCCCGACGAACTCTACATCGATCCCTCGCTCTATCTGCCGCCCGGCGGCGGCAGCGGTGTTGCGTATCTCGAGGTCTGCTACTCGGGACCGGCGAAGGATGCCGAGCGAGCGCTGGCGCCGATCCGCAAACTCGGCACGCCTTCCAGCGACGGGATCAAGACGCGCGACTACGTGCTGGTGCAGCGCGCCAACGACTCGTCGGACAACCGCACGCTCGGCACGTACCTCACGGGAGGCTTCATCCCGCGCGTGCCCGCCGCGTTGGTCTCGACCATCGTGGACAACTTTCGCGGCGATCCGGGCCGGCACACGATCCTGTTCTGCCAGCACTGCGGCGGCGCGGCCGGGCGCATCCCGGAAAACGCCACGGCGTTCGCACAGCGCGACGCGGTCGCCAACATGATGGCGGTGGCGGGCTGGACCATGGGCGCCGGCGACCCGGCGCCGCACATGCAGGCGACGCGCGAATACTGGTCGAAGCTCGAGCCGTTCACCCGCGGCTTCTACATCAACGACCTGCCGCGCGAGATCACGGCGCGGGACATCAGCTCGAACTACCGGGGCAACCTGCCGCGACTGAAGTCGGTCAAGAGGCAATACGACCCGACGAATCTGTTCCGGCTGAACGCGAACGTGCAGCTCGGCTAGCTCGGCGAGTCTCGGGAAATCCGCCTGGGTCAGGTCCCCGGCCTCGCTCCGTGATCAACGGCAGGCGACGGGGTGGTTGGGCGGCCGGCACTTCGTTAGAGTGCGCCCCATGAATCAGACGGCGGCGCCGTTGCCCGTCCTGGCACTCGGCGATTTCGTACTGGACGAAAGCAATGCGCGGCTGACCCGGGACGGGGCACCGCTGGATCTCCCACCGAAAGCCTTCGCGGTGCTGTGCCACCTGGCGCGCAATTCCGACCGACTCGTGTCGAAGGACGAGCTGCTCGACTCTGTCTGGGGCCACAAGCACGTCAGCGAGTCGGTGCTGAAGACCGTCATCAACATGCTCCGGACTCAGCTCGGCGACGATCCGCGCGCGCCGCGCTACATCGAGACCGCGAACCGGCGTGGCTACCGCTTCGTCGCGCCGGTGGCGCCCGTGTCCGTGCAGGCCAGGCGACCGGTCGTGGAGCCCGCGGCCGTGGCCGCCGGCCCCCCGACGATCCTGACCGTCGACGACGAGCCCGAGCTGCGCTCGATGCTCGAGGACTACCTGAAATCCCGCGGCTTCCGCGTGATGACGGCCGGCGATACGCAGGAGGCGCGCGCAATCCTGGGCAACTCGAAGATCGACCTCGTGCTGCTCGACATCACGTTGCCGGGTGAAGATGGCCTGAGCCTCGCGCGGCATTTGCGCGAACACCGCGGCCCGCCGGTGATCCTCTTGACGGCGCTCGGCACCGCGGTCGATCGCATCGTCGGGCTCGAAGTGGGCGCCGACGACTACGTGACGAAGCCTTTCGAGATGCGCGAGCTGCTGCTGCGGATCAGGAACGTGCTGCGACGGGTTGGAGTCGCGCCGCCGCCGAGCTGACGATGTCGCGCACGATGCCGCGCACGTCCGCCGGCACGAACGGTTTTTCCAGGTACGGCTGACCCGTGCCCGCGAGGAACGTCTGCACCGTGGGGCTCAGCGCATCACCGGTGATGAACACCACCTGCCGGGCCCGCGGCGGCCAGCGCTGCTCGATCTGCCGATAGAGCTCGGGCCCGTCCATCTCAGGCATGCGCAGGTCGGTGAGGATGGCGTCGTACTCGCGTTTTGCCAGGAGCTGCAGCGCTTCCTGTCCACTCGCGGCGATATCGATCGACGACGCGTCCCGGCGCAGGATGTCTGCCAGCAACGATCCGACTTCCGCCTCGTCGTCCACGATCAGCACGCGCGGTCCCTGCCGCGCCCCGGCAACCGGTTCGCCGGGTTGATCCTCCACCGGCAGCTCCTGCACCGGCTGGATCGGCAGCTGCACCTGGAACCGGGCGCCGCCCCCGGCCGGGCTAT
>CADEED010000040.1 GCA_902826225.1 uncultured Pseudomonadota bacterium | reverse complement strand
GCCTCGATCTCGGCGACCGGGGCATCCGCAAGGGCGCTGCCAGCGCGGTGGGCGAGTTCGTGGAGCAGCAGGGCGCGGCCTGGCCGGCGAGCGTCGGCGAGCTGGTCGACACGGTGGCGCGCCGCGGCGCGACGCCACTCGTCGTGGCCGACGGCCGTCGCGTGATGGGTGTCGTCGAGCTGCGCGATATCGTGAAAGGCGGGATCCGCGAGCGATTCGCCGAGCTGCGGCGCATGGGGATCAAGACCGTCATGGTCACCGGCGACAACCGTCTCACCGCGGCGGCGATCGCGGCGGAGGCGGGCGTCGACGAGTTCCTCGCGGAGGCGACGCCCGAGGCTAAGCTCGAGCTCATCCGCAAGCACCAGCGCGACGGCCACCTCGTCGCGATGTGTGGCGACGGCACGAACGACGCGCCCGCCCTCGCGCAGGCGGACGTCGCCGTCGCCATGAACTCGGGCACGCAGGCCGCGAAAGAGGCCGGCAACATGGTGGACCTCGATTCCAATCCGACCAAGCTCATCGAGGTGGTGGACGTCGGCAAGCAGATGCTCGTCACACGCGGCGCGCTCACGACGTTCTCGATCGCGAACGACGTCGCCAAGTATTTCGCGATCATCCCGGCGGCATTCGCCACGACCTACCCGGCCCTGGACACGTTGAACGTGATGCGGCTCGCGAGCCCGCAGAGCGCCATCCTGTCGGCGGTCATCTTCAACGCCCTGGTGATCCTCTTCCTCGTGCCGCTCGCGCTGCGCGGCGTACGCACGCGCGCCGCGTCCGCGGCGAGGCTGTTGCGGCGAAACCTGCTCGTCTACGGTGTCGGCGGACTCGTGGTCCCGTTCGTCGGCATCAAGATCATCGACCTGGCGCTCGTCGCGGCCGGGCTCGCCTGAGGTCCCGTCATGCTCGAATCCCTTCGTGCGGCTTTCATCGTGTTCGCGGCGCTCACCGCGATCACCGGCGTCCTGTACCCGGCCGTCGTCACGCTGGTGGGCGGTCTGCTGTTCGCCGACCAGGCCCGCGGCAGCGTCGTGGAGCGGGATGGCAAGGCAGTGGGATCGCGCCTGCTCGGACAGCCGTTCACCGAAGCGCGCTACTTCTGGTCGCGGCCCTCGGCGACGGGACCGCAACCCAACGATGGAGCCGCGTCCAGTGGCTCGAACCTCGCGCCGACGAATCCGAAACTGGCCGATGCCGTGCGCGAACGCGTAGCCGCGCTGCGCGCCGCGGATCCCGGCAATTCGCAACCCGTGCCAATCGATCTCGTGACTTCGTCGGGCAGCGGTCTGGACCCCCACATCTCACCGGCGGCGGCGGAATTCCAAGTCAACCGCGTCGCCGCGGCGCGCGGCATGGCTGTGGCCACCGTGCGCGAGTTGGTGGCCGACGCCACCCTGGGGCGGACGTTCGGGATGCTCGGCGAGCCGCGCGTGAATGTGCTGGAATTGAACCTCGCGCTCGATGCACAGGGCGCGAAAGTGAAGTGAGCGATGGCCGAGAACCGGCCCGATCCCGATGAGCTGCTGAGTCACGTCCGTGCCGAGGAAGTCCGGTCGCGACGCGGCCGTCTGCGCATCTTCTTCGGCGCCAACGCGGGCGTCGGAAAAACCTACGCGATGCTGGAGGCGGCGCGCGGTCGGCGGTCGGCGGGCGCGGATGTCGTGATCGGATACGTGGAGCCGCACGGGCGCTTCGACACCGAGCGGCTCATGGAAGGACTGGAAAGACTGCCGACACTCGCCGCTCGCTACCGCGGCGTGACCCGGCAGGAGTTCGACCTGGACGCCGCGCTCGCGCGCAGGCCTTCGATCGTTCTCGTCGACGAGCTCGCGCACTCCAACCTCGTCGGCGCGGAACCGGCGCCGCGTCATCCGAAGCGCTGGCAGGACGTCGAGGAGCTGCTCGCGGCGGGGATCGACGTGTGGACCACGATCAACGTCCAGCATCTGGAGAGTCTCAACGACGTGGTGGCGCAGATCACCGGGGCGCGACAGCGCGAGACGGTTCCCGATCGCATCTTCGACGAAGCCGACGAAGTGGAGCTGATAGACCTTCCGGCGGAAGACCTGCTCGCGCGACTCCGCGCCGGCAAGATCTATCTGCCCGACGATGCGACGGCGGCGACCGAGCGCTTCTTCCGCAAGGGAAATCTCCTCGCGCTGCGCGAGCTGGCGCTGCGGCGCACGACGGACCGGGTGCAGGCGGCGTCGCGCGCCTCGCAGCGCGGGGACTCCAGCGCGCGCGGCTGGCTCGCACGCGACCGCATTCTCGTCGCGACGGGCCCGGACCCGCAGTCCGAGCAGACCATCCGCGCCGGCAAGCGGCTCGCCGACGCGCTCGATGCCGAGTGGACGGTGGTCTACGTGGAGACCCCCGCCTTGCGCCGGCTGACGGAGCGCGAGCGCGACCGACGCGTCGAGCTGCTGCGGCTGGCCGAGTCGCTCGGCGCCGAGACCGTGACGATCGACGGCCCGAGCGCCGCCGATGCGCTGCTCGAGTACGCGCAAACGCGACAGGTGACCCGCGTGATCGTCGGCGCGCCGAAGCGCAGCGGCTGGCGTGCCTGGTTGCGTCCATCGACGGCCACCGAGCTGGCGTTGCGCGCGCGCGGCTTCGACGTGGTGACGATCGCCGCCGCGGATCGGGCCGAGAGCGGGATCCGCGCCGGGCCCGTGCCGGAGCGGGAGTGGGCGCGACAGCCGTTCCGCTGGCGGCGGTACCTCGCGGCGTTCGCCGCGACGCTCGCCTGCACCGCGCTGGCGGCGGCGATGTTCCCGTATCTCGAGCTCACGAACCTGGTGATGATCTATCTGCTGGGGGTCGCGGCCTCGGGGCTGTGGCTCGGACGCGGGCCGTCGGTTTTCTCGGCGGTGCTCAACGTGGCGGCTTTCGACTTCTTCTTCGTGCCGCCGCAGTTCACGTTCGCGGTGACCGACGTCGAATACCTGCTCACCTTCGGCGTGATGCTGATCATCGGTCTCGTGATCGCGACGCTGATGGCGAGCGTGCGCCAGCAGACACGGGTCGCCGGGGCGCGGGAGCGCCGCACCGCGCTGCTCTACGCCATGAGTCGCGAGCTGGCCGGCGCGCGCGGGACGGCCCAGATGGCGGCGATCGCGATCCGGCACGTCGCCGAGGTGTTCGACTGTGAGGCGGCAGTGCTGTTGCCGGATCCCGGTGGACGACTGCGGCCGGCGGAAGACGTGGCCGCGCCGCACGTCTACGCGGGCAGCGATCTGGCCGTCGCGCAATGGGTCATCGATCATGGGCGGCGCGCGGGGCTCGGCACGGATACCTTGCCGGCGGCGGTCGCGCTCTACCTGCCGCTCGGTGACGAGCAGCGCCGGCTGGGAGTCATCGCCGTGCTGCCACGCAACCGGCGGCGTGTGCTGCTGCCGGAGCAGTTGCACCTGCTCGAGACGTTCGCGGGTCAGCTCGGCATCGCGCTCGAGCGCGCCCGCCTGGCCGAGCAGGCCGAGGCGACGCGCCTCTCCGCCCAGAGCGAGACACTGCGCAATACCTTGCTCGCGTCCATCTCGCACGACCTGCGTACGCCGCTCGCGGTCATGGCGGGCGCGGCGAGCACGCTCCAGGAGCACGGCGCCGATCTCGACCGCGCGACGAGCACGGGTCTCGCGCAGTCGATCGAGACGAAGGCGCGCGAGATGTCGGAACTCATTTCGAACGTCCTCGATCTCATGCGTTTCGAATCGGGCAAGCCCGCGCTGCGCCTGGAGTGGGAAACCCTCGACGACCTCGTCGCGGTCGCGCAGCAGCGCGCCGAACCGCGGCTCGACGGCCGGGTGATCGATACGCAGTTGCCCGCGGAGCTTCCGGCGGCGTTCGTCGACGCCTCGCTGATCGTGCAGGTTCTCACCAACCTCCTCGAGAACTTCATCAAGTACACACCGCGCGGCACCCGCGCGCGGATCAGCGCCGTTCCCGACGGGGATTTCCTGCGCGTGACGATCGAAGACGACGGGCCGGGCCTGCCCGGCGATGCGTCGCGACTCTTCGACAAGTTCCAGCGCGGCAGTGAGGAGGGCGCGATCGCCGGCGTTGGCCTCGGCCTCTCGATCTGCCGCGCAATCCTGCGCGCGCATGGCGGCGACATCAGCGCCGGATCCAGTCCGTCCGGCGGTGCGCGCTTCGAGTTCACGTTGCCCACGAAGGCGCCGGCCGCGTGACGCAGTCGATGCACCTGATCCTCGTGGCGGAGGACGAGCCGGCGATCCGCGACGTGTTGCGCGTGCTGCTCGCGGCGGAGCACTTTCGGGTCGTCGAGGCGGAGAGCGCGGGGCGGGCGGCGATCGAGGCGCGCAGTCACAAGCCGGACCTCATGATCGTGGATCTCGGGCTGCCCGATCGCGATGGCGTCGATCTCATCCGCGAGGTGCGGAGCTGGTCGCCGGTGCCGATCATCGTGCTGTCGGCGCGCACCAACGAGGCGGACAAGATCGCTGCCCTCGATGCCGGCGCAGACGACTACGTCACGAAGCCATTCGCCGCACGCGAGCTGCTGGCGCGCGTGCGCGCGGCCTTGCGCCGCTCGGCGACGGGAGCGGCGCCCGCAGCGACGATCACGCTCGGCCGGATCGTCGTGGATCTCGCCAGGCGGGAGTTGCACGGGACGCCGGCGGACATCCACCTGACGCCGCTCGAGTACCGGGTGCTCGAGAATCTCGCGCGCAACGCGGGCTCCATCGTGAAGCAGGCGCGGCTGGTGCGCGAGGTCTGGGGGCCCGGACAGGCGAACGACACGCGCGCGCTGCGAGTGTGCATCCGCAACCTGCGCCAGAAGCTGGAGCCCGACCCGAAGCGGCCGAAATACCTGGTGACAGAACTCGGACTCGGATACCGCCTGCGCCCGGACCCGTAGCGTCATTCGCAGTACTACTGATTCCGCCCGGCCGTTCCTGCGCGAGCATGGGCGCAAGACCAGAGCAGGAGAAGCATCCATGAAGACCCGCAGACCGTTCGACCGCGTCGAACTCGCCGACGTGGAGGAGCAATTCGACGAATGCGACGCGGACGGAGATCAGCGCATCGACTTCGCGGAGTTCTCGACGCTGCTCGGAATGCTCGGTTCGGAAATGAGAGCCGCGCAGCGGCGTACCCGCTTCGACATCATCGACACCAACCGCGATGGCGTGATCGACCGGAACGAATTCGTCGACTGGCTGCGCAGCGCGTAGCCCGTCAAGTCGGGGCGGTAGCTAGTGGGCATGGCGATGCGACAGCGCACAGGGTTCGGTGCAATCGAGTTGCGGACAGACGCATCCGGACGGCGTTTCGGCCCATTCGAGTGCGAAGCCGTCGGGCTCGCGGCGCACGACACAGCCGGACTTGACCGGGCCCATGCGCCCGTCGTCGCGATGCACCGCGATCTGCACCGGCGAATTCAGCGCTGGTGTGAAAGACGTCTCGATGAATGCGCCGCTCATGCTGATGTCGCGAATGCGGCCGGATCCCGTCGCGGCGCCCGCCGAGAGGTGCACGGTGGCGCTGCAGACAATGCGGCGCCCCCAGCGATGTTCCATGCCGGCGGGAGTGCATCCGACGCGATCTTCTGCTGCCGAAGTGTGCATGCTCGTCTCCCGGCCTCTCGGGCTTCGTGAGCATTCTCGGCCGGGCGGAATTGCGCGGACATCCGGGGCAGACCGGTCGCCATCCGGGCAACTACGGATGCGCGGAGAGGGTCATGGCGCCGGCCGCGGTCAGCTCACTTGAGCAATCGCCAGGCCCGCAGCGTCTCCATCTTCGGTCTCGGCGGTTCGAGTTCGAGGTCCAGGCGCCGCGCCAGCGCGATCATCCGCTCGTTGTCGGGCTGGATGGTGCCGTAGATCATGCGAAATCCCTGTTCCCGCGCATGGTCGAACAGTGCCAGGGCGAGGGTCGTGCCGATCCCGCAGCCCTGGTATTCGTCGGCGACAACCACGGCGAACTCGCAATCGATACCGCCCTCGTCGGCCGCGTAGCGTGCGACGCCGATGATGCGTTCGTCCGGTCCATCGGCAATGCCGGCGACGAGGGCCATGTCACGCCGCGTGTCCACGTTGACCAGTTGCTCGACGAATTGCGGTGTCGGCTCGTTGAGCGCGAACATGAACCTTCGATACCGCGACTGCGCGCTGAGGCCGGCGATGAAATCCCGTTCGCGCTGCACATCGTCCGGGGAGATCGGTCGAATGACATAGGCGATGCCGTTTCGCCCGGTGACCGGGCGGGGCCACGCGCGGTCGCGCGGCTTCTTCAATGCCCCGGTGCTTCGTGTTTGAGGTCGAGCATCATGCGCACCAGCTCCGCGATCGACTGCGCGTTCATCTTTTCCATGACCCGGGCGCGGTGGATCTCGATGGTGCGCGGGCTCACGCCGAGGTCGTTCGCGATCTGCTTGTTCTGCTTTCCCTGCGTCATCAGGTCGAGCACCTCGTGTTCGCGCGCCGTGAGGGACTCGACGTGTGCGCGGATGCGCGTGCGCTCGCCGAGCGCCAGGCGCCGCTCGCCGTCTTTCGTCACGGCGCGCTGGATGCGATCGAGCAGGTCCTGATCGCGAAAGGGCTTCTGCAGGAAATCGAACGCGCCGTGCTGCATCGCCTCGACGGCCATCGGGATGTCCCCGTGACCCGTCATGAAGATCACCGGGACGACGGCGCCGCGCAGGTTGAGTTCCTGCTGCAGCTCGAGCCCGCTCATGCCGGGCATGCGGATGTCGAGGATCAGGCATCCTGACTGGGAAGGCTTGTACCCTTCGAGGAACTCCTTCGCGGAGGCGTACAACGCCGACTGCAGGCCGACCGACTTGAGCAGCGACCGCATGGCATTGCGGACGCCGGAATCGTCGTCGACGACCATGACGATGGGGGTTCCGGCATTCATTTCATTCACCCTCGATCGTAGGTAGTTGGACGTAGAACGTGGTGCCGCCGCGCGGCGCGGCGCGATGCCCGATGTTACCGCCGTGTGCCTTGACGATGGTATGGCTGACCGAGAGTCCCAGGCCTGTCCCGGCCTGTTTTGTCGTCGCGAAGGGATGAAAAAGGCGGTTCTCGATCTCGGGCGCGATGCCCGGCCCGTTGTCGGTGACTCTGAGCTCGACGTGTCCATCCATGGCATGCACGGTCATCAGTTCGACGGCGCGTTCGCCGGGAGGGTGGTCGAGAAGCGCTTCGAACGCATTGCGGACGAGATTGAGAACCACTTGTTGCAGCTGCACTCCCTGCGCCCGCACGCGTGGCAGCCGCGGTGTCAGCGCAATCTGCAACCGGGCCTCGTAGAGGCGCGCGTCGGCGGCCAGTATCGACTGCAGATCCGTCACGAGCAGGTTCAGGTCGACCGGCGCGCGATCGTTCTCGCTGTCGGAGCGGACGAGCTGTCGGAGCCGCGCGATGATCTTGCCGGCGCGCAGGGCTTCCGCGGCGATCTCGCGCGCGGCGATGCGCGCCTCGTCCAGGTCCGGCTGCGTCATCGACAGATAGCGCTCGCTCGCCCGTGCATACGCGGTGATCGCCGTCAGGGGCTGATTGAGCTCGTGCGCGACTCCCGCCGCCATTTCGCCCATCGTGGCGAGACGTGCCACGTGCGCCAGACGTTGCTGCGCGATGTGCGATAGCGCCTCGCGACGCGCGCGTTCCGTCAGATCCTCGCCCGAGCACAGCCACCCGGCCGGCGAGCCATCGGCCTCGCGCCTGGCGATGCATCGCCAGCGGATTCGGCGCCGTTTGCTCTGGGCGTCGAGCGCGTCGAACTCGCGGTCACGCACGCGACCGCTGGCGAGCACGGCCGACAGCATCATGGAGGCACGCACTCGCTCGGGTTCATCGTGCAGGAGCGACAACCAGTCACGGCCGATGAGCTGATGCGAGCGGGCGCCGAGAATCGCCGCGCCACGCTCGTTCACTTCGCAGATGCGGCGTTCGGCGTCGATGGACATCAGGATCGACTCGTTGAGCTCCAGGTAGGCCGTCGAACGGTCCCGCTCGAGCTTCAGTGCCTGGGTCGCCTCGACTTCCGCGGTGATGTCGCGCATCAGGCCGACGAATCTCGGCGGGTCGGCCAGCGGCACACGCCCGACCGACAACGCGGCCGGAAACAGGGACCCGTCACGCCGGCGAGCCACGACCCGGCGCCCGGTTCCGATGATCGCGCCTCGCCCGGTCCGCAGGTATGTATTCAGGAAGTCATCGTGGCTGGCGCGGTCGCCCTCGGGCATGAGCTGCCCGACGTCTCCCCCGATGAGCTCTTCCTGCGCGTAACCGAAGATGCGGCAGGTCGAATCGTTGACCGCCTGGATCTTCCCCCGATGGTCCATGACAACGACGGCATCGACCGCCGCCGCCATGAGCGCCTGGGCATCGCTGGAAAACATACTTCCAGTATGTCTTTGCGCGTCCGCACGGGGAGTACGCAATACCCCTGACGCCGTAAGTGGCTGGTCTGATGTTCGCGAATGCGACCGCTGCGACCCTCGTTGCATGCTCAGGCAGCTTCTGGCGATCGCCGAACGAACCGACGAGCTGGCGATGCTCCTCGAGCGGAGCGTGTCACTCGCGCGCCGCGAGGGGGCGCACATCGACCTGTTCGTCACCGAACCCTCGCAGATGGGGGTCGTCGCGCCCCTGTGCGCGGCCAGGGGATTCGACGAGGTCAATCTGCGCAGCGTCTACCGTGGCTCGGAGCCTCTCGCCGACGTGATCCTGCGTTGCGTTCAGTCCGGGGCTTACGATCTCGTGGTGAAGACGGCCGCGCATGTTCCCGGAGATCAGTCGGCCGTCGACGAGGCGGATTGGCGGCTGGCGCGAGAGTGCCCGGTCCCGGTCTTCATCGTCCGCGGGGACGCCTGGGCCGCATCGGCCCGCCTGGCGGTGACCATCGACGTCCACAGTGCCGCGCAGGTGCAGCTGTCGCGCCAGGCGCTCGAGACCGCCGGGCTGCTGGCGCTCGGCTGTCGCGCGAATCTCGACGTTCTCTGCGAGGAGCCCTCGCGGGAAGACGATGCGGCAACACGAGACCGCGCCTCGCGAGTGGAAGCCCGACGCGCGGATCGCGGCAGGCCGGCTGGACTCACGGCGCGAGCAGCTCCTTCACGAGACGCAATAGCGCTTCCGAGTTGATCGGCTTGCTGATGATGCGCAGGTTCGCGTCTGCCTGAAGTTCGCGAACGGCGGATGACGTATCGCCAGTCACGAGAATCGCCTTGAGTGAATCGCCGTGACGCGCCCGCGCCGCGGAAATCACTTCCGTCCCCGTGCGGCCGGCTTCGAGATGGTAATCGGAGACGACCAGGTCGATGTCTGCGTCCGCTTCCATTTCGGACAGCGCTTCGTCGGCGGTGGCCGCCGCGATGACGGCGTACCCTTCGATCTTGAGGAGCCTCCGCATCGCATTGCGTACGCCCGGTTCGTCTTCGACCAGCAGGATGCGATGGGCCCCGGGCACGCAGCCCGGATCGGGCGCCTGCCGTGTCGCGTCCGCCGCGGGGGCCACTTCCTGCCCCGCCACGGGCAGCGCGATCGCGAACGTCGAGCCCGCACCGGGCGTGGATTCGACCTCGACCTGCAGATCGAGCAGTCGCGCGATTCGCTGGACGATCGACAATCCGAGTCCGAATCCCTCACGCGAACTGTTGGGGGTCACACCGATCTGATAGAACTCTTCGAAGATCAACGGCACCTGGTCGCTCGCAATGCCGATGCCGGTGTCGCGCACTTCCACGCGCACGAACGCGCCCTGAGCCTTGCAGCGCAACTCGACCGAGCCCGCCTCGGTGTACTTCACCGCGTTCGAGAGCAGGTTGCGCAGCAACTGGATGACGAGTGCCGGATCGGAACGGACGCGCGCGGCAGTCACGTCGACCGAGAAGCGCAGTCCCTTGTTCGCCGCGACGCTCGCGAAGTCGCGCCGCAGCTGGTCGAACAGCGGGGCGAGGGGGAAGTGGGTGAGCGCCAGCGAGATCGCGCCCGATTCGAGCTTGCTGATGTCGAGCAGTGCGTTGAGCAGCCGCGACATCGCGTCGACCGCCTGTTCCTGTTGCGCGAGGACTTCACGGCATTCCTCATCGACGACCATGCGCCGCAACGCGCCGTTCAACAGTCCCAGCGTCTGCAAGGGTTGGCGGAGGTCGTGGCTCGCCGTCGCGAGGAAACGGCTCTTCGCACGGTTTGCCTGTTCGGCCTCGCGCCGCGCCTCCATGAGCGCCTGTTCGGTCTGCTTCCTGGCCGTCACATCCCGGATCGCGGCCGCCACTCCCACCTGGCCGTCCTTTCCGATCGGGCTCAGGCTGATTTCCACCGGGAATTCGGTCCCGTCCTTGCGCATGCCGAACAGCTCGAGCCCCGCGCCCATGGGCCGCACCCGGACGTTGCTGTTGTAGCCGTGCCGATGGCCGATGTGACGTTGACGGACTCGCTCGGGCAGCAGGATCTCCACGTGCCGGCCGACGATGTCCGCGCTTTCATGTCCGAACAGGGCCGATACCTGCCGGTTCGCGAACAGGATGATCCCGGCCGAGTCGATGATGATCATCGCATCCGGTGCCGAATCGAGCACGCTGCCGACGAGCTCGGATGAAAGCATGGGTGGGCCGCCTGCTGAGAGGGCCGGCAGGATTGCACCCCCTCCGGAACGGCGCAAGCCGGGGTGTAAGTGACAGCCCTTACTGACTTGTGGTTAGTCCGGAGGCCGCCCCGGCCGCTGACCGTCAAACTGAGGTTTCAGGATCCCATGCCCATGCACACCAACACCGTTGAAAGTCATTTCCGTGCGGACGCTCAGGGGATGCTCCGGTTCTCGAAGATCGTCGTCCTGTCGATGCTGCCGATGGCCGGGGCATTGTTGGGCGCTTCCTGGGACGAGCACCAACGCTCGGGCTATTCGGTGTGGCGATCCGCGTGTCGCGCGAGCGGCCTCTCGCTGTCGTCCGTCATCACTTTCACACTGGAGCTGTTGCCGAGCGCCATCATCGGATCGCTCATCGGCAGTCTGGTCGTTCTCGCCACTGCGCCCTGTCGTGGCCGGGACCGGGTGCGGGATTCACTCGCGGCGCACGCCGGGTGCGTGCTGGCCATGCCCGCCGCGCTCGTCCTGTGTGCGCTCGCCTGGCCGTTGCCGCTGATGTTGGCCGTCGAGTCGATCGTGGCCGGCACGGCGGCGCTGCTGATTCTGCCGCTGTTGCGGACGTGGCAACGACGCGCCGCGCCGGGGATCGCCGCCCGCTGACTCGGGAGGCTCCGGGAAAATACGCAGTATTGCTGACGCGATACGTGGAGGAACGAATAGTCGCGCCCGGGCCGGGTTGCAACCCTGCCGGAATGATCCAGAACGACGAACTGCTCCGGGACATGCGCGGCCGCCTGCTGGCGCGAGGAGACGAGCTGCGCGACCGAATCAAGCGCATCCGCGCCGACTTGCACCGCGAGCTCGCGCCGTTGCCCAGCGATTCCACGGAAGCCGCGATCGCCGTCGAGAACGACGAGGTGCTCGCCGCGATCGAAATGGCCGCGAAGGGGGAACTGGTCCATATCGATCATGCTCTCGACAGGATCGGTTCCGGCACCTTCGGTCGGTGCGAGCGCTGCGGCGCGCCCATCCAGACAGAACGGCTGCAGGCGGTTCCGTACGCCGTGCGCTGCCGTGAATGCGAAAGCCGGGGTTGAAGTACGCAAATGTCCTTACTCGGTAGGTTGTCGGGCGGATGGGCCCGAATGTCGGGCGATGCAATGCTCGACGCATGAAACTTTCTCTCCGTGAAATCCTGCGGCGTTGGTCGTGGACAAGCTGACTTCACTGCTCGTCGTGATCGACGATCCGGACGCGAATGAGATCCTGCTGGACAAGGCATTCATGCTGGCCCGCAACTTCGGCGCGCGCATGGACATCCTGCTCACCGATCCCACGGCGCTGCGCGCACTCGAGGGGCGTTGCGGGGCCCTTGGCTGTGCGGGCCTGGTCAACTTCGTGCTGCATGGCTCCGATGAACCGCTGCGCGAGGTCATCCGGCGACGCATCGCCTCATATCCCGTGGATCTCGTGATGTCGGGCCGGGCCTCACCCCATGCGCCGGCCTCGCCCCTCGTGCCGGTCATGCGGGTCGGCTCGCAGCGATGGCATCACGAGCCACGATTCGCGGTGGCCGTGGACGTCGCGGATGGCGACGAAGACGCGGTCGCCCGCGCCGCGCTGCACACCGCGGGCATGTTGTCGCTCGCCTGCGGCGCGAGTCTCGACGTGCTGTATTCCGAGCGCGAGAAGGACGACGACCGGCTGCGCATGGAACGCGCGGTTCATGTGGCGCGGCTCGCCCGTGAATTCCCCGTGCGCAACGAGGGGCTGCGGATGCTCGAAGGGCCCCCCGAGGTGACACTGCCGGCGGCGATCTCCGGGCAGCAGTACGACGTGCTGGTCGTCGGCATGGACGCGGAGGCTGGCGGGCTGTCGCCCATCCTTCCCGGCCTCTCGACGCTGTTGGCGGCCTCGACGAGCGGCGACGTGCTGTGGGTCACCGCCGCCGAACGTGCACCCGCCGATGTCGCCGTGGCGCCAACGCGTGATGCGCTCGTCGACCGCGCGCATCCGTAGGCCTACTTACGTGCGAACGCTCGTGTGCGTAATGCCGCGTATTCCAGGCCGCAGCGCCGAGCCAGAAAATTCTCCCAACTACTCGAAGCAGGAATCGGCATGAGCTCCACCGCCACGACGATATTCGCCCCCGACATGGCTCCAGTCGCGGCGCGCACGAGCTACGTGGACAAGGTCGTCCGCCAGTTCACGATCATGACGATCGTCTGGGGCATCGTGGGCATGACGGTCGGCGCGCTGATCGCCGCGCAGCTGTTCTGGCCCGAGCTCAACTTCGGCATACCCTGGCTTTCGTATGGACGCCTGCGTCCGCTGCATACGAACGCGGTGATCTTCGCTTTCGGCGGAAGCGCGCTGTTCGCCACGTCCTACTACGTGGTTCAGCGCACCTGTCACGTGCCGCTCTTCGCGCCGAAACTCGCGACGTTCACGTTCTGGGGCTGGCAGGCCATCATCGTGCTGGCCGCCATCACCTTGCCGATGGGGCTCACGTCCGGCAAGGAATACGCCGAGCTCGAGTGGCCGATCGACCTGCTCATCGCCGTGGTGTGGGTGTCGTACGCGATCGTGTACCTGGGCACGCTCGTCAAGCGCCGCGTCTCGCACATCTACGTCGCCAACTGGTTCTTCGCGGCGTTCATCATCACCGTCGCCGTGCTGCACATCGTGAACAGCGCGGAGATCCCCGTGAGCCTCGGCAAGTCGTATCCCATCTACGCGGGCACGGTCGATGCGATGGTGCAGTGGTGGTACGGACACAATGCCGTCGGCTTCTTCCTGACCGCGGGCTTCCTGGGGATGATGTACTACTACGTGCCGAAGCAGGCCGGCCGCCCCGTCTATTCCTACCGGCTCTCGATCGTGCATTTCTGGGCGCTGATCTCCATCTACATGTGGGCCGGTCCCCATCACCTGCACTACACGACGCTGCCCGACTGGGCGCAGTCGCTCGGCATGGTGTTCTCGCTGATCCTGCTCGCGCCCTCCTGGGGCGGAATGATCAACGGCCTCATGACGCTCTCGGGCGCGTGGCACAAGCTGCGCACCGATCCAATCCTCAAGTTCATGGTGGTGGCGCTGTCGTTCTACGGCATGTCGACTTTCGAAGGTCCGATGATGTCGATCAAGACCGTGAACTCGCTCTCGCACTACACGGACTGGACCGTGGGCCACGTGCATTCCGGTGCATTGGGTTGGGTCGCGATGATCACCATCGCCTGCATCTACTCGATGCTGCCGAAGCTCTACGGCAAGAAGGAGATGTGGAGCACGCGGCTGATCGACTGGCATTTCTGGACGACGACCATCGGTGTCGTCCTGTACGTCGCCGCGATGTGGATCGCGGGCGTCATGCAGGGCCTCATGTGGCGCGCGACGAACGACGACGGTTCGCTCACGTACTCGTTCATCGAAGCGCTCAATGCGACCTACCCGTACTACGCCGTCCGCCTGGCCGGCGGCCTCATGGTCCTGGGCGGCATGGGCCTCATGGCCTACAACGCCTGGCGCACGGTGCGCGACACCGTGCGAATCCCCGTGATCGCGATCCCGGAGCCCGCATGAACCACGAAATCGTAGAAAAGAAAGTGACCTGGCTCGGCGTGTGGATCGCGCTGGTCATCAGCATCGGCGGCCTCGTCGAGATCGTGCCGCTGTATTTCTCGAGCGAGACCAGCCGACCGGCGCCCGGCGTGAAGCCGTACACGGCGCTGGCACTCGAGGGCCGCGACATCTACATCCGCGAAGGCTGCTACAACTGCCACTCGCAGATGGTCCGCCCGCTGCGCGCGGAGACCGAGCGCTACGGACACTATTCGCTGGCGGGCGAGAGCGTGTACGACCACCCATTCCAGTTCGGCTCGAAGCGCACCGGCCCGGATCTCGCGCGCGTCGGCGGGCGGTATACGGACGAATGGCATCGTGCGCATCTGACCAACCCGCGCGACCTCGTGCCCGAGTCGAACATGCCGACGTACCCGTGGCTGTCGAAGACGCTCGTGGATGCGAACCGGACCTCGGACAAGCTGCGCGCGCTGCGGGCGGTCGGCGTGCCGTACACCGACGAGGAAGTGAAGCTCGCGGGCTATGAAGTCCGCGACAAGACCGAGATGGACGCTCTCGTCGCCTATCTACAGGGCCTCGGCACCGCCGCGGCGAACTGGTGATCGACATGGACATTGGAATCTTTCGCGGACTGGTGACGGGCACCCTGCTGGTGCTGTTCATCTCCCTGGTCTTCTGGGCATGGAGCAAGCGGCGCAAATCGGCCTTCGACGCCGCGGCCCGACTGCCGCTCGAGGAGAATGACAAGTGACCCCGGGACACAGCATCTTCATCATCGTGCTCACGGTCGCGAACGTTGCGGGCGCCGTCTGGCTCCTGTGGTGGATGCGTCGCGCTCGCGGGCAAACGACGACACTCACCGAGACGACCGGCCACGTGTGGGACGAGGACCTGGTCGAATTGAACAACCCACTGCCGCGCTGGTGGCTGTGGCTGTTCATCATCACCGTGATCTTCGGCGGCGTGTATCTCGCGCTGTATCCGGGGCTCGGCGCCTGGAAGGGAACGCTTGCCTGGTCGTCGCGCGGCGAACACGACGCGCAGCGCGCGGCCAACGCGGCGCGCATCGAACGCTCGCTCAGCCGGTTCGCGGCGCTGTCGGTGGCGGATCTGTCGCATGACTCCGCGGCGCTGAACGCCGGCCGCAACCTGTTCCTCAACAATTGCGCCGCATGCCACGGTTCCGACGGCGGCGGTGCGCCCGGCTATCCCAACCTCACGGACGGCGACTGGCTGTGGGGCGGCGATCCCGCGGCCGTCGCCATGACGATCGCCGAGGGACGGCAGGGCGTCATGCCCGCGTGGTCGGCGGCGCTCGGCAATGAAGGCGTCGACGACGTGCTCAGCTACGTACTCGGGCTGCAGGGACGTCGCGTGGACGTCGGCAATCCGCAGGCCGGCGCGGAGAAGTTCGCGCAGTTGTGCGTGGCCTGTCACGGCGCCGATGCGCGCGGCAATCCGCTGCTGGGTGCGCCGAATCTTTCCGATCCCGTGTGGCTGCACGGCGGCTCGGCCCCGGCGGTGCGGGCGAGTATCGCCGACGGACGGGGCGGCAAGATGCCCGCGCACGCCGGGCGGCTGGGTGAAACCCGCGTGAAGCTGCTCGCGGCTTACGTGTTGTCACTGAGCGCGCCGGCGGACGTCACGGTCGCCCGGGCGGGAGCAGCGGATGCCGGCGCCGACACGCGTTGAGCGACATCGGGCGCCGACGCGGCCGGCTCACATCGCCGGCATCCTCGGCTGGTCCGGCTTCCTCGCGGCGGCGATCGCCACGATGATCTGCTTCGCGTTCATCGACCCCGCCGCCATCGCCACCGGGAATCCTCCGGGCTGGTGGGGTCCGCGGATGCGGGTGTACGGCATCGGATTCTTCTTCTTCTGGTTCGTCGGGATCATCGCCGCGACCCTCTCCTGGGCGCTCGCACATCCGCGCCGGGGGCGCTGACATGCACGGCGAAGTGACTGTCCCCGTGGCATCGCTGTATGCCGCGCACGAGAAGGTGTACCCGCGGGAAATTTCCGGCCGGTTCGCGCGGCTGCGCAGCTTGAGCGTGTGGCTGCTGCTCGGCGCCTTCTATCTACTCCCGTGGCTGAACTGGAATGAACGCCAGGCGGTGCTGTTCGACTTGCCGGCACGCAAGTTCTTCATCTTCGGCCTGGTCTTCTGGCCGCAGGATTTCATCTTCCTGACCTGGCTGTTGATCATCGCGGCCCTGCTGCTGTTCTTCTCCACGGCGATGGGGGGCAGGCTGTGGTGCGGGTATGCCTGTCCGCAGACCGTGTGGACCGAGACGTTCCTGTGGATGGAGCGGATCACCGAGGGCAATCGTCAGGCGCGACTGAAGCTCGATCGCGGCCCATGGACTCTGCGCAAGCTGACCCGCAAGGGCGCCAAGCAGATCCTGTGGGTGAGTTTCGCGCTGTGGACGGGTTTCACGTTCGTCGGATTCTTCACGCCGATCCGCGTGCTGGCCGGCGAGATGGTGACGTTCTCGCCCGGACCGTGGGAGACGTTCTGGACCCTGTTCTACGGGTTCGCCACCTACGGCAACGCGGGTTACCTGCGCGAGCAGGTCTGCAAGTACATGTGTCCCTACGCGCGTTTCCAGAGCGCGATGTTCGACCGCGACACGCTCGTGATCACCTACGACAAGGAGCGCGGCGAGCCGCGCGGCGCCGGCAAGCGGACGCCGCAATCGCGCGCGGAGGGGAAGGGGGACTGCATCGATTGCACGTGGTGCGTGCAGGTGTGCCCGACCGGCATCGACATCCGCGACGGGCTCCAGATCGACTGCATCGCGTGCGCGGCGTGCATCGATGCCTGTGATTCGGTCATGGATCGCGTCGGCTTGTCCCGCGGACTGATCCGCTACACGACGCAGCACGCGCTCGACCACGAGAGAACCCGGCTCTTGCGGCCGCGGGCGCTGATCTACGCGACCCTGCTCGCCTCGCTCGTCGCCGGGTTCATCATCGCCGTATCACTGCGTTCGCCCGTCTCGCTCGACGTGATCAGGGACCGCAACATTCTGTACAAGCTCACGGACGACGGCCAGGTCGACAACGTCTACACGCTGCGCATCCTCAACAAGAGCGAGCACCCGCAACGCTACGTTCTCGAAGCGCGAGGTGCGGGTGCGCTGACCCTGCTGCCGACGGACCGCACGTACTTCGTGCCGAGCGGCGCCGTCTATTCGGTGCCTTTGCGGGTGAGGCGCTCCGCGTACGAGCCCCTGGGGGCGGAGACGATCACGATCTCGGTGCGCTCGCTGGACGATCCCGGCGTGCATGCCGATACCAAGGCGCGATTCCTCGCGCCAGCGAGATGAGCATGAAATTCAATCCGGTGTTCTGGATCATGTGGCTGCTGCCGGGAGCGACGGTCGTCGCCGGACTGTCGACGCTCGCGATCGCACTGGATGGCGCGGATCGTCCGCTGCCCGCCACCTACCACTGGGAGGGCGAGCGGCTCGACGCGGATTTCGCGCGGGCGCGCCATGCGGCCGAGCGCGGCATCGCGGTGTCGTTCTCGGTACGCCGCGGCGAGTGTGTCGCCGCCGTGCGCAATGCCCCGGCCGACAGCGACGTTCTCGACCTCGAGCTCGCGAATGGCGCCGAAACGGCGCTCGACCGTCGACTGGAGCTGCGCCGCACGCTGGCCGGAGATTTCCGGGCGACGTGCGCGGCCCTGCCGTCTGGCAGTTGGTGGATTTCCCTGCGTGACCCCGGCTCCGACTGGTCGGTGCGCGGGCGAATCGCGGGAGAACTCGTCGACATCGAGCTGCACGCGCGCGATCCCGGAGCGCAGGTGCCATGAGCACTGCGTCCCTGCACGCGCGCTGGTCGCCCGATGCCGGTGAGCACGAGCACGCCATGTTCGGCGTCGAAGGCATCCACTGCGCCGGTTGCGCGGGGACCATCGAAAAGGCCGTTTCCAGACTGCCCGGCATCGAGATCGTGCGCGTGAACGCGGCGACGGCGCGGGTCTCCGTCGAATGGCGCGGTGGCGCGACGACGTTGAACGCGATACTCGACGCGGTGGGCCGCGCCGGCTTCACGCCCGTGCCGCTGGCAGGCCGCGAGGCCGCGCAGAAATTCTCCGCGGAGCGCCGCGCCGCGCTCAAGCGAGTCGGGCTGGCCTCGCTCGGCATGATGCAGGCCATGATGTACCTGGGCGCGCTTTACGGTGCGAGCGACATCGATGCGTCGATGTCGCAGCTCATGCGCGTGGCGGGCATGGTCATCGTGACGCCGGTGCTGTTCTACAGCGGCGCCCCGTATCTCGTCGGTGCATGGCGCGACGTGAGCAACCGCCGGCTGGGCATGGACGTTCCGGTCGCGCTGGCGCTGCTGCTCGCCTGGGTGCCGAGCGTGGTCAACACGATGCGCGGATCGGGCGAGGTGTATTTCGACTCGGTCGGCATGTTCGTCTTCTTCCTCGCCGCGGGCCGCTTCATCGAGATGAACGTGCGTCACCGGCAGCTCGCGGGCGATGAGGCGCTGGCGCGAACCCTGCCCGCGCAGGTTACCCGGCTCGACGACGCGGGCGAGCGCCAGTCGATACCGCTTGCCGCGCTCGCGCCCGGCGATCGCTTTCTCGTCCGCAAGGGCGGGGTGGTGGCCGTCGATGCGCGTCTCGCCGCCCCGGCGGACGTCGCGGTACTGGACGAATCCCTCCTGACCGGCGAGTCGATCGCTGTCCGCCGTCGCGCCGGCGACCCGATCCGCGGCGGCAGCGTGAATCTCGGATCCCCGCTGACTCTCGTGGCGGTGTCCGCCGCCGGCAACTCGATGCTCGCATCGATCGTCGCGCTGGTTGCGCGCGCGCAGGCGGACCGGCCGCCGCTGGCGCGCGCGGCCGATCGCGCGGCCTCCTGGTTCGTCGGGATCATCCTCGTGCTGGCGCTGATCACGGCCGCCGGCTGGCTGTTCGTCGACGCCACGCGGGCCTTCCCGGCGGTGCTCGCGGTGCTGGTGGTCACCTGCCCCTGCGCGCTGTCGCTGGCGACGCCGGCGGCATTCGCCGCCGCGACGAACGCGCTGTCGCGCCTCGGAATCCTGGTCACGCGCGCCGACGCCATCGAACGTCTCGCGCGCGTCGACACGATCATGCTGGACAAGACCGGCACGCTGACCGAACCCGTCTGTTCGGTCGCCGGCATCGAGCTGCTCTCGAACCTGTCGGCGGCACGGGCCCTCGCCGTGGCCGCGGCACTCGAGCGGGGATCCGAGCATCCGCTGGCCGCCGCGTTTCGTGGACACGAGGATTCGCTCGTCGTCGCGAGCGACGTGCGCGAGTTCGAGGGGGAGGGCGTCGAAGCCCGGATCGAGGGTCGCCGCTGGCGCATCGGGCGCCGCACATTCGTCACCTCGCTCGCGCCGCAGGCTCAGCACACCGTGTTCGCGCTGCATGGGCACGAAGCGACGAGCTATCTCGGCGACGAAGCCGGACTCGTTGCCGCATTCGACGTCGGCGCGCCCCTTCGCCGGGAAGCCCGCGCCGCCGCCGATGCGTTGCGCAAGCTCGGTATCTCCATCGTGATCGCCAGCGGCGACTCACACCGCGCGGTGGCATCTGCCGCGCGCGCACTCGGCGTGCCCGTCGCGCACGCGCGCCTGAAGCCGGACGGGAAGATCCGGCTGCTCGACGAGCTGAGGGCGAAAGGCAACAAGGTGTTCGCCGTCGGCGACGGCATCAACGATGCCCCGGTTCTGGCGGCGGCGGACGTGTCCTGCGCGATGGGGCAGGGGTCCGCGCTCGCGCAGTCGGCGGCCGATCTCCTGCTCGTGGAAGAGGATCTCTCGCGGGTCGCGCTCGCCATCGCGACGGCGCGGCGCACGATGGATGTCGTACGCCAGAATCTCCTGTGGTCCATCGTCTACAACGCGGCGGCGGTACCGCTCGCGGCCCTCGGGTTGATCGCGCCCTGGCTGGCCGCGCTGGGCATGTCTCTCTCGTCGCTCGGCGTCGTGCTGAACGCCCGGCGTCTCGCGACAGTGCAGCCGCGATGAGCATCGCCTATCTACTGGTCCTGCTCGGGATGGGTATACTCGCCGCCGCGATCTGGGCGCTGTTCTGGGCGGTCGACAACGACCAGTTCGAAGAACTGGAATCGCAGGGCGCGAGCATCCTTCACGACGAGCCGGAGGAAGACCCGCCCTGAGAAGGGGCCGCCCCTTCAGTGCATCAGGGGCCAGCCGACGCGGCGATGGACGATGGGCCGCTCGTGCGCTTCACCGTCCACGACTTCTCCGCGCCATGCTCCCGTCTCCTCGCTCTGCGATTCGGCGAAGACCTTGAAGTCTTCGAGGCACTCTCTCACGCTCGACTTCACCGGCCCGAAGACGGCGTCGCCCAGGCGCTCGATCGCATCCTCGGTGTCGTACGCGATCACGAGCGCGACTTCGGTCCGATTCTTGGCCAGAGGCCGGAACCTCACCGTGCCGGCGTTGTGTGCGCCGTCGACGCTCTTCCAGGAAATACGGCGATCGGGCTCCTGCTCGGTGATCGCGGACTTCCATTCTTTCGTGCGGCCCGCCACCCGCGCCTTCCACTGCAGGTGCGAGGCATCGACCTGGCGCACGTAGATCACGTCACCCATGAAGAGAGGAAACGACTCGAATTGCGTCCACTGGTTGTAAACCATGGTGACCGGGCGATTCACTGCGATGATCTTCTCGACGTGATGCATGGGCTTCTCCTTCACGATTCGACGATCCCACCATAGGGAACGCGAACGCGGCTCGCGACCCATGTGGCTGCGAGTCGCGCGTCATCCCCCTATAGGGTTTCGTGTCGGCACCGCCCCGACGTCGCCCGGGCGCGACGTGAGAAAGAGGAAAAAGGGGTCAGAGCAAAAGGGGTCAGAGCTATTTTCCGGAGACGGAAAATAGCTCTGACCCCTTTTGCTCTGACCCCTTTCTTTTCAGTGTCAGCACCGCGTCCAGCTCGGCCGGATCCACCGGCTTCGTCAGGTGCCGATCGAACCCCACGCTCGCGGCCCTGTCCTTGTCGTCCGCCTGGCCCCAGCCGGTGAGCGCGACGAGCGCGAGATCCCGCGTGCTGGGCTCGGCGCGGATCCGTTGCGCCACTTCGTAGCCGTCCATCCCCGGCATGCCGATGTCCATGAGCGCGATGTCCGGACGGAAGATCCGGATCTGCTCGAGCGCCTGCAGCCCGTTGAAGGCCACCGCCACCTCGCAGCCGGACAGCGAGAGGATCATCGCGAGGCTCTCCGCCGCGTCCCGATTGTCGTCGACCACGAGCACGCGCTGCTTTTGAACGACGGTCCCGGCCGGCTGGCTCGGTTCGCTGGTCTCGACGACGGGGAACGCATCGAGCGGCAGCGTCGCGACGAACTCGCTGCCGCTGCCGGCGCCGGCGCTGCGCACCTCCAGGCGCCCTGCGTGCAGCTTCACGAGTTGTCGCGCGAGTGCGAGCCCGATGCCGAGGCCGCTGGTCTTGATGTGATCGCTCGGATGCACGCGCGTGAACAGTTCGAAGATGCGCGCCTGGACTTCCGGCGAGATGCCGATTCCGTTGTCGCGCACCGTCACGGCCACTTCATCGCCATGCCGCTGCGCCGTGAGCGAGATCTCGCCGCCTTCCGGCGTGTACTTGACGGCGTTGTCGAGGAGATTCTGGAACACCTGGGAGAGCCGGGTGGAATCCCCCGTGAGGAACAGGTCCGGCGGCGGCAGTTCGAAACAGAGGCGGTGATGGCGCGCCATGGCGGAAGGACGCACCACCTCCAGCGCGTCGTCGAGTACGTCGCGCAGACGTATCTTCTCGACGCGCAGGTTCACCTGGCCATGCGTGATGCGCGAAACTTCCAGCAGGTCGTCGACCAGGCGAATGAGGTGCTGCAGCTGCCGGTCGATGAGATCGCGCGCGCGCCGCACGGTCTCGTCCTGCGGATCGCGCATCTTGATCAGGTGCACTGCGTTGCGGATCGGTGCCAGCGGATTGCGCAATTCGTGCGCGAGCGTCGCGAGGAATTCGTCCTTGCGGCGATCGGCTTCGACGAGCGAAGACTCGAGCTGCTTGCGCTCGGTGACGTCCCGGGTCGTGCCCGCGACGGCGATCACCTCCCCGTCTTCGCCGGTGACCGGCACGAGCAGATAGTCGTAGTGGCGCCGCCCGTACGTGCCGGTGAACGGCACCTCGCCGCGCACCGGCAGCTTCGTCGCCTTCACCTGTTCGATCTCGCGGCCGTGCATCTCGGCATGCCATGGCTCGTAGCCGAGTTCGAGGCAGTTCTTTCCGATCGCCTCGGCCCACGACTTGCCCCACATCTTGAGCAGCCCTTCGTTGGCATAGATGAACCGGTGATCGAGATCCCAGATGTACGCCAGGTCCGGGGTGTTGGTGAGGATGGCTTCGTACAGGCGCCGCTGCTGCGCAAAGGCGTCGGCCGCGAGCTTGCGGTCCGTGACGTTGCTCGCCATGCCAATCCACTCGGTGATGGCGCCGGCGTCGTCGATCATGGGCACCGCGCGCGAATGCGTCCAGCCCAGCGAGCCATCCGCCAGTATCACGCGGTGCTCGAGATCGAAGACGCGCCGCTGCCGGATCGCCTTCTCGATGGCGACTTGCACGAGCGCGCGATCCGCCGGATGGATGTACCTCTCCATCCAGTTCCGGTTCGGTTCATGGGTATCGGCAATGAACTCTCGTCCGTTGAGATGCCGCATCTCGGACCAGTCGGCACTCATGCGGTACACCACGTCCGAGCTGGCCGTCACGAGCGCGCGGAATCGTTGTTCGCTTTCGCGCAGCGCCTGGAGCGTGTTGAGGTCGCTGCGGGGTTGTTCTTTCATGCCCGCTTAGCATGCCCGGGCACATGACGGAATTTGTGTAGGACGGCGCCGATACCCGCGCCGAACCGCCGCCTCAGTAGATTTCGGGAACCAGCATCTGCGCCGGGACAGCCTGGCGCGAGTAGTGCTCGTGGCGCTCCCGTTCGGGCAGCACCACCGACGGCTTCGGAACCTCCGCATACGGGAATTGCTTCAGCAGGTGATCCATGCAGTTGAGCCGGGCGCGCTTCTTGTCCACGGCCTGCACCACCCACCACGGCGCTTCGGGAATATGGCTGCGCTCGAGCATCACTTCCTTCGCCTTCGTGTAGTCCTCCCAGCGCCGGCGGCTCTCCAGGTCCATCGGTGAGAGCTTCCACTGCTTCAGGGGATCGTGGATGCGGCCGAGGAACCGCAGATGCTGCTCCTCGTCGGTGATCGAGAACCAGTACTTGAGCAGCTTGATGCCCGAGCGCACCAGCATGCGTTCGAACTCCGGCACCGAGCGGTAGAACTCTTCGAATTCTTCGTCGGAGCAAAATCCCATGACGTGCTCGACGCCGGCGCGGTTGTACCAGCTGCGGTCGAACAGCACGATCTCGCCGCCCGCGGGCAGATGCGAAACGTATCGCTGGAAATACCACTGCGTGCGCTCCCGATCGTTCGGCGCGGGCAGCGCGACGACGCGGCAGACGCGCGGGTTCAGCTTCTGGGTGATCCGCTTGATCGCGCCGCCTTTTCCCGCCGCGTCGCGGCCCTCGAACACGATGACCACCTTCTCGCGGGTCGCCGCCACCCAGTCCTGCAGCTTCACGAGTTCGGCCTGCAGGCGGAACAGCTGCTGAAAGTAGTTCTTCCGGTACTCGCGCTCGCCGGACTCACCCGCGCCCCCGTCCGGCAGACCGGGAAGGGGGTGGTAATCCTCCACGTCCATCTCGATTTCCTCGTCCCAGGAATCGAGCATGTCGCGGCGGATGCGCGCGATGAGTTGTTCGTGGTCGATCGGGGGAAGCGCGCCCATGGCGGTTCCTCTCTTGTTAGACAGACGGGTGGACGATGATCGGGTCCTCACGTGACAGAATTGTTGCGGATGACGGGGTCAGCCCCTGCGCATCTTGATATCGGCCACCTTGTCGCCGTACTCCTGCTTCGGATCGCGGCCGAGCAGCATCTTCACGCCGGCCAGCAGGCTGTTCTCGTTGAGCCAGACCTGCGCATGGTCCGGATCGAGCCGCAGCAGCCGCAGTTTCGGGTCTTCCTTGCCGCCTTCGTACCACGCGGCGACGAACGGGTTCCACAGCCGATCGATGATGGGGCGGTTGTCGTCGAGGGTGATGTCGCCCTGGACGGACGCGAAGAGATCGTGGCCCTTCGCGGAGAAATGCAGCATCGCGCGCCGTGTGCCGGTGATCGACTTGACGAGATCCGTCTCGCTCGAGCTGAAGAACCAGATGGGCCCGCGCGCGGTCTCTTCGTGCAGGATCTGCGCCGTCATCGGCTGACTGTGTCCATCGACGCCGGCGAGGCCGAGCATCGCGGTGCGGTCGCCGGAGAGCGCTTTCCAGAATTTCGCTTCGAGTTCTGCTGGTGAGGTCATGACTTGCTCCTGTGTGTACACGGGAGCATCGGCGCATCACTGGGCGATTGCTGTCAGGCATCTCCGGCAAGACGGGTGAAATGGGGTCGATGGCGACGACAGGGGGAACGTACAACCGTCGCTTCCCGACCCCATTTGTCCCGGCGCCGTAGTCCTACCTCTCACCGGCGCCTTTCCTTCAATGGATCAGGCCAGTGCCGAGTTGCGGCCGATCGCCGAACTGCACGACCACGCTCCGCACGTCGGCCGTCCGGGTGCCAGCGCGACGGCGGGAATCAGTAGTTTGAAAGTCTTCATCGATCGCTCCGTGTTCGTCCTCAGGTCGGAGCGCATCCTGCCAGCGGCGTCCCGCCGCCGTGTTCCGGTGTTTTGACCGGATGTTCAGTCTTACTGAACTGTGCGGGCGGGTCAGGCCGCCCGGCCCGACACCCGCATCTCCCGCCACTCGCTGGGCGGCGAGCCCACGACTTTCTTGAACGCGCGGCTGAAGGCGGCTTCGGATTCGTAGCCCACGCGCCCCGCGACCGCCGCGACGCTCTCCGTTCCGGACCGCAGGTAGTGAGCCGCGAGCTGCATGCGCCAGTTCGTGAGGTACTGCATCGGCGGCTGGCCGACGTACTGCACGAACCGCTCGGCGAACGCGGAGCGCGACAACGCTGCTTCGCCGGCGAGGGCCTCCAGCGTCCAGTCGCGTGAGGGATCCGCGTGCAGCGCCATCAACGCGCGGCCGACGTACTGATCGCGCAGCCCCGAGAGCCAGTTCGTGCGGTCGGAGGGCAAAGCCTCGAGGTGCCGCCGCACGACGTCGACGAACATGAGCTCGCTGATGCGGCCCAGCATGTCCGAGCCACCCATGCGCGAACCCTTCGATTCCGCGAGCGCCGCGCTGAAGTACGCGCCGAGCGGACCACCCGCATGGTTCTTCACGACGATCACGCGCGGCAGCGCCGTCAGCAGCGGGTTGTAAGGACGCGAATCGCAAGCGAGAAAGCCGCACACGAAATGCGCCGGCTCGCCGCCCGCGTTGCCGACGGAGATCTGCACGGGCAGCGTGCCTTCCTTCGGCATGCGATAGAGCGACATCTCGGGCGACTTGCGCATGCCGGGTTGTGTCGCGAGCACGTGCGTGTCGCCTTGCGGCAGCACGATGATGTCTCCGGCCTCGAGCCGGATGGGCTCTTCGCCATCGAGCGTCGCCCAGCAGGTTCCCGCGATGAGCAGGTGATACGAGATCAGGTGATCCGCGCCCGTGTCCGGGAACATCGCGCCGACCACGCTCTTGCCGAGCGGTGTTTCGGCGCACCACGGTGCGCAGGCCTGGACGTCGAAGAAGAAAGCGCCGGTGAGGCGGACTGCGCGCAGCACGTCGGAAAGTGCATCCATGAGGGTCTCCCACGATCGCGGACGTTCGGTCAATCAGCCCGGACGAACGATCATTCGAATGATCCGATTCCCTCTTTACTCTGTCAGCGTCCTAACTGGAGAGCAACACGATGCTGAAGATATTTTTTGCGGCGGCCACGCTGGTCGTCGCGTCCTCCGCGCTCGCCGCGGACAAGCCGGCGACGCACCGCTATCTCGTCGAGCGGACGTTCCCCGCAGGTGCGCTCGACGGCGTCGATGCGGCTGCGAAGCAGAAGGTGAATGCGAACAACAAGACGCTCGACGTCGCCTGGGAGAAGTCGTACGCGAACGCCAACAAGACGAAGCTGTACTGCGTCTACACCGGGCCGAGTGAAGCCGCGGTGCGCGACGCGGCGAAGCTCAACGGCCTGCCGGTCGACGTCATGACGGAGATTCCCGCCGATCTCAAGGCGGAGCCGGCCGGTGCGGTGCAGGAGATCGCGACGGGACACCATCGCTATCTCGTGAAGCGGTCGGGCTCGCCGCGCGTCAGGAGCGAAGGCGATGCGAAATTCGGCGTGACCCTGCTCACCTCGTACGGCGCCGCGCAGGACTCCTACTGGGTCTACTCCGCGCCGAACTTCTCGGCCGTCGAGAGCGCGGCGAAGGCCGCCGGCGCGCCGTTCGAGTCGATCAGCGAGATTCCCGAGACGCTGTACCCCTACTGAGGTGTTTAGCACAGAGTCCGGAAATGGGGCGGCGGCGGGCCTGCGGGCCCGTCGCCGTTCACAACACGGCGATGAATGCCGCCGACGCGCCCGTCGAGGCGAGAGTGCGCACGTGATTCCACGCCGTCCAGCGGGATAGATAGGCGCGCCAGGTATCCCCTGCGCCCGCCTTCTGCAGCGCGTCGTTCAGCGGCACGTTGCAAGCCATCGTCACCACGAACATGCCGAGCACGTAGGCAGTTCCGCCGATGATCATCCCCGGCGCGCGCGGGTCCTCGAGCCGGACGAAGCCGAGCACTGCGAGGACGGCGCAGCCCAGCGTCGTGCCCAGGAACAAAGGCATGAACAGCGAGCGCACGATCACGACGTTGATCGAGTTCATCGCGGCCGCGCCGGCCGCGGGATCGATCCGGCCGAGCGCGCGCATGATGAACGCGGAGAACGCGAAGCAGAGGCCGCCGAGCGCGCCGCAGCCGAGCGCGCAGAACCACAGCAGCGGGACGATCGCGGCTTCCATCAGCGGTAGCTCGCCACGTACGCGTCGCCGTCGCGCGTGAAGGTGATCCGGTGAGGTCGTGACCAGTCGAGCATGGGAGCACAAGTATCACTGTCGGGCGCGTTGATGTCATCGCCCAGGAGAGTGGCCGCTGCGTACCCCCGGTGGCGCCGCGTGGCGAGGAACAGAAGCGGGCGCGACGTTCATCCGCCGCGCGAAGTAGCGTCTACCTGGGAGGCGCCAGCCAGTTCTCGACTTCGGTCCACTGGATGAACAGCGACTCGATCTGCTTCGCCGCATCCGCGTGCTTTTCGCAGCCCGGATTGAGCGTGCTCATCACCATGCTCTGGCCGTCCGGCTGCGAGCGCATCACGGAGAGGATCGGCCGGCCCTTGAGACAGGTGCCGCGCTTGAGGTTTTCCTCGAGAACGCCGGTCCGGATGATCGTGGTCGCGAGCTCCGCGTAGGCCTGGGGTTCCACCTGCTTGCGAGCCACGCCGACCTGCCGCGTGTTCTTCTTGCCGGAGAAGATCACGCGCCCGTCGTCGAACACGAAGAGTTCGTAAACGGGGCAGTTGCCGTCGCATTGTCCCCCGGCGATCGCGACGAATTTCTCGCCCGGCTTCCACAGGGGAATTCCTCCCGAGAGCGAGCCGGCGGCATAGGGGCGCACCTGCGGCTTCTCGGCGGATGCGGGCAGGGCGAGCAGGCCGGCGGTGAGCGCCGCCGCGAGGATCCGGGACTTCATGGAGGATGAGATTACGCCAGCCCGCAAAGGTTCTCCTAACACTCCACGATGTTCACGGCGAGGCCGCCGCGGGAGGTTTCCTTGTATTTCGTCTTCATGTCCGCGCCGGTCTCGCGCATCGTCTTGATCACCTTGTCGAGCGACACGTAGTGCGTGCCGTCGCCGCGCAGTGCCATGCGCGCCACGTTGATCGCCTTCGCCGCGCCGATCGCATTGCGTTCGATGCACGGAATCTGCACCAGGCCGCCGACCGGATCGCACGTGAGGCCGAGATGATGCTCCATCGCGATCTCGGCCGCGTTCTCGACCTGCAGCACCGTGCCGCCGAGAACTGCCGTCAAGGCCGCGGCGGCCATCGAGCAGGCCACGCCGACTTCACCCTGGCAGCCGACCTCCGCGCCCGAGATCGACGCATTCTCCTTGTAGAGAAAGCCGATGGCGGCGGCCGTCAGCAGGAAATCCACGATGCCGGCATCGTTCGCGCCGTGTACGAAGCGCCAGTAGTAATGCATGAGCGCGGGCACGATGCCCGCCGCGCCATTCGTCGGCGCCGTGACCACGCGGCCGCCGGCGGCATTCTCCTCGTTGACGGCGAGCGCCCACAGGTTAACCCAGTCGAGCGCGATCAACGGGTCGCTCGGTCCCGCCTGTTGCGGCGCCGTGAGTTGTTTGTACAGCTCGGGCGCGCGGCGTCTCACCTTGTATCCACCCGGCAGCGTGCCGGGCGTCTCGCAGCCGCGCTGCACGCAGGCCTGCATCACGTGCCAGATGCGTAGCAGGCCCGCGTCGATCTGCGCATCGCTGCGCCAGCGGCGCTCGTTGCGCCGCATGATGCCGGCGATCGACGTCTGCTCGCGCTCGCACAGCGCCAGCAGCTCGTCGCCCGACCGGAACGCGAACGGCAGCACGGTGAGATCGGGGACGATCTTCTTCTCGGACGTGCCGTCCGGCGCCGGTTCGTCGGTCACCACGAAGCCGCCGCCCACGGAGTAGTAGATGCCGGTCAGCAGTTCGGCGCCGCCTTCGGCATACGCGATGAAGCGCAGGCCGTTCGAATGCAGTGGCAGCGTGTCGCGATGGTTGAAGACCAGGTCCGTGCGCTCGTCGAACGGGATCGAATGCGTCTCGAGCAGCGACAGCGAGCGCGTCGTGCGCGCGCGCTCGACGAGACCGGCGATGGCATCGACGTCGACGCTGTCCGGTTCGTGGCCCGAGAGACCCAGCAGGATCGCCTTGTCGCTGCCGTGCCCCTTGCCGGTGGCGCCGAGCGAACCGTACAGCGTGACGGCGACTCGCGCGGTGCGGGCTAACAACCCGCCGTCGCGCAGGCGTGCGACGAACTGGCGCGCCGCGCGCATCGGCCCGACGGTGTGGGAGCTGGACGGCCCGATGCCTATCTTGAACAGATCGAAGACGCTCAATGCCATGCGGCATTGTAGTCGCGACGGGATGAGGATAAGGAGGAAGTCGCGCCTCTCTTGCAGGAGACGGGGAGGGGTGCCCCGAGGACGCGACTTCCGTGAACGGTTACGTCAAAAGCGCGGCAGCCACATCGTGTTCGCCGCGACGTAGAGCCCGAGCGCCATCGCCACGGTGAGCGCGCCGACGACGCCCGCGGCCGCGTAGCGCAGCCCCGCGCTGCCCGATCGCTCCGCCGCCAGATAGAGCTGCAGTCCGGCGAGCGGCAGCAGCGTCTGCGCGAATCCCATGAACGTGATGAACGGGCCGCTGAACGTCCGGATGTCGAAGCCCACGGCGCCCTGGTTGATGGACATCCAGAACATGAGGCCGACCCGGAAGAACCACATGCCGCCGACCACCATGAAGAGCCGCAATACCCATACGCGGTGCGCCGCCAGGTCGCGATCGACGGCGGCGCGCCAGGCGAGCCACGCGAACGCCACGATGAGCAGCGTGTTGAACGCCATGCCGACGTGCAGGGTGAGGTCGCCGACGGAGCCGCGCGTGGCCATGACGTAGATGCCGGCGAGGGCGGTGCTGGCCGCCGTCAGTAGATAGAGGCGGCCGTTCCAGCGATGAGCGCGCGGGAATCGCTCGCGCAGCGAGCGCACGAACTGCAGCGGGCCGCCGGCCAGCGCGACGAAGGCGAGGAACAGGTGCGTGGCAACGACGAAGTTGTCGAATGGCTGCCCGGGGATGTAGCCGCGCGGCAGCTCTTCGTTCCAGCGCGAGAGCTCGCCGTCGAGCGCCGCGCCGCCGAAGAACACGGCGACGTACGCCGCGAACAGCCACTGGCCTGTGCTCGCGATCAGGAACCAGGCGCGGCCGGCCACGTGCAGCGCGCGAGTCCCGGGGGCTTCGCCCGGCAGCGTGGCATCGGCGGTGAGGACGGCTGGGTTCATGGCGACTCCCGAATCGGAACGATTGGGAGGCTAGCGTGAGACAGTGTTGTAGTCAACTACAACACATAAACACAACTGGTGGGATGCGTTTAGGCGTTCAAAAACAAGGATTTACCTGCCGCTGCGCGGCGGTGACCGGCGTGGGCGCCCCAGATGCCAGGCGAGGGCGATCACGGCCAGCACCACCAGCGCGCCAGCGATCCACCACTCGAAGCGCCGGATGTCCGCCACGATGCGCGAGAACACGTGGCTCGCGCCATAGCCGACGTACGTGAACGCGATGGACCAGATCGCGGCCGATACCAGGTTGAACCACAGGAAACGCACGGCGCGAATACTCGAGAGACCGAGCGCCACCGGCAGCGCGATGCGCATGCCCCAGAGGAATCGCATGCCGAGCATCACCTTGATCTGATGCTGCTCGACTTTCGCCAGCGCGGCGCCCACCTTGTCGCGCATCTTCGGGAAGCGGGCGAGCAGTCGCTTCGCGTGGTGCCGTCCCAGCCAGAAGAACAGTTGATCGCCGCACACCGCGCCCGCGAATGCGACGGCGATGACCGGCCAGAGCTGTAGATAGCCCTGGTGCGCGAAGTATCCGCCGAGCGCCAGGATCGTCTCGCCCTCGACGAACGTTCCCGCGAAGATCACGAGATACCCATAGCTGTGCAACAGCGCGGGAAGATCCATGGCGCGATTGTGCCACCGGCATGTGTATCCTCGCTGCGTGACCGCAACCCGCTTTTCTCCCCATCTCTCCGCGGCGCGCTGCTTCGCCTGCGAGACTCTCCACGACCCGCGCACGCTGCTCGGCGTCTGCACGAAATGCGGGCTGCCGCTGCGCGTCGACTACGACCTGGCGAACGTCGACGTGTCGTTGCGCGATCTCGCCGGGCGCGAACCGACGCTGTGGCGCTATCGCGAGCTCCTGCCGCTGCTCGCGGGCGATGAAGTCTCGCTCGCCGAGGGCTTCACGCCGTTGCTGCCCGTCGCGCCGCGCGTGTGGGTCAAGGACGAATCGCGCAATCCCACGGGCTCGTTCAAGGCGCGCGGCATGGCGCTCGCGGTGTCGATGGCAAAGCATCTCGGCGCGCGCCAGCTCTCCGCGCCGTCCGCGGGCAACGCCGCGGGTGCGCTCGCGGCGTATGGCGCGCGCGCGGGCCTGCCCGTCGTTGTCGCGATGCCGGAGGACACGCCCGCGCCGTTCTTCGCGGAGTGCGAGCTCTACGGCGCCACGATCCACCGCGTGCGCGGGACGATTGCGGACGCCGGCAAGTTCCTGCGCGAGCACGGTCCGAAAGATGCCTAC
>CADEED010000039.1 GCA_902826225.1 uncultured Pseudomonadota bacterium | reverse complement strand
GGACCCGGCCCACACGTCGACACTGATCCCGAACCCGTACACGACTTGGAAAGACGTGAACCCGAAGCTGCCGGCCACGAAGATCGAAGTGCTCGGGCCGCCGCCGACCTCCGGCACTCGCGATTCGTTCGTCGAGCTCTACATGGAGCCCGGCTGCCGCACCTTCGCATGGCTCGATGCCGTGCGTACCCAGGACGAGGCGCGCTTCAAGCGCGCATGCGACACGATGCGCGAAGACGGCGCCTACGTCGAAGCCGGAGAGAACGACAATCTCATCGTGCAGAAGCTCAATGCGAACCCGGCCGCGGTCGGCATCTTCGGCTACAGCTTCCTCGAAGAGAACCTCGACAAGCTCAAGGGCGCGGTGGTCGACGGCGTGGCGCCCACCTACGAGACGGTGTCTTCGGGGAAGTACCCCGCGTCGCGTCCGCTCTTCATCTACGTGAAGAAGCAGCACGTCGGCGTCATTCAGGGCATCCCGGAGTTCCTGGCCGAGTACACGAGTGACAAGGCGATCGGCGAAGACGGCTACCTCGCCGACAAGGGTCTCGTGCCCCCGCTCAAGAACGAGATCGGCAAGATTCGCGACGATGCGAAGAATCTCAAGCCGCTGAAACTCTAGACCGCGGTCGCCGCGCGCAAGCCTGTGTGCGCGGCGCCGTCGGCTGAATGTAAGACGAACGTCATTCACTTAGCAGAGTAAAGAACATGTCACGCAAACTCATCTCCCTGGCCGTTGCAAGTGCGTTGGCCGGCGCCGCGGGTTTCGCACCCGCCCCGGTCTTCGCGCAGGGCGCGGAGATCCAGGCGCTCAAGGATCAGCTCGCCGCGCTGTCCGCGAAGATCGAACAGCTCGAGAAGGGGCAGGCCTCGACCAAGAAAGCGGTCGAAGACACCCAGGCCACGGCCGACAAGACGGCGGACGTCGTCGCGCAGGAGCGTTCGCGCTTCTCGTTCGCCGGCGATCTGCGTTACCGCAACGAATCGTTCGACGTGCAGTACGTGCCGCGTGATCGCGACCGCGATCGAATCCGCGCGCGTCTCAATGCGAACTTCCGCGTGAACGACACGATCAACGGCCAGATCGGCTTTTCGACCGGCGCAGACGATCCGCGTTCGGGCAACCAGTCGCTCGACGGTCAGAACTCCCGCAAGTCGTTCGGTCTCGACGTCGCCTACGTCACGTGGGCTCCGAACACGAAGTGGAAGCTCACCGCCGGCAAGCAGCGCTATCCGTGGACGCGTTCGCCCAGCCTGTTCTTCGACAACGACGTGAACCCGGAAGGTGTGTCGGTGAACTTCACGCAGGGCAATTTCTTCGCCGGCGCGTTCTACGACTGGCTGGCCGAGCGCGCGCTGTCGAACAGCAACGTGACCAACACCACCAACACTGACTCGATCATGTTCGGCGGCCAGGTCGGCTATCGCATCCCATTCTCGGACTCCGTGCGTCTCACGCTCGCGGCCACGTATTTCGACTTCGATGGCGTGGACGCGTACAACCCCCTGTTCGGCGGCAGCTCGTTCGGAAATACGACCGCCACGGCCACCGCGACAGGCGGTCCCTGCGCCCGCGTCGTCGCTGCGGGAACCAACTGCCTGCTGATGGACTACAACATCGCGGAAGTGTTCGCCGATCTCACGGCGTCGGTGGGCGGCCGGCCGCTGCGCTTCTTCGTGGACTACGCGCAGAACCTCGAGGCGGAAGAGAATCCCACCGCCCGCGACAAGCTCGACACCGCGTACTCGGCCGGCATCAGCTATGGCGCGGCCAACGCCACGAAGGGCACCTGGGAATTCGGTGCCATGTACCAGCAGATCGAGAAGGACGCGCTCTTCGGCCAGTTCCTCGATTCCGACTTCGGCGACGGGAACACCGATACCAAGGGCTTCGTGGTTCGCGGCGGTTACACCGTGGCCCGCAACTGGACCGTCAACGCGACGCTGTTCCTCAACGAACTCGCGAACGACGTCCCGCAGAACGGCATCGTCGTGTTCAACGAGGCCACGCCGGCCCCGCTCGACACGACCACGATCAACGGAGTTTTCGATCGTGATTACAAGCGGTTACAGCTGGACCTTAATTACCGATTCTAGGTAAGACCCTCCGACGGGGACAGGCTGAAGGCCTGTCCCCGATCGGCGGTTTAACAAAGCTGTAACAAACGGGCGCTAAACAGGGTGGCCACATCGCTCTGCAGAAGCGGGTGGCGACTGCCTCTCGCCAGGAAACAAGAAAACACATGACTCCGGCGGCATTGCTCGTGGCACTCGCGCTCCTGTCGGTCGGGGCGTTCTGGATCGGGAAATCCCGGTCACTCGCGATCGTGGGCGGCACGCGTGGCGTGCGGAATCTGCACTCGCTCCCCAGTCATTACGGATTCATGACCGCCCTGTGGTGCGCGCTGCCCGCGCTCGCCGTCATCCTCGTGTGGCTGGTCTTCCAGGACGCGATCATCCTGCGTCTCGTCACGGATCATCTGCCGGCCGGCGTGCGCGACCTGCCGGCCAACGAGCTTTCGCTGGTGCTCAACGACGTGCGCAATCTCGTCGCGGGCAACGTCGGCCGCGACGCGGTGAGCGAGGCGGCGCGCGGCGCCGCGGACGAGTATGTGCGGCTGCGTGGCATCAGCCGCATGTCGCTCACGGTGCTCACGCTCGTCATGGTGGTCTGTACGGCGCTGTTCGTGCGTTCGAGGATCACGCCGGAGCTGCGCGCGCGCAATCGCGTCGAGAAGGTCGTCGAGTGGATGCTCATCGGCTGCTCGACCATCGCGGTGTTCACCACGATCGGCATCGTCGCCTCGGTGGCGTTCGAGGCCTTCCGGTTCTTCTCGATGGTGTCGCCGATCGAGTTCCTGTTCGGCACGAACTGGAGCCCGCAGACGGCGATACGCGCCGACCAGGTGGGCTCGTCGGGGTCGTTCGGCGCAGTGCCGCTGTTCGCGGGCACGCTGCTCATCTCGCTCATCGCCATGGTCATCGCCGTGCCAATCGGGCTGTTCTCGGCCATCTATCTCGCCGAGTACGCGAATCCGCGGTTCCGCACGTACGCGAAGCCGCTGATCGAGGTGCTCGCCGGCGTGCCGACCGTGGTCTACGGCTTCTTCGCCGCGCTCACCATCGGCCCCGCGCTGCGCGGCTGGGGCGAGAGTTTCGGCATCTCCGTCGCCTCCGAGTCCGCGCTCGCGGCGGGCCTCGTGATGGGCATCATGATCATCCCGTTCGTGTCGTCACTGGCGGACGATATGATCAGCGCCGTGCCGCAGTCGTTGCGCGACGGCGCGTACGCGCTCGGGGCGACGCGCTCGGAGACGATCAAGCAGGTAGTCATCCGCGCCGCGCTTCCAGGCATCGTCGGCGGTGTGCTGCTGGCCGTCTCGCGCGCGATCGGCGAAACCATGATCGTGGTGATGGCCGCCGGCCTCGCCGCGAATCTCACCGCCAACCCGTTCGAGGCGGTCACCACCGTGACCGTGCAAATCGTCACGCTGCTGGTCGGCGACCAGGAGTTCGACAGTCCGAAGACGCTCGCGGCGTTCGCGCTCGGCCTCGTGTTGTTCCTCGTCACGCTGGCGTTGAACGTCCTCGCGCTGCACATCGTCAGGAAATACCGTGAACAGTACGAGTAAGCCGCTCAAGACCGCGAAAGAGACGCAGGCGATCGTTGCCGCGACCCTGTCGCGCCGATACTGGGCCGAGCGCCGCTTCCGCGCGTACGGACTCGCGGCCGTCATCGCCGGCCTGGCATTCCTCGTCTACCTGTTCTTCACGATCTTCTCGAACGGCATGGGCGCCTTCCGCCAGACCCAGGTGCGCCTACCCATCTACTACGACGCCGCCCTCATCGATCCGGCCGGCACGCGCAAACCCGACGACCTCAATGCGGCGGACTACGCGGCGGTGATCCGCAATTCGTTCAAGCTCAAGTTTCCCGAGGTCGAGGGCCGCGCGGCGACGCGCGAGTTGTCGCGCCTCGTGAGCGGCAGCGCATCGTTCGACCTCCAGCGGGCCGTCGTCGAGAACCCCGCGTTGATCGGCACGACCGTCGACACCTGGCTGCTCGCGAGCGACGCCGTCGATCTGCTCGAGAAAGGACACATCGAGCGCACCCTCGCCGAAGCCGAGCGGCCGCTGACCGATCAGCAGCTCGTCTGGCTGGACAAGCTCGACGCGGAGAACGCTGTCGCGCTCAAGTTCAACACCGTGTTCCTCACGCATGGCGATTCGCGCGAGCCCGAGAAGGCGGGCATCTGGGGCGCCGTGGTCGGCTCCTTCTATACGTTGCTGCTGACTCTGCTGCTGTCGTTCCCTATCGGTGTCGCGACGGCGGTGTATCTCGAGGAGTTCGCGCGCCGCAACCGCTGGACGGACCTCATCGAGGTGAACATCAACAATCTCGCCGCCGTGCCGTCCATCGTGTTCGGCCTGCTGGGACTTGCGGTGTACATCGGCTTCTTCGGACTGCCGCGCTCCGCGCCATTGGTCGGCGCCCTGGTGCTCACGCTGCTCACGTTGCCCACGATCATCATCGCGTCGCGGGCGGCCTTGAAGTCAGTGCCGCCGTCGATCCGCGAGGCGGCGCTCGGCATGGGCGCTTCCAAGATCCAGACAGTCGCGCACCACGTGTTGCCGCTCGCAATGCCCGGCATGCTCACCGGCACCATCATCGGCATGGCGCGCGCCCTCGGCGAGTCCGCGCCGCTGCTCATGATCGGCATGGTCGCATTCATCGTCGACATCCCGAAGGGCATCACCGATGCTTCGACTGTGTTGCCCGTGCAGGTATTCCTCTGGTCCGACAGCCCGGAACGCGGGTTCATGGAGAAGACATCGGGTGCGATCATCGTGCTCCTCGCCTTCCTCGTGGTGATGAACACGACGGCAGTCATCCTGCGAAAACGTTTCGAACGACGGTGGTGATAATGAACACGGAAGCGGTACAAGTGGACGAGCGAGCGGGCATCAATCTCAAACCGAGCAGTCGGCAGTCGGAGCCGTACTCGATCCAGGCACCGGTCGAATCCGGGAAGACGGTGGGCGACATCACGGTGCCCGATCCGATCTTCAGCTGTCGGAACGTCGATGTTTACTACGGCGAAAAGCACGCCATCAAGAAGGTGGGCATCGACATCGCCAAGAACCAGGTGCTCGCGATGATCGGCCCGTCGGGCTGCGGCAAGTCGACGTTCCTGCGCTGTCTCAATCGCATGAACGACACGATTCCGAGTGCCCGCGTCGAAGGCTCGATCATGCTCGACGGCAAGGACATCCACGACAAGAAGCAGGACGTCGTCCAGCTGCGTGCGCGCGTCGGCATGGTGTTCCAGAAACCGAACCCGTTCCCCAAGTCGATCTACGAAAACGTGGCCTACGGGCCGCGCATCCACGGACTCGCCGGTGATCGCGTCGAGCTCGATGAGATCGTGCACGGATCCCTCCAGCGCGCAGGGCTCTGGGAAGAGGTGAAAGATCGCCTCGACCATCCCGGAACGTCGCTCAGCGGTGGCCAGCAGCAGCGGCTGTGCATCGCGCGCACGATCGCCGTGAACCCGGAAGTGATCCTCATGGACGAGCCTTGTTCCGCGCTCGACCCGATCGCCACCGCGCGCATCGAGGACCTCATGGAAGAGCTGCGCCAGAGCTACGCGATCGCCATCGTGACGCACTCGATGCAGCAGGCGGCGCGCGTCTCGCAACGCACCGCGTACTTCCACCTCGGCGATCTCATCGAGGTCGGCGAGACGGATCGCATCTTCACGAACCCGCGCCACAAGCTCACCGAAGACTACATCACGGGCCGTTTCGGCTGAGACCCATGGCGCTCAGTCTCGAAGGCCACACCGCGCGCGCATTCGACGGCGAGCTGTCGTCGTTGCACATCCAGGCGGTCGCAATGGGCGCACTGGTCATCGAGCAGGTGCAACTCGCCGTGAACGCCTACTCGAGCTGGGACCGTTCTCTGGCGACGCTCGTGCTCGAGCGTGAGCGCAAGATCAACCTGTACGACACCGAGATCGAGGAGGCCGCGCTGCAGCTGATCGCGCGCCGTCAGCCCGTGGCGCAGGACCTGCGTGCGGTGTTCGCGATCGACAAGGTGGTCACCGAACTCGAGCGCGCGGCCGACGAGGCCAAGAAACTCGCATTGGCCGTACTCGCCGATTCGGAAACGAACGGCTTCCGGCCCGGCGCTGCGACCGCGCGCGAGGCGCGCCAGCTCGGCCGGCTCGCGTCGCTGATGATTCGCGCCGCGCTCGAGGCCTTCGACCGGCTCGATCCCGTCGCGGCCGCGCAGGTGATCCGTCAGGACGAGGAGATGGACGCGGAATACGCCGCGGCGCTGCGGCGGATCCTCACCCGCGCGATGGAAGACGTGCGCCAGACGCAGGCGGCGATCGAAGCCGCGTTCATCATGCGTTCGCTCGAGCGCATCGGCGACCACGCGCGCAACATCGCGCGGCACGTCGGCTTCATCGGCGGACAGATCGATCCGGGCGCGACCGGTGTGCTGTCGGAGTCGTTCGTCGTCCGGAACCAGTCTTCCTAGCTACCGTCGCCGATAGAGCGCGAGCGTCACCGGGGCGAGGACCAGGGTCAGCGCGATCGGCGCCGCGAGCGCGAGCAGGAGTTCGCGCGACGTGACGCCGCCGCCCATGAGCCCGCGCATCGCGCTCGTCATCAGCGAGACGGGGTTCACTTCGACGAAGGCGCGCAGCCAGCCCGGCATCGTCTCGGGCGCGACCATGATGTTCGACGCGAACACGAGCGGGAACAGCACCGTGAAGCCGATCGTCATGACGGTCATCGGCGTGCGGATCAGCAAGCCGAGCACGATGAAGATCCAACCCATGCCGAAGCCGATCGCAACGAGCAGGGCGAACGCGGCGATCACGCCGCCGATACCGGCTTCCGGACGGTAACCGAGCAGCAACCCGATCGACAGGATGATGCCGCCCGCGATGAGGTGGCGCAGGATGTCGCCGACCATGAGACCTGCGAAGGGCGAGAGCGGCCAGATCGGCAGACTGCGGAAGCGGTCGAACAGCCCCTTGCCGAGATCGGTCGACAGGCCCATGCCCGAGTACACGGCGTTGAACACGACGGTCTGTACGAGGATGCCGGGCAGGAACACCTGCAGATAGGTCCCGGGCGAGCCGGCCAGCGCGCCGCCGAACACGAACGTGAACAGCAGCGTGAACATGATCGGCGTCATCACGAGGTCGAACAGCTGCTCCGGGACGTGCTTGAACTTGAGCACGGCGCGCCAGCCGAACACGAGCGCGTTCGACAACGCGGACGGCGCGGGCGGGCGAGGCACGTGACGCAGCTCCGGGAATCGCGCGGTATCGTTCATGACGTCTTCTTTCCCGTGAGCGCGAAGAACACTTCGTCGAGGCTCGGGCTGCCCATCGAGAAATCCGCCAGCTCGATGCCGGCGGCCAGCAGCGCGGCGAGCGCCTCGTTCGCGTCCCGCGAGGTTTTCGCGACCACCGACAACATCGCGCCTTCCACGCCGCGCTGCACGGTCGCCTGGAGCCGGCGCTCGAGCAGCGCCGCCGCTTCCTCGATCCTGGCGGGATCCGCGAGCGCGACGTGCAGAAAGCCGGAGCCGACGGACACCTTGAGTTCGCGGCTCGTCCCCTCGGCGATCTTCTTGCCGTGATCGATGACCGCGATGCGCGCGGCGAGCTGGTCCGCTTCATCGAGATACTGCGTGGTGAGGAGCACGGTGACGCCGGAGCCCGCAAGGCCGCGGATCATGCGCCACACGCTCTGGCGTGCGACGGGGTCGAGACCCGTGGTGGGCTCGTCGAGGAACAGCACGCCGGGCGTGACGACGAGCGACGCCGCGATGTCGAGCCGGCGCCGCATGCCACCCGAATAGTCCTTGACCTGTTTCGTCGCGGCGTCGGAGAGGTCGAACGCCGCGAGCAGCTCGTCGGCCCGCTCGCGGGACGTCCTGCCGCGGAATCCCCACAGGCGCGCGAGCAGCACCAGGTTCTCGCGACCGGTCAGGTCTTCGTCGAGCGACGCGAACTGGCCCGTCATCGCGATCCCGGCCCGCACGGCCTGGGGGGCGGACACGAGGTCGTGTCCGAGCACGCTGGCGCTGCCGCCATCGGGACTCGCGAGCGTGGCGAGCATGCGCATGAGCGTGGTCTTGCCCGCGCCGTTCGGCCCGAGAATGGCGAAAATCATGCCGCGCGGCACGTCGAGGTCGATGCCGTCGACGGCGCGCATCTCGCCGAAGCGCTTGAGGAGGCCGCGCGCGTGAATCGCCGGGGTGTGAGGTCGGGACATCGGCAGCCCTCGTTTTTCGTTGGCGGGTTGGAGGCGAGAGTGCCCGTGAAGTTCCGCGCGGTCAGCGCGCGCCCCGGCCGAGGAAGCGGGAATAGCGCTCGATCTCGACATCGAGCGCACCGCGTTCGGGACGCGAGAGGGCGCGGCCCAACTTCAGGCTGACGTCGACCCTGCCCCTCGACAGCACGCGCCTCCACGATCCAACTACCTGCCCGTCGACGATGACGACGGGACTCAACAGACCGAAGCCCTTGGCCGGGCGGGTCCCCGGCGCGACGCGCATCGAGCGCTCCTGGTAGCCCACCGTGTACTCGTCGTAGGCGGGCAGCAAGCGCCGCATCGGCTCAGTCGGCGCGCAGCAGCTCGTTGATCGAGGTCTTCGCCCGGGTCTGCGCGTCGACGCGCTTCACGATGACGGCGCAGTACAGCGAATATCGGCCGTCGGCGGACGGCAGGTTGCCCGACACGACGACGGAGCCAGCCGGGACGCGGCCCTGCAGGATCTTGCCGCTTTCGCGGTCGTAGATCTTCGTGCTCTGGCCGATGAAAACGCCCATCGAGATGACGGACCCTTCCTCGACGATGACGCCCTCGACGACTTCCGAACGCGCGCCGATGAAGCAGTTGTCCTCGATGATCGTGGGCGACGCCTGCAGGGGCTCGAGCACGCCGCCGATGCCGACGCCGCCCGAGAGGTGCACGTTCTTGCCGATCTGCGCGCACGACCCGACCGTCGCCCACGTGTCGACCATCGTGCCGCTGTCGACATAGGCGCCGATGTTCACGTAGCTCGGCATCAGCACGACGTTCGGCGCGACGAACGAGCCGCGGCGCGCGACCGCCGGCGGAACGACGCGCGTCGAACCGCCGCCTTCGAACGATGCGTACTTGAGCGGCACCTTGTCGAAGAAGCGCGTGTAGCCCGCATCCATCACCTGGTTGTCGTGGGTCCGGAAGTAGAGCAACACGGCTTTCTTGAGCCAGGCGTTGACGACCCACTGGCCGTCCTGCTTCTCGGCCACGCGCGCCTGTCCCGAATCGAGCAGTTCTATGCATTCCTCGATGGCCTGCCGCAGCGCCGGCGCCGCCGTCCGGGCGGTGATGTCCGCGCGCCGCTCGAATGCCTCGTCGATGGTCGCGGCGAGAGTCGTGGAATCGGTCACTTATGGATTCTCCAGGAAGGTGCGGATGCGGTTGGCGGCCGTGACGCACTCGTCCACGGCGGCGACGAGCGAGATGCGAACGCGCTGCTTTCCGGGGTTGCCGCCGCGATTGTCGCGCGCCAGATAGCTGCCCGGCAGGATGGTGAGATTCTGCGCGGCGAAGAGTTCACGCGTGAACATCTCGTCGTCGCGCCGCACGTCGGTCCAGAGGTAGAACGCGCCGTCCGGCTCCACGACGTCGAGCACCGGCGCCAGGATCGGCAGCACGCGCGCGAACTTCTCTCTGTACAGCGCGCGGTTCGCGGCGGCGTGCGTGTCGTCGCTCCAGGCCGCGATCGAGGCGAGCTGGGTCGGCACCGGCATCGCGCAGCCGTGGTAGGTTCGATAGAGAAGATAGGGCTTCACGATCGCGGCGTCGCCGGCGACGAAGCCCGAGCGCAGGCCGGGCACGCTCGATCGCTTCGACAGCGAGTGGAACGTGAGGCAGCGCTCGTAGCCTGAGTGCCCCTGCGCCACGGCGGCCTCGAGCAGCGACGGCGGCGGAGAGTTCTCGTCGCGATACAGCTCCGCGTAGCACTCGTCGCCCGCGACCACGAAGTCGTGCTTGTCGGCGAGCTTCAGCGCGTGCTTCAGGTAGTCCAGCGACAGCACGGCGCCGGTCGGATTGCCCGGGCTGCAAAGGATCAGGATTTCGCAGCGCTCCCACACGGAGGCGGGCACGGCGTCGAGATCGGGCTGGAAGCGATTCGACGCGACGGTGTCGACGAAGTACGGCTCGGCGCCGGCGAGCAGGGCCGCGCCTTCGTAGATCTGGTAGAACGGATTCGGCATCACCACGATGGGTTTCGCCGCGCGCGAGCGAGTGGAAACCACGGCCTGCACGAACGAGAACAATCCCTCGCGCGTGCCCGTCACCGGCAACACCATCGATTCCGGCGACAGTTTCACGCCGAAACGCCGCCGCGCCCAATCCGCGCAGGCGGCACGCATCTCCGGCAATCCGACCGTCGCGGGATAGCTGTCGAGCTGGTCGAGTGAACGGCGGAGTTCTTCGACCACGAAGGCGGGCGGCGCGTGCTTCGGCTCGCCGATCGACATCGCGATGTGCGGTAGTTTGGCGGGCGGCGTCACGCCGCTCTTGAGCTTCGCCAGCCGCTCGAAGGGATAGGCGGCCAGCAGTTCGAGCCGCTCGTTCACGCGGCCGCGCGTCGGTCGAGCGCGCCGGACAGTTTCTGCTGCAGTCGGGACGCGGCCGCCTCGTCGAGCGGCTGACCCGCGAGCGACGCGAGATAGAACACGTCTTCGGCGCGTTCGCCCACGGTCATGATCTTGGCGGCCAGCAGGTCGACGCGCTCCTCCATGAGCACCTTGCCGACGTCGCACAGCAATCCGGGCCGGTCGCCCGCGGTGAGTTCGAGCACCGACCGGCGGTTGCGGTCGTCGACCGTCACCGCGATCTGCGTGGCGGTGCGGAACATGCGCGCCTGCCGCGGCACCCGGCGGGTCACGGTGACGGGCGCTTCTTCCGGGTGCTGCAGCGCGCGCCACAGCGCGCGTTCGATCTCGCCGATGCGCTCGCTGTCGGCGATGGGTGCGCCGTCCTCCTCGAGCACGTGGTAGAGGTCGAGACTGAAGCCGTCACCGGTCGGCGTGATCCTGGCGTCGACGATGTTCAAGCCGAGCTGATCGAGCACGGCCGTGGTGATGGCGAAAGAGTTGTAGCGATGCGGCGCGAACGCGAGGATCGCGGTCGTGCCGCGCTCGCGGCTCGACTGCACGGCGACCAGCGGGTCTTCGCTGCCGGGTTCGCGATCGGCGAGCAGCTGCGTGTGCCAGGCCACTTCTTCCGGCGTGTGCCGCAGGAAGTAGGCGGGCGTGAGGCGCTCCCAGGCGCGCGAGATCTCGGGCGAGGTGACGCGCCCCGCGGCCGCGAGCAGCTTGCGTGCGCCCTCCTGGGTCTCGCGCATCAGTTCCTCGGGATCGATGGGGCTCTCGAGGCCGCGGCGCAGCGCGCGCTTCACGCGCTCGTAAAACTCCTGGAACAGCGAAGCCTTCCAGGAATTCCACAGCTTCGGGTTCGTGCCCCGCACGTCCGCGCTCGTCAGCGTGTACAGGTAATCGAGGTGCGTCTCGTCGCCGACCTTGCGCGCGAACGCGTTGATGACCTCGGGGTCCGAGATGTCCTGCTTCTGCGCGGTCACCGACAGTTCGAGGTGGTTGCCCACGAGCCACGAGACGAGGCGCGCGTCGTAACGCGACAATCCCTGCTCGAGACAGAACGATTCTGCGTCGACGGCGCCGAGTTGCGAGTGATCGCCGCCGCGGCCCTTGGCGATGTCGTGGAACAGCGCGGCGAGATACGCGATCTCCGGCTTTGGCAGCGTCTGCATGATCGCCGACAGGTTCGGCAGTTCGTGGTCGTACTTCGAGAGCGCGAGCCGGCGCAGGTTGCTCAGCACGAACAGCGTGTGGGCGTCGACGGTGTACGCGTGGAACAGGTCGTACTGCATGCGGCCCACGATGCGGCCGAACGCCGGGATGTAGCGGCCCAGCACGCCGTACGTGTTCATGCGGCGCAGCTCGTGCGTCACCCCCGCGGGTGCGCGCAGGATCTCGAGGAACAGCCGGTGATTGCGCGGGTTCTGCCGGAACTCTTCGTCGATGAGCCAGAGATTCTTGTTGACGGCGCGGATGGTCGAGGCGCGCACGCCCTTCACGTCCGGGTTCTGCTGCAGCAGTACGAACAGTTCGAGCAGCGCCGACGGCGTGCGCGCGAACAGCTCCTCGCTCACGGCCTCGAGATAGTCGTTGCGCACCTGGAAGCGCGGGTTGATCGGCCGCGGCGGCGAGGTCTCCGTGAGGATGGCCTCGCGAAACAGCTGCAGCAGCAGCTCGTTGAGCAGCGAGACGTCCATGACGGTGCGGTAATACCGCTGCATGAATTGCTCGACTGCCAGCGTGAACGTCGCGTCTTCGTAGCCGAAGAGTTGCGCGAGCTTGATCTGGTGATCGAACAGCAGGCGGTCCTCGCGCCGGCCCGTGAGCACGTGCAGGCCGAAGCGCACCTTCCACAGGAACGCCTGGGCCTGCTTGAGTTTGCGCAGTTCGGACAACGACAGGAAGCCGTGCGTGCGCAGTTCGTCGAGAGAGCTCGCACCGAAGTGGCGCTTCGCGACCCACGCGATGGTCTGGATGTCGCGCAAACCGCCCGGGCCTGTCTTCACGTTGGGCTCGAGGTTGTACGCCGTGTCGTTCGCCTTCGCGTGCCGGTCCTGCTGTTCGGCGACCTTCGCGTCGAAGTACGCCTTCATCGGCCAGATGCGGTCCGCCGACACCGCGGCGCGCATCTCGGCGAGCAGCCCGGCGTTCCCGGTGAGCAGGCGCGCCTCGACCAGCGTCGTCATGACGCCCACGTCGGCGGAGCTCTCCTCCGCGCACTGCGCCACGGTGCGCACGCTGTGACCGACTTCGAGGTTGATGTCCCAGAGGAATGTCACGACGCGTTCGACGACGCCACGACCGGCCTCGTCGGGCGACTCGGGCACGAGGATCAGGATGTCGACGTCGGAATGCGGATGCAGCTCGCCGCGGCCATAGCCGCCGACGGCGGCGAGCGCCCACGCGTCGTAGCCGGCGGGAAGCCGGGAGGTCCACACGGCGCGCAATACGACGTCGATGAGTTCGGCGCGGGCGTGGACCAGCGTCTCCACCGACTCGTCGGCGCGGAACCGGTCGGCCAGCTCGGCGTGCGCGTCCCGAAGCTCGGTGCGGAACGCGTCCGGCGAGTAGTTGGCCGCGGCGAGGCGCTCGGGCAGGAGCGCGAGGCGCAACCAGGGCGCGGCGCGCAGAACCGTCGTGTCGGTCGCTTCGATGTCCTCGTCCAGCGAGGCCATCTATGGGTGGGAGTCGGGGCGCTTGCTCCCGCTGCCGAGCGTCAGCACTTCCACGCCGGTCGGCGTCACGAGGCAAGTGTGCTCCCACTGCGCGGATAGCGAGTGATCCTTCGTGACGACGGTCCAGCCGTCGCCCAGCAGCCGCACGTGGCGTTTGCCCGCGTTCACCATCGGCTCGATCGTGAAGGTCATGCCGGCCTTGAGCTCTTCGCCGGTATGCGGGTCGCCGTAGTGCAGCACCTGTGGATCCTCGTGATAGACGCGGCCGATGCCGTGGCCGCAGTACTCACGCACCACGGAGAAATTGCGTTCCTCGACGAACGTCTGGATTGCATGGCCGATGTCGCCCAGGTGCGCACCGGGCTTCACCTGTTCGATGCCGCGCCACATCGCTTCCCAGCAGGTCTCCGTGAGGCGCTGCGCCTGCGTCGACGGTTTGCCCACGAAGTACATGCGGCTGGTGTCGCCGTGGTAACCGTCGCGGATCACGGTGACGTCGATGTTCACGATGTCGCCGTTCTTCAGGACCTTGTCGTTCGGTATGCCGTGGCAGACCACGTGGTTCACGGAGGCGCAGATGGTCTTGGGGAAGCCGCGGTAGTTCACGTTGGCCGGGATGGACTGCTGCACCTGCACGATGTGTTCGTTGCAGAGGCGGTCGAGCTCCAGGGTACTGACCCCGGGCTTCACGTGCTCCCCGATCATGTCGAGCACCTCGGCGGCCAGGCGGCCGGCCACGCGCATTTTCTCCTGCTCGCCTAAGGACTTAATCGAGATGTGGCGACCCACGAGGGAGTCCATGGCGTGTTCCTGCGTAAGGCATTGTTTTGACGGGGAAGGGATGGTATAAAGCGCGGCCTTTTTTGGCAACGAAACTCACCTAAATCACACGCGCAACCTGCCACCTCTTCTTCACCGAAGACATGGGGTCTCTCCGGACCGGCGGCATAACGAGTGGACGGGTGTTCTGGTCTCCTTACTGTAGGTAAGCGCCGGGATATCCACTCGGGGAACGCGGAGGCTCAACCCCTAAGGAGACTTTGATGGCCGGCGTGTCAATGCGACAGATGCTGGAAGCGGGCGTCCATTTCGGACACCAGACCCGCTTCTGGAACCCGAAGATGGCTCAGTACATTTTCGGCGAACGAAACAAGATCCACATCATCAACCTCGAGAAGACGCAGCCGATGTACGCGGAAGCCGCGAACTTCGTGAAGAGCGTCGTCTCCGATGGCGGCAAGGTGCTGTTCGTCGGCACGAAGCGTTCCGCGCGCGAGGCGATGGAGAAGGAAGCCCGCCGCTGCGAGATGCCCTACGTGAACCAGCGTTGGCTCGGCGGCATGCTCACCAATTTCAAGACGATCCGTCAGTCGATCAAGCGCCTGTCGGACCTCACCGAGATGTCCGAGAACGGCACTCTCGGAAAGCGTGGCAAGAAAGAAGCCACGATGATGCGTCGCGAGAAGGACAAGCTCGAGCGCAGCCTGGGCGGCATCAAGCAGATGGAATCTCCGCCGGATGTCATCTTCATCGTCGACGTGGGTCACGAGGAGATCGCGATCCTCGAGGCGAAGAAGCTCGGCATCCCGGTGGTCGCGGTGGTCGATACCAACTGCGCGCCGGACAGCGTCGACTACGTGATCCCCGGGAACGATGACGCCATGCGCGCCATCTCGCTGTATGCGACGGGCATCGCCGATGCGGTCATCGAGGGTCGCTCGCAGGCCCCGGCGGTCGCGGTGGGTGAAGACGAATTCGTCGAGCTCGACGAGAACGGCAATCCGCGCAAGAAGAGCGCGCGCCGTGAGCCGCCCAAGGCGCCGGTGCCGACGCGTGCGCGTCGTCCGGCCAACACCGCCGGCCGTCGCCGGCCGGTCGTGGCCAGCGTCGCGGCCGAACCGGAAGACGGCGCCGATCCGGCCGTGTTCGTGGACACGGGAGATGCGGGTCCGCGCAGCGCCACGGCCAGCGCGGGTCGTTCGCGCACGAGCTCGGGCGGTGGCGCCGGAGCCGGTGGCCGCCGCGGCGGCGGCGGCGGACCGCGCCGCGGCTGAGCCGCGGTCTCGCTAACTATTCTTGAGGACACGAGATGACTATCACTGCAGAAGCGGTCAAGCAGCTGCGCGAGCGCACGGGCGCCGGCATGATGGAGTGCAAGAAGGCGCTGGTGGAATCCAACGGCGACCTCGACGCCGCCGCGGAGAACATGCGCAAGGCGGGTCTCGCCAAGGCGGACAAGAAGGCTTCGCGTGTCGCGGCCGAAGGCGTGGTCTTCGTGGAGAAGTCCGCGGACGGCAAGACGGGCGTGCTCGTCGAGGTCAACAGCGAGACCGACTTCGTCGCGCGCGGTGACGATTTCCGCGGCTTCGCGGAGGCGGTCGCCAGGGCCGCGCTCGCGGCGGGTGCGACGAGCGCCGAGGCGGCGAACAACCTGAAGTTGTCGAGCGGCGAGACGGTCGACGAAAAGCGTCGCGCGCTGATCGCCAAGCTCGGCGAGAACCTCACCGTGCGGCGGGTGACGCTGGTGAAGGCGCCGACCATGGTCGGCTCCTACGTCCACACGGACAACAAGAAGGCGGCGCTCGTGGCGGTGGAAGGCGGCGACGCCGATCTCGCGCGCGACCTCGCGATGCAGGTCGTGGCGGCGAGCCCGCGCTATCTCACGCCGGCCGATGCGCCCGCCGAAATGGTGTCGAAGGAACGCGAGATCGCGACGGACCAGGTCAAGAACGAGCCGGCCAATGCCAAGAAGCCGCCGGAGATCCTCGCGAAGATCATCGACGGCAAGGTGCGCAAGGCGGTCGACGAGTTCGCGCTCGTGAGCCAGGCGTTCGTGAAGGATTCGACCCTCACGATCGACAAGCTGGTGAAGAACGCGAAGGCGGCCATCAAATCCTTCGAACGTTACGAAGTCGGCGCCGGCATCGAAAAGAAGCAGGGCGACTTCGCGGCGGAAGTGATGGAGCAGGTGAAGGCGGCCCAGAAGAAAGACGACGGGAAAGGCGACCCGCCGACGAAGCACTGAAGACTGAGAGAACCCCGCCTTCGCGGGGTTTTCTTTATGGCAAAGTGCAACGCGCCCGAACGACAGGAACCCGAACGCAGATGACGTCACCCTACAAACGCATCCTGGTGAAGCTCTCGGGCGAAGCGCTGCTCGGCGCCACGGAGTTCGGCATCGACCCGCAGGTGCTCAGGCGCATCGCGGGCGAGGTGCTCGAGATCCAGCGCAGCGGCGTCCAGGTCGCGTGCGTCATCGGGGGCGGCAACATCTTCCGCGGCACGGGCCTCGCCAAGGCGGGCATCGATCGCGCCACCGCCGATCACATGGGCATGCTGGCCACGGTCATGAACGCGCTGGCCATGCAGGACGCCATCGAGAGCCTGGGCGGCAACGCGCGCGTGCAGAGCGCGGTGCGCATCAACCAGGTGTGCGAGGACTATATTCGCCGTCGTGCCATGCGACACCTTGAAAAAGGGCGGATCGTCATCTTTGCCGCAGGCACCGGCAATCCGTACTTCACCACCGACAGTGCCGCGGCGCTGCGCGCGGTCGAGATCGAAGCGGACATCCTGCTCAAGGCCACCAAGGTCAACGGCATCTACGACTCGGATCCGATGAAGAATCCGCAGGCGAAACGTTACGCGCGTCTCACCTACGACAAGGTGCTGCAGGACCGGCTGAACGTGATGGACGCCACGGCCATCGTGATGTGCCGCGACAACTCCATGCCGCTGCAGGTGTTCAATCTCAACAACGCCGGCGACCTGCCGCGCGTGGTGCGCGGTGAAGACATCGGCACCGTCGTCACCAACGACTGAAGCCAAGAGGTAAGCGTAAATGTTAGACGACATCAAGAAAGACGCCGCGACGCGCATGGGCAAGTGCGTCGAGACCTTTCAGGGCGACCTCAAGAAGCTGCGCACCGGGCGTGCGCATCCCTCGCTCATCGAGAACCTCAAGGTCGACTACTACGGCACGGACACGCCGCTCAAGCAGGTGGCCAACATCGCCGTCGAGGATGCGCGCACCCTGGTCATCTCGCCGTGGGAGAAATCGATGGTGCAGGCCATCGAGAAGGCCGTCCACAAATCCGATCTCGGTTTGAACCCGGTGAGCGCGGGTACGGTGATCCGCATCCCGCTGCCGCCGTTGACCGAGGAACGCCGTCGCGACATCACCAAGGTGGTGCGGGCCGATGCCGAGAATGCGCGGGTGGCCGTGCGCAACGTTCGTCGCGACGTGATCGCCGACGTGAAGGAAGCGCTCAAGGATAAACTCATCACGCAGGACGACGAGAAGAAGGCGGAAGTCGACATCCAGAAGTTGACGGACAAGTACGTCGCCGAAATCGACGCGCAGGTCACCGCCAAGGAAAAAGAAATCATGCAGGTGTGAGCGGGGAGTGACTACGCCCCAGCACATCGCGATCATCATGGATGGCAACGGACGCTGGGCCGAGGCCCGCGGCCTGCCGCGCCATGCCGGCCACCAGGAAGGCGTGCGGCCCGTGCGGATGTGCATCGAGGAGTCGGCGCGTCGCGGTGTCGGCGCCCTCACGCTGTTTGCCTTCTCGAGCGAGAACTGGCAGCGGCCGGCGGTCGAGGTGTCCAGCCTCATGCAGCTCTTTCTCGACGCGATCGACCGCGAGGTCGATGACCTCCACGAGAACAAGGTGAGGCTGCGGTTCATCGGCGACCGGCGTTCGCTCTCCGTGAAGCTGCAGGCGCGCATGGCGGCCTCCGAGGAGCTCATGGCCGCGAACCCGGGGCTCAGGCTGCAGGTTGCGGTGAGCTACGGTGGACGCTGGGACATCGTGCAGGCGGCGCGCCGCCTCGCGGCCGCGGTCGCCAGCGGCAGCCTGGCGCTCGACGCGATCGACGAGACGCGATTCGCACGCGAACTCGCGCTCGGCGACGTTCCGGATCCGGACCTCTTCATCCGCACCGGCGGCGACCATCGCATCAGCAACTTCCTGCTGTGGAATCTCGCCTACACGGAGATCCACGTGTGCGAATCGCTGTGGCCGGACTTCGACCTCGCCGCGTTCGATGCCGCGCTCGAGGCGTTCGCGAACCGCGAGCGGCGTTTCGGGCTCACGCGTCAGCAGGTCGAGGAGCGCGCGCGCAGTGCTTAAACAACGCGTCCTCACCGCCATCGTTCTGCTGGCGGTGCTGCTCACGGTGATGCTGGGGCTGCCGCCCATCTACACGGTGTGGCTGATTTCCGCGCTGGTGCTCGTCGGCGCGTGGGAATGGGCCGGCTTCATCGGCGGCGGCAGCCCGGCGATCCGCGCGACTTTCACCGGCGTCATCGCGCTCGCGCTCGCGGCTTCGCTCTGGCTGCAGGCGGTCCTTCCCGGCTTCGTGTACGGCGCAGTCGCGGTCGCGCTCGGCTGGTGGCTCGTCGCGTTCCTGTGGATCTGTTTCGCGCCGACGCGCGTGAACGCCGTCACTGCCGCGCTCGCGGGCCTGTTCGCGCTCGTGCCGTGCTGGCTCGCGCTCGTCTACGCGACGCTCGCGACCAACGGCACCCACTGGGTGCTGTTCACGCTGGCGTTGGTCTGGGCCGCCGACACCGGTGCGTTCTTCGCCGGCCGCTGGTTCGGCAAGGTGCCGCTCGCGCCACGCGTCTCGCCGAAGAAGACCTGGGAAGGCGTCATCGGCGGCGTCGCCTTGAGCGCGGTCGTCGCGTGGCTCGCCGCCACCTATCTATTCACCGTCGACGTGTGGCCGTTCGTGCTGACCTGCGTCGCCGTGGCCGCGATCTCCATCGTCGGCGACCTCGCCGAGAGCATGCTGAAGCGTGCCGCGGGCCTGAAGGACAGTGGCGCGTTGTTCCCCGGCCATGGCGGAATGCTCGATCGCATCGACAGCGTCACGGCGGCCGCGCCCGCGCTCGTGTTCGCGCTGTTCGGCCTGGGCGTGCTGTCATGAGGGGCGTCGCCATCCTCGGGTCCACGGGCTCGGTGGGCGAGAGCACGCTCGACGTGATCGCGCGGCACCCCGACCGCTTCCGTGTCGTCGCGCTAGGCGCGCATCGCAATGTCCAGAAGCTCGCCGAGCAATGCCGGCGATTCGCCGTGTCCTATGCGGCGCTCGCGGATGCCGATGCCGCCCGCGATCTCGAAGCGGCGCTGCGCCAGCTCGGCGCGCCGACGCGCGTTCTCGCCGGTCCCGATGCGCTGGTCGAGATCGCGTCGCTGCCGGAGGTCGACAGCGTGATGGCGGCGATCGTCGGGGCCGCCGGTCTGCGTTCGACGCTCGCCGCCGCGCGCGCCGGCAAGCGCCTGCTGCTCGCAAACAAGGAATCGCTGGTGATGGCGGGACCGCTGCTCATGCAGACGGTGCGCGCCGCGGGCGCCACGCTGCTGCCGATCGACAGCGAGCACAACGCCGTGTTCCAGTGTCTGCCGCCCGGGGCGGCTTGCGGCGCAGCCCCGGCTGGCGTCAAGCGCATCCTGCTGACGGCGTCCGGCGGACCGTTCCTCGACACCGATCGGGCGCGCCTGGAGCGCGTCACCCCGGCGGAGGCCTGCCGGCATCCGAACTGGGTCATGGGCCGCAAGATCTCCGTGGACTCGGCCACGCTCATGAACAAGGGCCTCGAATTCATCGAGGCCTGCCTGCTGTTCGGCGTGGCGCCGCACCAGGTCGACGTCGTCATCCACCGCGAGAGCATCGTCCATTCGCTGGTCGAATACATCGACGGCTCGGTGCTGGCGCAGTTAGGCGCGCCCGACATGCGCACCCCGATCGCCCAGGCCCTCGCGTGGCCGGAGCGTGTGACCTCCGGTGTACAATCGCTCGACCTCGTGAAGGTGGGGCAGCTGCGCTTCGAAGCGCCGGACCTGCTCCGGTTCCCGGCCCTCGGGCTGGCGCAGGAGGCTGCGCGGGCGGGGGGCTCGCGTCCGGCGTCGCTGAATGCCGCGAACGAGGTGGCCGTATCGGCGTTTCTCGAGGGTGGATTGAACTTTGCGCGAATTCCGTCGGTCATTGAATCGGTAATGGCAACCACCTCGGGCGGCGAAATCCGCGATCTCGACGACGTGCTGGCGGCCGACGCCGAAGCCCGTTCCCGCGCCTCCGGCCTCATTCACCGGGGCATTTCCGCCCAAGGACGCTGATGGACATCGGCTGGAACATCCTCTGGTTCATCATCGGCGTCAGCCTGCTGGTCACCGTGCACGAGTACGGGCACTTCTGGGTGGCGCGCAAGCTCGGCTTCAAGGTGCTGCGATTTTCGGTGGGCTTCGGCAAGCCGCTGTGGAGGCGCGTGGGCAAGGGCCCGGACCACACGGAGTTCGTCGTCGCGGCATTGCCGCTCGGCGGGTACGTCAAGCTCGTGGACGAGCGTGACGGCCCGGTGAGCGCGGGCGACCAGGCGCGCGCCTACCAGAGCAAGCGCCCCTGGCAGCGCATCCTCATGCTGCTCGCCGGCCCGGGCGCCAATTTCGGGTTCGCGATCATCGTGCTGTGGGGAATCATCTGGGGCTTCGGCATCCAGCACCGGAAGGCCGCGGTGGAAGAGGTCGTGGCGGGCACGCCGGCCGCCGTTGCCGGGCTGCGCGCCGGCGACGAGGTCCGCACGATCAACGGCAACGCGGTGCTCGACCAGCAGGATGCCGCGCTCGAGTTGTTAGACGCGATGAGCGACAGCGGACGCGCGGTTTTCGAGGTCCTCGGTCGCGATGGCGCCGAGCGCACCGTCACGTTGACCGTCGACGATCCCGCGGAACGTCACCGTCTCACCGAACCCGCGAATCTCTACACCGGCCTCGGCTTCCGTTACTGGATGCCCAAGGCGCCCTCGGTCGTGGGCAGCGTGGTCGAGGGCGGCCCGGCCGACACGGCGGGACTGAAAGCCGGCGATGCGGTCATCGCGATCGACGGCGGACCCATCCGCACCTTCAGCGAGTTCGCCGACTACGTGAACGCGCGTCCCGGCGAGCAACTGCTGCTCACCGTGAAACGCGGTGAAGAAACGTTCACGCGCCGCGTGACGACGACGAGCGAGGAAATCGGCGGACGCACGATCGGCCGGTTGCTCATCAAGCCGCCGGAGACGGGGCAGCCCGTCGTGCCTGCCGGCATGATGACGCGCTCGACCGTCGGGCCGCTGGCCGCGCTGCAGCTCTCGCTCTCCGAGGCCTGGCAGATGACGGTCGTGCAGGCCAAGTTCTTCTTCCGCATGCTCACCGGCAAGTTCTCGTTCAAGAACCTGTCGTCGCCGGTCGGCATCGCCGAGGCGGCGGGCGACACCGCGCGCGCGGGACCCGAGGCCTTCCTGTGGTTCCTCGTGCTGATCTCGCTGTCGCTCGGTTTCCTCAACCTGTTGCCGATCCCGATCCTCGACGGCGGGCAGATCGTGTTCGCGGTGACGGAGTGGCTGAAGGGAAGCCCCTTGTCGGAGCGGGCGCAGGCCATCGGCTGGCACGCGGGCCTGCTGATGCTCGTGCTGCTCATGAGCGTCGCGGTGTTCAATGACCTGTCGGGTCGGTTCGGCTAACAACAAACATTTCTTCAGGGGATCCGATTTGACCTCCAGGTTCGCGAGTCTTTGTGCCGTCGGCGGAGTACTGCTCGCCAGCTCCGCCCTGGCCCAGGAAGGGCCCGGCTTCACGGTCGGCGACATCCGCGTCGAGGGACTGCAGCGCGTCACCGAGGGCACGGTATTCAACTACCTGCCGATCAACATCGGCGACACGCTCTCGCAGCAGCGCGTGCGCGAGGCGGTGCGCGCCCTCTATGAAACGGGCTTTTTCCGCGACGTCGAACTGCGCCGCGAAGGCAGCACTCTCATCGTGGTCGTGAACGAACGGCCGACGATCGAAAGCTTCGAGCTCAAGGGCAACAAGGACATCAAGACCGAGGACCTCACCAAGAGCCTGCGGAACGTCGGCCTCTCGCAGGGCAAGACTTTCGACCGTTCGGTGCTCGAGGAGGTGAAGTCGTTCCTGCAGGACCAGTACGGCGCGCGTGGCAAATACGCCGCGAAGATCGACACCACGGTCGACGAGGTCGCGGGCAACCGCGTGAAGATCAAAATCGACATCGTCGAGGGCAAGCGCGCGAAGATCCGGCAGATCAACATCGTCGGCAATCACACTTTCAAGGAAAAGGAGATCCTCGAAACCCTGGAGCTCAAGACGCCGAACCTGCTGTCGTTCTACAAGCAGGACGACCGCTACTCGCGCGAATCGCTGCAGGGCGATCTCGAGAAGGTCCGTTCCTTCTACATGGACCGCGGCTATGCGAACTTCGACGTGGAATCGACGCAGGTCGCGATCGCGCCCGAGAAGGACGACATCTTCATCACGATCAACGTGAACGAGGGCGAAGTCCACAAGGTCAAGGAAGTGAAGCTGGCCGGCACGTTCGTCGTGCCCGAGCCGTTGCTCAAGCGCTATCTGCTCGTGCAGCCCGGTGACACGTTCTCGCGCAAGATCATCACGGCGACGCAGGAGTTGCTGCAGAACCGGCTCGGCGAGGACGGTTTCGCGTTCGCGAAGGTCGACCCGGTCCCGACGGTCGTCGGCGATCCGGCGAACAAGGAGCTGTCGCTCACCTTCTTCGTCGATCCGGGCAACCGTGTGTACGTCAGGCACATCACCTTCAACGGCGTCACGAAGATCAACGACGAGGTCCTGCGCCGCGAGATGCGCCAGCTCGAAGGCGGCTGGCTGTCGAACGTCGCGCTCGATCGCTCCAAGCAGCGCCTCGAGCGCCTGCCCTACATCAAGAAAGTCGAGTCCGAGACGAAGCCGGTCGCCGGTTCGGCGGATCTCGTCGACGTGGTGTACGAGATCGAGGAGGGCCCGTCCGCGCAGCTGGGCGGCGGCGTCGGCTACTCCGAGTCGCAGTCGTTCATCCTGTCCGGCAACTATGCCGACGCCAATTTCCTGGGCACCGGCCGCCGCGTGGCCGTCGATCTCAACTCCGGCCGCTATTCGAAGGTGTACGGCCTGTCGCTGAGCGAGCGTTACCTCACGCCGGATGAAGTCGGCGCGTCCGCGAGCATCAGTTACCGCGACCAGACACAGTTCGTGTCCGCCGCGTCCGACTTCTCCTCGGAGACCATCGGCGCTTCGTTCGACATTGGGTATCCGATCTCGGAAGCCCAGGGCCTGCGGTTCGGTCTCTCGCTCCAGCGGTCGAGCCTGCTCACCACCAGCGGCGGCAGCGCCCGCCAGGCGACGGAGTGGGTCAGCCAGAACGGCAATCCGTCCATCACGCCGGTCGATTTCAACGGCGACGGCACCAACGACTTCACGCTGTACGGAACCAAGTACAACGCCGTGGAGTTCACGACCTCCTGGAACTACGACAGCCGGAATCGCTCGCTATTTGCCAACCGGGGCCAGCGGCACTCGTTCGGCCTGTCTTACACGCTGCCGAGCGTCAGCGACGTCGAGTACTACGTCGCGAGCTACGAGTTCGTGAAATATGTCCCGTTGTTCGGGAAATTCACGCTGCAGCTGGGCGCCGACATCGCCTACGGCATGGATATCGGGGACACGACGGCCCTGCCGCCGTTCCGCCAGTTCTACGGCGGCGGTCCGGATACCGTGCGTGGCTACAAGGAGAGCCGCCTGGGCCCGAAGGACGACTTCGGCCGGCCATTCGGCGGCAACCTCAAGGTCACCGCGCGCACCGAGCTGCTGATCCCGCTACCCGAGAAGTTCCAGACGTCCGCGCGACTGTCCTGGTTCTACGACATGGGCAACATCTTCTCGACCGGCAACCGCCACAACTTCCTCGGGCGCGACCTGCGGACATCGGTCGATTACGACTTTGAGTATGATAAATTGAAGCACTCCACAGGCTTGGCCGTTCAATGGCTTGCGCCACTGGGTGTGTTCCGGTTCAGCTATGCCGTGCCGCTAAATGCTTACCGGGGCGACGAGATTACCTACCCGGACGAGGTCGAGCGCTTCCAGTTCTCGGTCGGACAAGCTTTCTGAGACGCCCGTTTCTTCAAGAGGTGATGCAGTGCAGGTTTCGTTTCGCAAGTTGATCCTGGGTTCGATCGCCGCGGCCACGTTCGCCGTGCCCGCCATGGCCGAGTTGAAAATCGGCGTCGTGGACTACGCACGGCTGCTCGACGAGTCGCCGCAGGCCAAGGCCGTCTCCGAAGCGCTGCGCGCGGAGTTCGGTCCGCGTTACCAGGTGCTCGTCACGCAGGAAACCTCGCTCAAGCAGAAGAGCGAGAAGCTGCAGAAGGACGTCGCCACCATGACGCCCGAGCAGCGCACCAAGGCCGAGAAGGACTTGCGGGACACGGCGCGCGAGCTCGAGCGCAAGAAGCAGGAGTGGCAGGACGACTCCAACGCGAAGCGCAACGACGAGATGAACAAGCTGCAACGCTCGCTCATCGGCGAAGTGCGTGAATACGCGAAGGCGCAGAGCTTCGACATCGTGATGGCCGAGGGCGTCATCTATGCGACGCCGACGGTCGACATCACGACCGCGGTGCTCAACGCGCTGCAGGCGAAGGGTCCGAGACCCGCGGCGGGCGCCGCGGCTCCGGCGGCCGCGCCGGCCAAGCCGCCCGCGAAGCCCTGATACCGGGCGCGACCGGAGGGTCCGCGCCGCCGTGATGACCGTGACACTCGGCGAACTGGCGGTCCGCTTCGGCTGCGAGCTGCGCGGCGATCCGGCCGCCACCGTCGATTCGGTCGCCGCGCTCGCGCAGGCGGGGCCGCGCGCGGTCACGTTTCTCGCGAACCCCAAGTATGTCGAGCAGCTCGAGAACACCCGCGCCGGGGTGGTCATCCTCGACGCCAGATCGGCGGCCAGCTCGCCCGTGCCCACGCTCGTCGTCGCGAACCCGCATGCCACCTACGCGCGCGTCGCAACGCTGCTCCATCCGGATCCGCCGCTGAACCCAGGCGTGCACGCGCACGCGACCGTCGATCGCAGCGCGGTCGTGGATCCCTCGAGTGAGATCTGCGCGCACTCCTCCGTCGGGGCGGACGTGCGCATCGGCCCGCGCTGCTACATCGGTCCGGGTACGGTCATCGAGCCAGGCGCGGTGATCGGCGACGACAACCGCCTCGTCGCCCGCGTGTTTATCGGCCGGGGGGTGCGAATGGGCGCGCGCTGCATCGTCCAGCCCGGCGCGGTGATCGGCGGCGACGGGTTCGGCTTCGCGCCCGAGAACAAGGCCTGGGTCAAGGTGCCGCAGGTGGGCGGCGTGACCATCGGCGACGACGTCGAGATCGGCGCGAATACGACCATCGACCGCGGTGCGCTCGAGGACACTGTGATCGAAACCGGCGTCAAGCTCGACAACCTCATCATGATCGCGCACAACGTGCGCATCGGGGAGCACTCGGCGATCGCCGCGCAGTCCGCAGTCGCTGGCAGCAGCGTGATCGGCAAGCGCTGCGTCCTGGGCGGCCGCGCCGGGCTCACCGGCCACATCTCCCTGTGTGACGACGTCGTCGTGCTCGGCACGTCGTTCATTTCGCATACCATCACGAAGCCTGGCGTGTATTCTTCGGCGCTGCCGAGCGAAGAAGCGGGTGCATGGCGCCGCATCGTGGCGCGCATCAAGCGGCTGGATTCCATGGCCAAGCGGTTGCGGGCGGTCGAGAAGCACGTGGGTGTCGGGGTGGAACAGGAATCTTCCGAGGACTAACTAATGACGGAGCCGGTCTCACTCGACATCATGGGCGTGATGCGCCTGTTGCCGCATCGCTACCCCTTCCTGCTCGTCGACCGTGTGCTCGAAATCCACAAGGGACGGAGCATTCGCGCGCTCAAGAACATTACCGTCAACGAGCCGTTCTTCCCGGGGCACTTCCCGTACCGGCCGGTGATGCCCGGTGTCATCATCCTCGAGGCGCTCGCGCAGACCTGCGGCGTGCTCGCGTTCGTCACGGCCGACGTCGTGCCCGACGAATCCACGCGCTTCTATTTCGTCGGCATCGACGAGGCGCGATTCCGCAAGCCCGTCGAGCCGGGCGACCAGCTGATCCTCACGGCGAAACTCGAGCGGCAGATGCGCGGCATCTGGAAGTTCTCGACTATCGCCTACGTGGGTGACGACGAGGTCACGTCGGCGTCGATGATGGTCGCTCCCGAGACCAACAAGACGTCGCCCAAGATCGCGAAGTGACCTCCCCGTGACGACGATCGATCCACGCGCCATCGTCTCGCCCAAGGCGGAGCTCGCCGACGACGTGGTCGTGGGCGCCTGCACCGTCATCGGCGACGGCGTGCGGATCGGCGCGGGCACATGGGTTGGTCCGCACGCCGTCATCAACGGGCCGACGACGATTGGCGCCGGCAACAAGATCTTCCAGTTCGCCTCGATCGGCGATGCGCCGCAGGACCTCAAGTACAAGGGCGAGCCGACGCGGCTCGAGATTGGCGACCGCAACGTCTTCCGCGAGTTCACCACCATGAATCGCGGCACCGTGGGCGGAGGCGGCGTGACCACGATCGGCAGCGATTGCCTGTTCATGGCGTACACGCACGTCGCGCACGACTGCCATCTCGGCAGCAGGATCGTGATGGCGAATTACGCGACGCTCGGCGGACACGCGCACCTGGGCGACTGGGTCATCATGGGTGGCTATTCGGGCGTTCACCAGTTCGCAAAGGTCGGCGCACACGCTTTCCTCGGCAACAACGCTGCCGTCACCCGCGACGTGCCGCCGTACATCATGGCCGTGGGATCGCCGGCCGTGCCGCACTCGATCAACTCCGAGGGTCTCAAGCGCCGTGGCTTCACGCCGGAGCAGATCCGCAACCTCAAGAACGCCTACCGCGTGCTCTACCGTTCGGAGCTCAAGCTCGCGGACGCGCTGGCGGAGCTCTCCCAGCGCGTCGCGACGCAGCCGGAGCTCAAGATCTTCGTCGATTTCATCGGCGAGTCCACGCGCAGCCTAGTCAGGTAGATGAGAATCGCGCTGGTTGCAGGCGAGGCCTCGGGTGACGCGCTCGGCGCCGCGCTGATCGAGGCGCTGCGGCGCCGCTTCCCCGGAGCGCAGTTCGCAGGCGTCGCCGGACCGCGCATGATGGCGGCGGGCTGCGCCGCCTGGCACGGCATCGACGGGCTCTCCGTCATGGGGTTGACGGAAGTCGTCGCACACCTGCCCAAACTACTGCGCCTGCGCGGCGAGCTCGTGCGACGTCTCACCGAGGAGTGGCGGCCCGACGTCTTCATCGGCATCGACTACAAGGAATTCAACCTCGGTCTGGCGCGCAAGCTCAAGGCGCAGGGCCTCGCCACGGTTCAATACGTGAGCCCGCAGGTGTGGGCGTGGCGGCCGGGCCGAGCCCGTCGCATCGGCGAGGCGATCGACCTGCTGCTGTGCCTGTTCCCGTTCGAGCCGGAGTTCTATCGCGAGTACGGCGTGCGCGCGGCGTTCGTCGGGCATCCGCTCGCCGACCAGATCCCGATGGAGGTCGATCGCGCCGCGGCACGCGCGGCCTTCGGAATCGCCCCCGATCAGCGCGTGCTCGCGGTGTTGCCGGGCAGCCGGCGCGGCGAGGTCGAAAGACTCGCGGCGCCGTTCGCGGGCGCCATCCAGCTGCTCTCGAAGAAGTACCCGGCGCTGGTGTGCATCGCGCCGATGGTCACGCCCGCGCTGCGCGACGTCTTCGCGCCGCGGCTCGCTGAACTCGCGCCCGATGCCCGCGTCCGGTTGCTCGAGGGACAGGCGCGCCAGGCGCTCGCGGCCGCCGACGTGGTGCTGGTGGCCTCCGGCACGGCGACGCTCGAAACCGCGCTGACGAAACGGCCGATGGTCGTCGCTTACCGGCTGGGCGCGCTCACGGCGTTCGCGCTGCGCAGGCTGGGCCTCGTCAAGGTCATGCACTTCTCGCAACCTAACCTGCTCGCGGGCAAGGAACTGGTGCCGGAGTTCTTCCAGGAGGATGCGACGCCCGCGAACCTCGCGGCCGCGCTCTCGCGCTGGCTCGACGATCCCGCGGCGGTGGCACGCGTCACGCGAGAGTTCGAGCACATCCACGCGAAACTGCGCTGTGATGGCGCGGAGCGCGCGGCGGCGGAGATCGCCGAGATCCTCATGGCCCGCACGGCGGTGCCCGCGTGAAGCTACGCGTGCGCCTGCGCGTGGCGGGAGTCGACGAAGCCGGGCGGGGACCTCTCGCCGGCCCGGTGGTCGCCGCCGCGGTGATCCTGAATCCCGCGCGGCCGATCCGCGGCCTGGCCGATTCGAAGGTTCTCGAACCCGAAGAGCGCGAGCGGCTCGCGCCCCTGATCCGGTCGCGCGCGCTCGCGTGGGCGGTGGCGTGGGCCGATGCCGAGGAGATCGACAGCATCAACATACTGCAGGCCACGATGCTCGCGATGCGCCGCGCGTTGCTGGGGCTGCCGATCCCGCCGCAGCAGGTGTTCATCGACGGCAACCGCTGTCCGTGCGCCGACGGCCTGGGATTCGAATGCGTCTTCGAGGCGGTGATCGGCGGCGATGCGAGCGTGCCGTCGATCAGCACCGCGTCCATTCTCGCGAAGACCACGCGCGATGCGCTGATGCGCGACCTCGACCACCGCTATCCGGGCTTCTCGCTCTCGGGGCACAAGGGATATGGCACGCCCGCGCACGTCGCGGCGCTGCAGTCGCTCGGACCGAGTCCGCTGCACCGTCGCAGCTTCGCGCCCGTCCGCGTCGGCGCCATGTCTCTCGAAGACTGACGTCTCGGGCGTCAGGATTTCAGCGCGCGATTGCGCTGCGTGAGCGACGCATATTCGCCCGGCGCGGGCGGCGGCGGACTCGCGAACGTCCCCGCGTTGTCGCGGATCCATTGCACGAGCGCACGTGCGTCGAGCGGCTTGCTCATGTAGAAGCCCTGCGCGTCGTCGCAACCGAGCGAGCGCAGCATGTTCCACACCGCGGCATCTTCGACGCCTTCGGCGACGACCTGCAGGCCGAGGTTGTGCCCGAGGTCGATCGTCGAACGCACGATCGTCGAGATCTCCGAGTCCGTCGCCATGCGCGAGATGAACGACTGGTCGATCTTCAGCTCCTGCACGGGCAGCTTCATGATGTACGACAGCGACGAATAGCCCGTGCCGTAGTCGTCGATCGACAGCTTCACGCCGAGCTCGGCGAGGCGGTCGAGCACCTTCTGTGCATGCGCGGGATCTTCCATGAAACCGCTCTCGGTGATCTCGAGACAGAGCAGGCCCGGCGTCACGTCGTGCTCCGCGAGCAGCTCGCCGACGAGCTCGGGCAGGTCGCGGTTCATGAGGTCGCGGGCGGAGATATTCACCGACACCTGCAGCGTGAGCCCGTCCCGCAGCCACTCGCCGCACTGGCGCACGGCTTCGCGGATCACCCAGCGCGTGAGCAGCTTGATGTATCCGGTGTGCTCGGCGAACGGCACGAACAGGCCGGGCGGCACGAGGCCGCGCGTGGGATGCTCCCAGCGGATGAGCGCCTCGACGGCGCTCACGTGCGAAGAATGCATGGAGACTTTCGGCTGGTAGTGCAGCCGCAGTTCGTTGCGCTCGACCGCGCGGCGCAACTCGCCGAGCAGCGAGAGGTGCTCCTGCTGGCTCGTGTCGTAGTGCGGATCGTACGTGGCGAAGCCGGTCTTGTTGCGCTTCGCCGCATACATCGCGATGTCGGCGTTGCGCACCAGCGTCTGCGCGTCTCCGCCGTGCTCGGGGTGATGCGCGATACCGATGCTGGTGCCGACGTCGAGCGGCTGGCCCTCGAAGAGGATCGGATCTTCCAGCGCCGCGATGATGCCGCGCGCCGTCTCGACGAGATCGGACTTGCCGGCGTGCTTGACCAGGATGGCGAACTCGTCGCCGCCCAGGCGTGCGATGCACTCCGCGTCCGCCACCGCGGTCTGCAGGCGCGCGCCGACCTGGCGCAGCACGTGGTCGCCGACGCCGTGCCCCAGTGTGTCGTTGACGTACTTGAAGCGATCGAGATCCATCATGAGGATCGAGAGGTGGAACTCGCCCTGGCGGGCCCGCACGATGGCCTGCTCGAGCTCGATCGAGAAGCGCGAGCGGTTGGCGAGGTCGGTGAGCGGATCCTCGTACGCCAGCTTGAGAATGCGTGTCTCGCGATCGGCGATGCCGCCGCGCATGTGATTGAGGCTGGAGGCGAGCACGCCGATCTCGTCGCTGCGCTGCACGTTCACCGGCGCGACGTAGTCGCCGAGCTCGATGCGCTGCGCCGCGCTCGCGAGCGTCTCGAGAGGGCGCGTGATGTTGCGCGCCACCATGACGCTGCCGATGAGCGAGGCGGCGAGCGACAGCAGCGCGAGGACGATGAGCGTGTTGCGCAGCCGCTCGAAGGCGGCGAGGGCGCTGTCGAGCGAACGATGCAGGACGGCGACGATGCGCGCCCGGGCGTTGTCGTCGAGCGGGATCACGAGCGCCTGGTGATCGACGCCCGACAGGGTCATGACGAGGCGCGAAACCTGGGCGGACCCGGCCGGCCTGTGCGCGAGCAGCGCCTGCTGTCCGTCGGCGTCGAGTGTGGAGGCGAGCATTTGCCACTGATCGCCCGACTGGCCACGCTGACCGCGAATGTCGAGCGCGAAGGAAACCTCCAGTTCGGTGAGCTGGCGCAGATCGCGCGCGAGGGCGTCGTCGACCCCGAAGCCCATGACCACCCAGCCGATCGGCAGCGGCGCGAGCACCGGCACGGCGACGAGCTGGAACGCGCGGCCGTCGAGCACTTCGAGGCTCGCGCTGCGACCACTGCCGTTCGCGCGGATCAGGGCCGGGTACTCGAACGGCCGCGACTCGGCCGCGGGGCGCAGGGTGTCGGAGACGACCTTGCCTTCGAGGTCGACGAACACCATCGCATCCGCGCCGATGCGCGCGCCGTGATTCGACAGCACCGAGGCGATCGTTCCCGTGTCGTGCGTCGCGATCGCCTCGCGGAAGGCGAAGTCGGCGGCGAGCACGCGCGCGGACTGCGAGAGTTTTTCGGCGTTCTGCTCGAGCAGGCGCGCGAACACGCGCTGACCGACGTTGAGCTCTTCCTCGATCTTCGCGCGCGCGTTCTTCGAGTTCGCGGCATTCACCGCAAAGAACGACGCCACCTGCACCAGGGCGATGAGCGCGACGAAGAAGACGATGATCCGGGTCTGCAACTTGTGGATGCGCATCAAGGACCCGCGAGCGTGAATGTGTGGCGCGCCGCGCCCGTCGCATCGAGGGTCAACTCGGTGGTGAGCGGCTTGAGCGAC
>CADEED010000038.1 GCA_902826225.1 uncultured Pseudomonadota bacterium | reverse complement strand
TGAGACGGTAATATGGACGTTCCTCGCTACCACGCACAGCTGGACTGTGCCGGCGGTTGCTCCCGACGCGTAGGCCTCCTTTCCGTCCTGTCTGAAACGCTCAGGTAGTTCGCGCTGCCGAAAGATCTGCTTCGCGGCCTCCTCTTCGGCGCTCTCGGTTAGCCCAGTCCCCGTTTGCCTGGAAACGAGGAATGTCCCCTTCACCCCTTTACTTCGGGAGGGCGTACTCAGCGCCGCAGTACGGGCACTTCGCCCAGCCGGTCTGTTCGATCGGCAGATAGACGCGCGGATGCGAATTCCAGAGATACATCTCGGGCATCGGGCAGGCCAGCGGCAGGTCGCTCGCCTCCACCTTGTATTCGTTCTGGGCGTTCGGCTGGATGAGCGGTTTGGTGACGGCCATGGGCGCGGATTATACGGGGGAGCCGTTCATCGTTGCAGTCCAGATCGCGGTGACGGCCGCGCGCAGCTCCGCGAACTCCCCGGCGTCCACGAGCGGCGGCGCCTGCTCCAGCGACAGGTGGTGAGAGCGCTCGCGGTAGCGCCGATACGCGTTCGTCAGTACGTCCACGGTCGACTGCGGCACGAGGTCGGCGGAGGCCACCGATTCGAGCTGACGGATCGTGTCCGAGAACATCACCACCGGCGGATGCGAGACCGCGAACTTCAGCGCCCAGTACTGCGCGAGGAACTCGATGTCGGCCGTGCCACCCGCGTCCTGCTTGATGTCGAAGAGGCCGCCCTTCCCTTTCGACAGCTCGCGCCGCATGCGCTCGCGCATCTGGCGCACCTCGTCCCGCAAGGTCTCGCGCTTCACGTGCGCGCGCAGTGTCTCGACGCGGACCGCTTCGAACGCGGCGCGCAGTGCGGGATCGCCAGCCACCGCGCGCGCGTGGAGCAACGCCTGGTGCTCCCACGTCCAGGCCTCCTTCTCCTGGTACTCCGCGAACGCGCCGATGCGAGTGATCAACATGCCGCCCTTGCCCGATGGGCGCAGGCGCTGGTCGACTTCATAGAGTCGCCCTGCACCCGAGTGCATCGTCAGGAGGTGCACCACCCGCTGGGCATAACGGATGAAGAACACCTGGTTGTCGACGGGCTTTTCCGCGTCGGTCTCCGCCTGGCCGGAATCCGAGTCGTGCAGGAACACCAGGTCGAGATCGGAGGCATAGCCGAGTTCGAACCCACCCAGCTTCCCGTAGCCGACGGCGCAGATGCGGACCACGCGACGCGCCGTGCCCGCACCCGTCATCGGTCGACCGAACTGCTGCGTCATCTGTGCCCAGGCGAGACGCATCGCCTGTTCGATGATGATCTCCGCGATCTCGGTGAGGTAATCGCTGACGCGCATCAGCGGGATGCGCCCGGTGAGGTCCGCCATCGCGACTCGGAAGATCGCGGCGCGCTGGAACTGTCGCAGCACTTCAACCTGGCGCTCGGGCTCCTCGTCCCCGACCAGCCGTGCCGCGACCTCCTGCTCGAGCTGCGCGCGCGGCGTCGGCAGTCCGCCCGTGCTCTCGTCGAGCAGCTCGTCGAGCAGCAGGGGGTGCGAGGCGATTTGCGAGCTCAGGAATTCGCCGAGCGCGGCGATCTCGATCAGCCGCCGGCGCACGCCGGCGTTTTCGTTCAACAAGGCGAAGTACGCGGAACGCGAGCCGATGGCTTCGAGCACCTTGAGCACGCGTCGCAGCAGGTCGACCTGCGCGGCGGCGCCGTCGGGCTTCCGGTCGGCGATCGCGGACAGCAGCCGCGGCATCAGCATGTCGAGCCGCGCGCGCCCCGGCGCATCGAGCCGCTTCAGCGCGCTCAGGCCGCGGAACTCGTCGAGCATCGCCGCCGCCTGCGTCGCGTCGCGCAGCCCGCGCGCTTCCAGGGCCGCCGCGAGCGTCGCACCGGTGGTGCCGCGCACCCAGGCGTCACCGATGCCGCTGACGCCCGGCTCCACGCCGCCGTCCTCGGTTCGCGCGAACATCACTTCCTTGAATGCCCGCGTCACCCGCTCGCGATGCGCATCGAGTTCGGCAGCGCACGAGATCCAGTCCGGGAACCCCATGCCGAACGCGATCCGTTCGCGCGTCAGCGGGTCCGCAGGCACGGTGTGTGTCTGCATGTCGGCGAGCATCTGCAGGCGGTTCTCGAGCCGGCGCAGGAAGCCGTACGCGGCCTCGAGCTCCCGCGCGACGCGCGCGGGCAGTAGTTTGCCGCCGGCGAGCTGCGGCAGGACGGTCAGCAGCGATTGCGTCTGCAGCCGCCGGTCCTGTCCGCCGCGGATGAGCTGAAAAGCCTGCACGATGAATTCGATCTCGCGGATGCCGCCCGGCCCGAGCTTCACGTGCTCGGCGAGATCGCGGCGCGCCACTTCTTTCTCGATGAGCCCCTTCATCTCGCGCAGCGAGGCGAATACGCCGAAGTCGAGATAGCGCCGGTACACGAATGGCCGCACGCTCTCGGCGAGGATGGACTTGTAGGCCTCCGCGCCCGTCAACGCGCGAGCCTTGATCCACGCGTAACGTTCCCAATCGCGGCCGTGAGTCTGCAGGTAGTCGTGGAGGAACGCGGCGCTCACCGTCAGCGGACCGCTGTCACCGAACGGCCGCAGGCGCATGTCGACGCGGAACACGATGCCCTCCGCGGTGCGCTCGCCCAGCAGCCGGATGACGAGCCGGCCGACGCGCGTGAAGAAATCCTCGTTGTCGAGGCCGCGCGCGCCCGTGGTCTCGCCCTTCTCGGGGAAGACGAAGATGAGATCGATGTCGGAGGAAAAATTCAGCTCTCCGCCGCCGAGCTTGCCCATTCCGAGCACGATGAACGGCTGGATCTCTCCTGCATGGCTGCGCGGCTCCCCGAACGTGCGCGCGAGATCCTGCGCGGCGTACGCCACCGCCGCGTCGATGGCGGCGTCCGCGAACGCGCTCGTGTCCGCCAGCGTTTCTTCGAGCGTTGCCCAACCGGCGAGATCGCGCCAGGCGATGCGGACCATCTCCCGCAGCCGCAGCCGGCGGATCGCCGCCATGAACCCGGCGACGTCCGGCTGATCCGCCAACGCCGCCCGGAGGCGCCGCGGGATCTCGCCGGCGGCGAGGCGCCGATCGAGGGCCGCTTCGCCGATCAACCACTTGGCGAGCTCGGGATCGCGTTCGAGCGCGGCCGAAACGAAATCGCTCGTGGCGAGGACCCGGCGAAATGCGTCCTGCATCGGCGGCGGCGCGGCCTTGAATATGTCGAGCACGCCCGCTTCGCGCGCGCGTGTCAGCCGCTGCTCACAGAAGGCGCTGAAGTCGGAATTCACGGGCGCGGACTGTACTAGAAATAGTCCTTGCAGATGCCCGGCAAGGGCCTACGATCGGGCCATGAAAACCCGGTTTCTGCCGTTGTATTTCGTCGCCGCGGGCTTGTTCGTCGCGGGTTGCACGCGCCAGGAATCGGCGCGCGAGATCGACTGGGCGAAAGCCGCGCTCGCGCGCAATCCCGCCTTCGAGATCGTCGCCACGGACGAAAGCGCCGGCATCTTCACGGTACGCGACACCATCACCGGCGCGGTGACGACCCTCAGGCTCGAAGATCTCATCGCCACGCCACGCCAGGCGGCGCCCACGCCCACCGCGGCGCCGGCGGCAGCGGAGCCGGAGGAAACCGCGGACGAGGCGGCGATCGAGCAAACCCTCGCCGACGACCAAACTACCGAGGGAGCCACGGAAGAGGTGCGCGCCGCCCCGGCCGCGGCCGGCCCGACGCTCGCCGAAGGTCCCGGCTACAGCATCGCGCGCGGCGAGCGCGCCGCGGCAACGCCCGCGGCCCCGCAGAACCTGGAGGGGCCGGGTTACAGCATCACGCGCGAAGCGCCTCGCCGCCACGACGCATCCGCCGAGGAAACGGCGTCCGCCAGCGTCGAAAAGCGCTCCGATCCGATCATCTGCCAGGGCGAGCGTCTCATGCGCATCGACGGCGAGACCCTCGAGTTCACCGGCGACGCGCTGATCGCCGAGAAGGGCTGTGACCTCTACATCAGCAACGCCAACATCCGCGCCGGCGGCTTCGGGCTCATCGCCCGCCAGGCGCGCGTGCACATTGTGAACAGCACCATCCGCGGCTCGCTCGGCTCCTACGAGGCCTCGGAGGGCGCGCAGATCTACGTCGCCCGTTCGACGTTCTCCGGCATCGGCCGGCGTTTCGACGGCGCGTCGATGACCGACCTGGGCGGCAACCGCTATACAACTCACTAGGCCCGGGTCTCGTCCGGCCCCGGTACCCACCCGGCCGGGAGCGCGCGCTCCCGCAGCCCGGTAAACTGCGCGCAGCCCTCAACTGCGCGAGACAGAAACATGGCCATTCGAGAATTCGCTGCCCGTCCGATGAAGCTCAGCGTGCTGACCGCTGCCCTGCAGGAGCTGACCCCGCGGGAGAAGCGCGATCCGGATCCGGACCTGGCGATCGAGGAATGGCTGCATTTCGCGCGCGACATCGGTTCGCCGAACATCCAGCTCTCCGCCGCGCTGCACCCCACCTTGAGCGACGTGCCCGCGGAGGCGATGCTCGATCCCGTGGCGAACACGCTCGATCTGCGTGAGCCCTTCGACAAGAAGCGCGCCGCGCGCGTGCTGAACTCGATGAAGTCGACCGGCGTCGGCCTCTCCGACATCGGCTACTTCGACAACATGCTGACGGACGACCCCGCGGCGCGTCGTTTCAAGTACGAGTTCATGCTGAAGGTGTTCGACGCCGCCGCGCTGCTCGGCGCCGAAGCCGTGTGTGGTTTCGTCGGCCGCAACATCAAGCTCGAGATGGACGAGAACCTCGTGATGTTCGAGCAGGAGTTCATCCCGTTGCTCAAGGAAGCGAAGGCGCGCGGACTGTCCTACCGCGTCGAGCAGTGCCCGATGCCGGGCTGGAACGTGCTCGACCGCTGGCACAACAACATCGCGTACGCGCCCGGTCCTTGGATCGCGCTGCATCGCATCTGCGAGAAGCACGGCGTCGGCGACCAGTTCCGGATCCACTACGATCCATCGCACGCAATCCTCATGGGCCAGGACACGCGCTCGCTGTTCCAGTACCTCAAGGACGAAGGCTACGGCTTCCTGATCGGCGGTTTCCACGTGAAGGGCCAGGTGGTGGATTCGAAAGGCGTCTCCGCCTGGGGCTACGGCGGGCAGACGATGAATCGCGGCGACTGGAAGAACGGCAAGCCGTCGCCGAACCCGGCCGACGCGGCCAACGCCTGGAAGAAGCAGGTCGTCCTCGCCGAGCACGAGCTGCCGGGAACGGCGCGCCACGATCCGCTCGCCTATCTGCAGAACCGCACGGTCGACTGGCTCGATCACCAGCTCGCCGCGCGCGAGCTGCTGTCGATCGATCCCGCGAACACCTATCTCGTCGTCGAGCACGAGTACCCGCCGGCGCGCATCCAGGACAAGGCGCGGCTCGCGCCGATCCTCAAGGGCTCGCTCGCGTTCGTGAAGGCGATCGACGAGGCGGCCGCGGCGATGTACTCGCTGCAGAGCGAAGTGATGGCGGCCCAGGGCATCCCCGTGCAGGGCGTCGGCCGGCAGGCGTATCGCTCGTGACGTATTGCGTGGGCGTGCAGGTCGACGAGGGCCTTGTGTTCCTGTCGGACTCGCGCACGAACGCGGGCGTCGACCAGGTCAGCACGTTCCGCAAGATGACGTTTTTCGAGATGCCCGGCGAGCGGGCGATCGTGATCCTCGCCGCCGGGAACCTCTCGATCACGCAAACCGTCACCGGGATGCTGCGCGAACGCATCACGACCGCTAAAGGCAGCCTGCTGACGGCACGAACACTCGCCGACGCCGCCCGGCTCGTCGGCGACGCGATCCGCGAAGTGCATCGCCGGGATGCCGACGCGCTCAAGGAGAACGGCATCGAGTTCAACCCCACGTTCATCGTCGGCGGGCAGATCGGCGGCGAAGCGATGCGGCTGTTCCAGGTCTACTCGGCCGGGAACTTCATCGAAACGACCGCCGACACCCGCTACTTCCAGATCGGCGAGGCGAAGTACGGCAAGCCGATCATCGACCGCGTGGTGAAGGCCGACACATCGATCGCCGCGGCGGCGAAGTGCGCGCTCATCTCGATGGATTCGACGATCCGGTCCAACCTGTCCGTCGGCATGCCGCTGGACCTCGCCATTTTGCGGCGCGACGCGCTCGCGATTTCGTTGCACCGAAGCATCGGCGCGGACGATGCCTATTTCAAAGTGATCCGCGACGGCTGGGGCGAATCCTTGCGCAATGCGTTCCACGCGCTCCCGGACCCGCCCATTCCCTGACTGCAGCGCCGGAATCGGGACATGACCCCGTGCGGCGCGCACGGTTTCGGCCCGGCGATGTTTTATTCGCCGCGAATCAGGCGTAGCTTGTTTGCCATGAGGTGGGAGAAGCCGACGAGTCGTCGTGGGGCCCTGCAGGGATTGCTGGCCCTCGGAGCGGGCTTGTACTCGCACCGCCTCCTCGCCGATCCGAACATCGAAGCCCGCCTGCCCGGTTCGCCGCAGGACCTGAGCGGCGCGCTCGCCGAACCCGAACCCCTCTTCGCCGCGCCAACGCGTCTCGACCGCATCGGGCGCGTGATGACGCATGTGATGGTGAATGGCAAGGGTCCGTTCCGTTTCGTCATCGACACGGGCGCGAGCCGCTCGACGCTCGCTCCGCACCTCGCCCGGTCCCTCGGCCTCAAGGCCTCCGTGGGGCGCAACGTCATGCTCAACGGCGTCACGGGCCGCGCCGAGGTCACGACGGTCGCCGTCGACAGCCTCGAGATCGGCGCGCTCAGGTTCGAGAAGCAGGACCTGCCGGTCATCTTCACATCCATCATGGGCAACGCCGACGGCATCCTCGGCGTCGCGGGCTTCGAAGACCAGCGCATCGACGTGGATTTCAAACGCGACCGCGTGAGCGTGCTCGAGTCGAACGGCAAGCGGCCTCACTACAGCATGGTGACCGCACGCGCGCTGCGCAACGACAATGGCCTCATGATCATCGACGTGCGGGTCGGGCGCCGCGTGCGCGCGAAGGCCGTCATCGACACCGGCGCCGAGCGCACGCTTGGCAACATCGCCCTGCAGAATGCGATCAACCGGAATCGGCGCAAGCGGGAGCTCATCGAGGCCGTGGTGCACGGCGCGACCGCCGACCTCGCGGATGGCGTGGTCCAGGAAGTGAGGCAGGCGCAGATTGGCGATCTCACGCTGTCGAATCTCGAGGTGATCTTCGCCGACTTCCACGTCTTCAAGCTCTGGGGCCTCGACCAGGAACCCGCCATGCTCATCGGCATGGACATGCTCGGCGTGCTCGAGCGGCTCGTCATCGACTATCGCCGCAACGAAGTCAGCATGTACGGCGAGCGGCCCTCGTCGGCGGCCACGGGCTCGCGCATCCGCACCGTCCAGCGCTGACTTCCCCCCGATCGGGTAATCTCGCGCGGGCATGCCTGCCGAAGCACTTCCCGCGCCCGCGCCCATCCGCGAATGGCGCGACGTCACCCCGCAGATCTTTCGCGAGCAGATCTTCACGGCGAACGAGCCGGCGGTGATCCGCGGCGCCGTGGGCGACTGGCCGGCCGTGCGCGCCGGCCGCGAGTCACCGACCGCGCTCGCTGACTATCTGCGGGCACACGACGTCGGCGCTTCCGCGGACACGATGGTGGGACCGCCGTCGATCGACGGGAAGTTCTTCTACAACGACGAACTCACCGGCCTGAACTTCACGCGCGGCCCCGCGCCGCTCATGGCGAGTCTCGAGCGGATCATCGGCCTGATCGACGATCCCGCGCCGCCGGCGGTCTATGTCGGCGCCGTGCCGACGCCGCTCGCGATGCCGAATTTCACGCGCGAGAACTCGCTCGGCTGGCTGGACCCGGCGATCGCGCCGCGGCTGTGGTTCGGCAACCGCGTGACGGTGCAGACCCACTTCGACATCTCGTACAACGTGGCGTGCGTGGTCGCCGGTCGGCGACGCTTCACTCTGTTCCCGCCCGAGCAGCTCGTGAACCTCTACGTGGGACCGATCGAGTTCACGCTCGCGGGACAGCCGATCAGCATGGTGAAGCTGCACGCGCCGGATCTCGAACGGTATCCGCGGTTTCGCGATGCGTGGAAGCAGGCGGTCTCCGCGGAACTCGGCCCAAGCGATGCGATCTACGTGCCTTACATGTGGTGGCACCACGTCGAATCGCTCGACCGCTTCAACGCGCTGGTGAACTACTGGTGGGACGATCAGCCATCGTGGCAGGGCTCACCTTACGAGGCACTGCTGCACGGCCTCATGGCAATCCGCGCATTGCCGCCGGAACGGCGCGAGGTGTGGCGCGCGGTGTTCGATCACCACGTGTTCAAGAGCGCGGGCGATCCGGTGGCGCACCTCACGCCGCGACAACAGGGAATCCAGGGGACGATGACGCCGCAGATCGCGGATCTGATCCGGGCGCATGTGATGAAAGCCCTGATGCGGCGGTAGAGAGGAAGAATGGGGACGTTTCTGACTACTGCCGCACCATCGCCAGCCGCAACCCAAGCGCGACGAACATCGCGCCCGCGACGCGATTGAGCACCGTCGCCATCGACGGCCGGCGGAGGAACCATCCGCGCAGCGACGCCGCGGCCACCGCGAGCACGACGCACCACACGACCCCGAGCGCCACGAAAGTCATTCCGAGCGCGAGGAACGCGGCGACCTTGTGTGCGCTGGCGGCATCGATGAACTGCGGCATCAGCGCCAGGAAGAACAGCGCGACTTTCGGGTTCAGCAGATTCGAGATGACGCCCTGGCGGAACGCCGACCACGCATCCGACTGTTCCGGCGCACCGTCGCCCGGCAACGCGTTCGACTTGCTCAACAACGCGCGCATCCCGATGTAGATGAGATAGGCCGCGCCCGCAAACTTGACGGCCATGAAGGCGAAGGGCGACGTCGCGAGCAGCGCCGACAAACCCACCGCCGCGAGGCAGGTGTGGATCACGCTGCCCGCCGTGATGCCGAGCGCGGCGGCGACGCCGGATTTGCGGCCACCCGAAAGACTGCGCCCCAGGATGAAAAACGTGTCCTGCCCCGGCGTGATGACCAGGACGATGGCGGTCGCGATGAACAGCCAGTAATGGTGGATACCCAGCATGGCCGGCAGATTACCACCGCGTTGGCGGACAGCCCGGAGCCACCCATCCGCTCACGGTAATGGTTAAGATCGGCCGCGGTTGCCAGCGGACACGACCCAAGGACCTTCCATGACCAACTCACGTCGATCTTTCCTCGTTCAGTCGGCGGCAATCGCCGCGACTCCCCTCGTCGCCAACTCCGTCTTCGCCCAGGCACCGGCGCGCAAGCTCGGCGTCGCGATCTGCGGACTCGGCAGCCTCTCCACGAACCAGATCGCACCGGCGCTGCTCAAGACTCAGAACTGCCGTCTCGCGGGCATCGTGACCGGCACGCCCTCCAAGGCGGAGGCGTGGCAGAAGAAGTACGGGCTCACGGCCAAGCAGACGTACACGTACGACAACATGCACCTGATGGCGAAGGACAAGAACATCGACATCGTCTACGTCGTCACGCCGAACGCGCTGCACCTGCCGCACGCCGCCGCGGCCGCGGCTGCCGGCAAGCACGTGTTCTGCGAGAAGCCGCTCGAGATCAACTCCGAGCGCGCCCAGCAACTCGCCGACGCGTGTTCGAAGGCCGGCGTCACGCTGGGCGTGGGCTATCGCCTGCAGTTCGAGCCCAACAACCAGGAATGCGTGCGCCTCGCGAGGGAGAAAGTGCTCGGCGACGTCAAGGTGATCGACGCGAATTTCGGGTTCGCGATGGCGGATCCAAACCAGTGGCGCCTGAAGCGCGATCTCGCGGGCGGCGGCGCGCTGCTCGACGTCGGCGTGTACTGCCTGCAGACGGCACGCATGCTGACCGGCGAAGATCCCATCTGGATCTCGGCGGCGGAAACGAAGACTGATCTCGTGAAGTTCAAGGAAGTCGACGAGACCATCGCGTGGACGATGAAATTCCCGAGCGGCGTCATCTCGAACTGCGTGAGCACGTACGCGGCGAACGGCCTCGCGGGATTCCGCGCCGCGACGACTCGCGGATGGTTCGGGCTGGATCCGGCCTATTTCTACGGCGGCAATCGCGGCAAGCGCAGCGACGGGACGGAGATCAACATGCCGGCGCCGGACCAGTTTGCCACGGAGCTCGATGAGTTCGCGGAGAGCATCATGCAGAAGAAGCCGACGAAGGTTTCGGCGGAGATGGGGATCTCCGACGTGAAGTACCTGATGGCTATCTACGAGTCGATCAGGAAGGGGCGGCCGGTCACGTTCGCGTAATGGGGAACATTCCTCGTTTCCTGGCAAACGGGGGCGCGCCTCAATGTCTTTGTCGAGAAACCAAGACCGTCCAACTACTCAATCGCAATTTCGAACGGGCCCACCGGCAGTCCGTCGGTCGTGAAGAGGTTGCAAAGCGGTGCGTCGGCCCAGCAGAAACGGACGCGGGTCGCGGTGCCGGGCGCCGCGTCTTCGAGGTGGACGACGGCGCCGTCGAGTTGCGCGCGTACGAAGCGGCAGGTCGGCTGGGCGTCGCCGCACAGCTCGAAGCCTGCGGGGTCCCGGGAGCCGATGACGGACAGTGCGCCATCGAAATCGCCGAGAGTCACGTCGACCCCGCTCACGGATCGTTTCGCCGTTTTCGGCGCAGCGCCTGACGCGGACTCTTTCGACTCGAACGCGACGTGCCGCGCCGCGCGCGCCAGGCGGATGCCGACGTCCTGTTTGTTGGTCGGATGGATGTCGTCGCGATCGCCGATGTCGATGGTCACCGCGAGGCCGGCGTTGCCATCCGCGGCGACGGCGCGGCGTTGCGCGTCGCGCAGCCGGGCCCAGCCACTATCTACCGGGGCCGTCGCGAGCCGGTTCCAGTTCGCGAGCTGCACGACGAGGAACGTCAGCGGAGCCGCGAACTGCTTTCGCCAGTCGTCCATGAGCATGCGCAGCTGCGATTCGTAACGCAGCGCGTCGCCGAGCTCGCCATTCGCCTCACCCTGGTACCACGCCACGCCGCGCAGACCGAAGGGACCCAGCGGTGCGATCATGCCGTTGTAGAGGATGTTTATGCCCGCGATGGGTTCCCACGGCCCGCGCGGCACGGAACTCAAGTCCGCGGGCGGCCGCTGGTACTCCCAGTCGGTGAGCGGCGCCGACGACCCGTCGGCGAACTTCACGGCGAGCCGGTCCGCGGGACCGACGAGGCCGCCGTTCCCCCACATGTTGTAGACGTTGACGACCACCGCGTTGTCGCCCGACTCGAGCAGCCTCGCGGGCACGGGATACTCGCGCGGCTGTTCGCCGAAGCCGCCCGCGCCCATCGCGCGGCCGTTGATCCACGCGAGATCGACGTCCGCGATCGGCCCCAACGACAACGTCGCCGCGCTGCGTGCCTGCGCAGCGCTCAACCGCACGTGCGCGCGGTACCACATGACGCCGTCGTACTCCGCGAGCGAGGGCTCGTTCCACGACTCCCAGTATCCGAGCCCGCGCGGCGCGGGATGCCACGTGCCGGTGTCGGCGCGGCCGGTTCCCCATGGAATGATCCCCTTCGTCCGGGACTGGGAGGTCCACCATTTCTCGACGACTTCTCCCCATCGCGCCGCAGCCGACGCCCGATCCTTCTCGAAGGCCGCGAGCAGGTCGAGTTTCGCGTCGTTGCCGCCAAGGGTGCGCAGTGCTTCCGCGGACAGCCAGGTCTCGATCCGGGTTCCGCCCCACGATGCGTTGACGAGACCCTGCGGCACGTGGGTCGACTTCTGCAGCTCGCGGGCGAAGTAGTAGCAGACGGCCGAGAAATCCTGCGTCGTCTTCGGGCCCGCGACCCGCCATTCGAGCGGCGCGGAAAAGTCGGCGCGTGGCGCAAGACTGGCAAAGCGCGGGATGGTGACGTGCCGGATGCGGTCGTTGGCGGAGTGCGCGACCTCGTAATCGGCGTTCAGCGCGTTCCGCACGGTCCATTCCATGTTCGACTGGCCCGAGCACAGCCACACGTCCCCCACGAGCACGTCGCGCACGCTCTGGCGGCGCGAGGCGGTGCGCGCGCTCAACGCGTGCGGCCCGCCCGCGCGAAAGGTCGGCATCGTCAGGGTCCAGCGGCCGGTGGCGTCGGCCTGCGTCGTGCGCGTGACGTTCGAGAGCGTGACGGTGACCTGCTCGTTCGGCTGCGCGCGTCCCCAGATCTCGTTCGGCCGGTCGCGCTGAAGGACCACGTGGTCGTCGAAGATCGCCGCGAACAGCGGCGCCGGCCCCTCTGCCTGCGCGAGCGAGGCCGCACAGAATCCGTACAAGAGCCAGGCGGCTTTCCGTAACATACTTCGCTCCCCATGATAGTCAGCGCGCAAATACTGGAACGCCGCGGCGTCGACCTCAAGACGTTTCGCGAGGAGATCGAGCCCGCGGGCCAACCCGTGGTCATGCGCGACCTCGTCGCGGGCTGGCCCGCCGTCCGCGCAGCCCGTGAATCGCCGCGCGCGCTCGCCGATTTCCTGCGCCGTTTCGACGGTGGCCGGCCGGTGCCCGTCATCGAATGCCCGCCGGCGGCCGGCGGACGCATTTTCTATCGCGACGACATGAGCGGCTTCAATTTCATCCGCACGACCGGCGGGATAGGCGCCACGATGGACCGGTTGCTCGCGCAGGTGGACCGAGACGACGCGGGAGAGCTGTTCATCGAATCGCGCGTCCTCGACGAGACCATGCCGGCGTTCCCGGCGCAGCATCCGCTGCCGCTCGTCGACGATTCCACACGTCCGCGCATCTGGATCGGCAGCCGGATCACCGTGCAGACGCACTTCGACCTCTTCGCGAACATCGCCTGCGTCGTCGGCGGACGGCGGCGGTTCACGTTGTTCCCGCCGGACCAGGTCGGAAACCTCTACCTCGGCCCGTTCGACTTCACGCCGTCCGGCGCGCCGGTGAGCATGGTCTCGCTCGTGGACCCCGACCTCGTGAAGTATCCGCGCTTTGCCGAGGCGCTGCGGAACGCGCTCAGCGCGGAACTGAATCCCGGCGACGGTCTCTATATTCCCTACGCATGGTGGCATCACGTCCAATCGCTCACGCCGTTCAACGTACTGGTGAACTACTGGTGGAATCCCGCGGCCAAGGTCGGCTCGCCCTACGCGGTGCTGCTGCACGCCGCGCTCAGTCTGCGCGACCTGCCGGCGGAGCAGCGGGGGGTGTGGCGGGCGATGTTCGACCACTTCGTGTTCGCGGATCCGGAGGTCGCGCTCTCGCACCTCGAGCCGGAAAAGCGCGGGTTGTTAGGCCCGCTGACGCCGCAGCGCCTGCGCGAAGTGCGCGACATCCTCGCGAAGACTTTCGGCAAACCCGGCGCGTGAAGGAACGCTCATGAGTCGATCCGTCGGCATCCTGGGGCTCGCGCTGCTGCTCGCCGCGTGCGGAGGCGGCGGCGAGGGTGTCGACCCGCCGCCGCTCGGTGGCGGCAGCGGCAACGGCCAGCTACCCGACCCGGCATCCGCACCGGCCTTGAGGACCGTGCTCGCGACGCGCATGGGCGTGGTGAATTTTCCCGTCGGCGCGGCGGTCGAGCTGCCGTCGGCGGGCAGTTTCCGGACGCCGCTCCTGCTGAAGCACTTCAACAGCATCACGGCCGAGAACGCGATGAAGCCGGATGCGCTCTGGCCGAACGCGGCGGGCAGCTCGACCCTGCCCGCCCCGTCGCCCGATTTCCGGGGCGCCGATCAGCTCGTCACCTTCGCCGCGAACAACAACATCCGGGTGCGTGGTCACACGCTGCTCTGGCACCAGACGACACCCACGTGGATGGTGTCGGGCAGCCGCATCCAGGTGCAGCAGAACCTGCGCACGTACATCACGGCCGTGATGCAGCACTTCCCGAACGTCTACGCCTGGGACGTCGTCAACGAGGTGGCGAGCGATACGCCGAACGCGGCGAACCCGTATCGAACGGCGAGCCCGTGGTACCAGGCGTATTCACAGGCCGGCGCCGAGGGCCGCGACTACGTCGTCGATGCCTTCATGATCGCGGGCCAGGTGCGCGCGCAGATGGGCCGCCCCAACATCCGGCTCATGCTCAACGACTACAACACCGAACTACCGGGCAAGCGCGCCAACGTGCTCGCGATCGTGCGCGACGTCATCGACGCCGGCGCGCCCATCGACGGTGTCGGCCACCAGTTCCACCTGCAGGTCGGCGCGGACGTCGCCCAGGTGACCGCCGCCCTGCAGGCGGTCGAAGCCGCATCGAGCACGCTCGAAAACCACGTCACCGAGCTCGACGTCTCGATCTACGCCGACCCGGGAGACTGCTTCTCCCAGCGCACGATTCCGCCCTGCCTCGCCGATCTCGGCGCGAGCGCGCCGCAGTCGGTGCTGACTCAGCAGGCGCTGCTGTACCGCGCGCTGTTCGCGGCGTTCAACCGCCCGAGCGTCACGTCGATCAGCTTCTGGGGCATCGCCGACGACCACACGTGGCTCAATACCTTTCCCGTCGCGCGGACGAACCGCCCGCTGTTGTTCGATACGGCCGGCAACCCGAAGTGGGCGTTCTGGACCGTCGTCGACCCCAACATCACGCCTCCCTGACGCCACCCCTTCCATTCTCGAAGGGCCATAGTTAAATAGCCCCGCGCAGCATCGACACGGCAGGGGGAAACATGAAGCGAGCGTTCAGGGATGCCGCGGCCGTCGCGGCGGTTCTTACCGTCCCGGCGCTCGCCGGCGGGGCGACCATTACCGTGAGTCACTCGCTCGACGCTGCGCGGCCGGGTGCGCGTGTCGTGGTGCCCTTCACGGAACTCGCGCGTGTCGCACCCGACCTGCGCATGTATCACGTCATCGTGCGCGACTCGAAGGGCCGCGCGCTGCCGCTGCAGATCACGAACTACGAACACGATCATCGCGGCGCCTCGTACGACGACCTCGTCTTCCAGTACGACTTCGCTGCCGGCGAGAAAAGCGCCACGTTCGTCGTGGAATCGGTGGCGCAGGCAACGCCGCCCGACGCGCCCTGCGTCTATGCGCGGCTCGTGCCGGAGCGTTACGACGACATGGCCTGGGAAAACGATCGCATCGCGCATCGCATGTACGGCATGGCGCTCAACACGGCATCCGCCGGCGGAGAAAAGCTGCGCGGCAGCGGGATCGATGTCTGGGGCAAGCGGGTGACGTATCCCGTGATCGATCGCTGGTATGCGAAGGGCCACGACCAGTTCCACCAGGACAATGAAGGCGAAGGTCTCGATCTCTACAGCATCGGCGGCTCTCGCGGCGCGGGCGGCACCGGCGTATGGGACGGCCAGAAGCTGTGGACGTCCGACAACTTCATCGCGGCGCGCGTGCTGGCGAATGGCCCGCGGCGGGCGGCCTTCGTGCTGAGCTACGCACCGTTCGACGCGGGCGCGGCCGGCCCGGTGAGCGAGACCAAGCGGTTCACCGTCGATTGCGGCCGCAATTTCGACACGGTGGAGAGTGAGTTCACCTTCACCGGTGCCGAGGCGACGATCGGCATCGGGATCACCGAGCATGCCCCCGCCGCGGGATTCCCGCCCGCGGTGCTCACGAAGGATCCCGGCGGGCGCTGGATGAGCTTCTGGGAGGAGAACAAGGACGGGGGTCTGGGCATCGCCGTGATTCTCGGGGCGAATGAAAAGCCGGCCGGCTTCGCTCACGAAGAGCCCGCGAAGAAACCCGGCAATGGAAACAACCTGTTGCTCGTGAAAGCCGCGAGCGGCACGCGCGTGCGCTACTACACCGGCGCGGGCTGGACGGGCAGCGGGCAATTCAAGGACCGCGCTTCCTGGGAGACGCACGTGCGTGAGCATGCGGTGCGAGCGGCGCATCCGTTCACCATCACCGTCGGCGCGCGGCCATGACCCCGGCATCGATCGGTGTACCATCGCGGCCCATGAATCGCACCCACACGCCAAAGATCCTCACACTCTCACTACTCGCCTGCCTCGCCGCCTGCGCGCCCAAGCCGCCCGCGGCGGTCGACGCGGGCACGGACATCACGGCCATCGCGGCGAGCGCGAACGCCCTGCAGCTGGGATTCAACAACAGGAACCCCTCGGCCGTCGCGGCGATGTACACGAGGGACGCGCAGCTCCTGCCGCCGGGCGCGCCGATCATCCGCGGGCAGGATGCGATCCGCAAACATTACGCGGCGGAGATGACCGGCGATTCGTTGCCGCCGCAGATCGTCACGGCTGACACAGTCGCGGCGGGCGACTGGGGCTGGCGCGCGGGCACCTGGCGCATCTCGTCATTGCCGCCGGTGAGTGGAAAGTTCGTCGAGGTCTGGCGGCGCTCGCCCGAGGGTTGGCGCATCTATCGCGACATCTACAACCTGGACGCCACACCACCCGCGACACCGTAGACAGGAAGAGGGGGACAGTCCCCCTCTTTTTTTTCAGAAGGGGGACATGTGAAGAAGGGGATCCTGTTGATGGCGCTCGCGCTTCCCGCGCTGGCGCCGGCCTCTCCCAATGGCGGACCGCTGGGAGACTTCTCGGCACACGCGGATGTCGGCAACCCCAAGCAAGCGGGTCGATCGACGTGGAACGCGGCTACCCAGGTGTACACGCTCAGCGCGGGCGGCGTGAACATCTGGGGCAAGCGCGACGAGTTCCAGTTCGCGTACCGGAAGATGAAGGGCGACTTCATCATCCAGGCGCAGGTGGAATTCCAGGGCAAGGGCGTCGACCCGCATCGCAAGGCCGGCATCATGGCGCGCGCGGCGCTGGGGCACGACTCGGCCTATGTCGATGGCGTCGCGCACGGCGACGGCCTCACCTCGTTGCAGTTTCGCAAGGCGCAGGGCGAGGACACCGCACAGATCGAGATGCCGGCAGCCAAGGGCGCGAACGTCATCCAGCTCGAACGCCGCGGCGACGTCTTCATCTTCTCGGCGGCGAGATTCGGCGAGCCCTTCGAGGTCGCGGAGTACAAGGACGCAGCGAATGTTCCCGAGGAAGCGTACGTCGGGCTGTTCCTCTCCTCTCACAATCCGGACGTGACCGAAAAGGTCGTTTTCCGCCACGTACGCGTGATCAAGCCGGTCAAGGTGGGCTTCCAGCCCTATCGCGACTACATCGGCAGCCGGCTCGAGGTCATGAACGTCACGAACGGGCACCGCAGCGTGTACTACGCCTCGCAGGTCCCGTTCGAAGCGCCGAACTGGCTGCCGGACGGCTCCGCGCTGATCTACAACGCGAGCGGTGGCGATCCCGCCACTCGCGGACGGCTGTGGAAGTTCGACCTGCTGACGCGCACGCCGGTCGCTATAGACACCGGTTTCGCGATTCGCAACAACAACGACCACGTGCTGTCGTTCGACGGCGCGCAGCTCGCCATCTCGGATCAGAGCCAGGGGAACAACCAGTCGACGATCTACACGATGCCGACCGGCGGGGGCCAGCCCAGGAAGATCACGCCCAACTCGCCGAGCTACATGCACGGCTGGACGCCGGATGCGAAATGGCTGGTCTACACGGGCGGACGCATACCCAAGGGCAAGAAGGACAACGAGTACGACATCTACAAGATCGCGTCCGACGGCTCGGGGAAGGAGATCAACCTCACGAACTCACCCGGCCTGGACGATGGCCCCGAAGTGAGCCCGGACGGGAAGTGGATCTACTTCAATTCGACGCGCTCGGGGCAGATGCAGATCTGGCGCATGACGGTCGAAGGAAAAGAAGTCGAGCGCGTGACGAAGGACGACAAGTGGAACGACTGGTTCCCGCACTTCTCGCCCGACGGCAAATGGATCACGATCATTTCGTACGGACTCGACGTGCAGCCGACGGATCATCCTTACTACCGGCATTGCTTGATCCGGATCATGCCGGTGGATGGCAGCGCACCGCCCAGGGTGATCGCGTACGTGTACGGAGGCCAGGGGACGATCAATGTGCCGTCCTGGTCGCCTGATGGGACGCATATCGCGTTCGTGTCGAATTCGGATGTGCTGAACTGAGATTGGAATCGGAATTGGGATCGGACTCGGCAGCGAGCACGCCGAGTCCGGCCCGAATCCTTTCGCGACCCTCAGAGAGACTGCGCTTCAGAGAAGAAATGGGGACGTTTCTTCCCTGGCGTTCGCTCGTCGTTCGCTACGCGCCTCAACATGCGCACCCAGGTCATTGCGGCGAGGTAGAGCAGGCCTAGCCACTCGAACGAGCCGCCACCGCCGGGGGAATCGGCGGTACGGGTCGCGACTGCGGGGGTGTCGCCGACCGCGACGGTGATGTCGCGGGTGTCGTTGGCGGGGTTGCCGTCGTTGGTGGCGTGGGCGCGCAGCGACGTGGCGAAGGTGCCCGTGGCGCTCGCGCGCACGGTGAGAGACACGGTCGTCAGCGAGTCGGGTTCGAGGTCGGCGAAGTCGCACCGCAGGGTCTGCGTGCCGCTGCAGAGCGCGCTGCCGGCGGAAAGGCTGACCAGCGTCAGCTGCGCGGGCAGCACGATTTCGAGGCGCGCGCCGAACGCGCGTTGTTCGCCGTTCACCAGGGTGATCGTCGGGAAATCGAGCGTGTCGCCCGCCACCCCGGTCACCGATGCGCCGGCGCGCAGCTCGATGTCGGTGATGGCCTGGACGTCGGCGACGCCGCGCACCTGGTCGTTGCCGACGACGACATCGCCGGCGGTGGAGACCGACGCCGCGACACTCAGCCGGTACGAGCCCTCGACGGCGCGATACGTCACCACGACGGGCAGGCTCGCGTACGGGGGCATATCCGCGAAGTCGCAGACTCCGCCCTCGTCCTCGAGGTGGCAATCGGCGCCATCCGCGCGGATCGAGGCCACGGCGATGGCCGGCAGATAGTGCGGCGCGCGGAACCGCGCCTGCGCGAGGGCCCTGCGGTCGGCGCGAACCGTGAACGTCTTTTCCCGCGACTGCCCGACGACGAAATCGGCGAGCTCGAGGTTGCCGGCGACCGCCACGTCGTTGAACGGCCGCACCAGCACGACGCGCTCCAGCACGTCGTTGGCGGGCGCGGTGTCGTTCGGCGCGACCGCGCGGAAAGTGACGTTGTACGCGCCGGGCTCGGCGAATTCAGCGGTGTAGTCGACGTACACCTGGGCATTGCGCGCCATCGTGGGCAACGCGCAACGCGCCTGCGTCGCGCTCAGGAGCGCGCACGCATCGCCGTTGTGAACGGCCGCCGAGCGCAATGCCCCGGCGGCATTGAGCGTGATCTCGAGCGTCGCGTCGTTTGCGGGTTGGCCGCCTTCCGAACGCACGAGTACCTGGCCTTCCATCACGACGTCTTCGATGCCATTGCCGCCCGAGGCGATCGGGACGGCGAGATCGATGCGGTGATCGATGCGCAACTGCACCGACGCCACGTTGTTGCCGAGGAAGCCGTCGTCGGCGGCGTCCGCGCGCGCCACGATATCCGTCGTCACCGGACGCGTACCGCGCACGCGCAGACGCACGACGCGGCTGCTGCCCGGCGCCATGCCGCCGAGCGCGCACGTCCAGCTCACCGCGTCGAGCGGCGAACAGGCCGCCCCGGCTCCCGCCAGCGAATCCACCACGATCGCGGCCGGCACCGAAACGAACAGCGTGACGTCTCCGGCAGGCTGCGGTCCGATCGCACGCACGGTGTAGGGAATCTCATGTAGGGATCCGACGCCGAGCTCGACGCTGCCGGGGCCCGCGGTGATCTCGATGTCGCGCTCCGCCTGCACCCACACGGTGGCGTTCGCGGTGTTGTTGGAGAAATCGCCGTCACCGGACACGGACACATTGCCGCCGGCGAACAGCGATCCCGGCGTGCTCGCCCGCGTCTGGATGCTCAGCCGGCGGACTGCGCCCGCGGGCACCTCCGCGAGGGTGCACGTCACCGCGAACGGGCTCGTGGTGCACGCCGCGCCCGGCATCGTGGCCGACAGCACCGGCTGGTTCAACGTGACGGTCAGCACCGCGTTGCGCAACGCCTGCGCGCGCTGGCTGCGAACGTCGGCGAACAGCTCCAGCGTCGAGTTGACGGCGACCTGCGCTGCGCTCGCGCTGAGCTGCAGTGCCGCGTCGATCCCCGAACGCACGGATACGGCGAGTACCGCACCGTCGTTGGAGCTGACGGAATCGTTGTCGGCATCGGTGCGCGCCTGCACGGTGAAATTGCCCGCAGAGGACGCTCGCGCGGAGAGCGTGACCCGCACCTGCTGGCCGGCCTCGATGCGATCGAACTCGCAGCGCGCCACGAGCCCATCGAGCATGCAGCTGCCCTGCGATGCCGTCGCGCTCTCCAGCGCGAGACCGGCGACGGACGGCAGCGTGACCGTGGCCGTCACGTTCTCGGCCGCGCGAGTCCCCACCGAACGCACCGTGAACGGCAGATCGATGGCGACGCCGCCCTCGGCCGCGATCGCGTCCCCGGGCGCGAACGTGACGTCGGCGAAGTCGGCCTGCGTGACGCAGGACGCGCTCTCGATGACCGGGCGCATCGTCCCGAGACTGCATTGGGAAAACGTCGCATTGCCGCTGACGGACGGCGCCATGATGTAGCCCGCGGGCACGGACGCACACGCGGTGTTCGCGGCGCCGTCGTGGGACGCGCCGAAGTTGTGCCCCAGCTCGTGCGCCATGATCAGCGCCGAGATCGTCGTTCCGAAGGACTGCTGGCTCAGGCTGACGCCGTACTGCGCGTCACAGATGCCGCCCACGTACGCGATACCGGCCGTGGTGCCGTCGAGGTCCTTGCCGGTGACGAGATGCGCGAGCCCGCGCGCGCGGACGGCAGGCGTCGATCTGCGATAGGCGCTGAGTTGCTCGAGCAGCGTGGCGCTCGAAGTGCTCTGGAACGGGTCGTTTCCGGTCGGCATGAGGCGCACGTCCGTCGCCATGACGAGCACGCCGAGCTGCGCGCCGTAGATGCCTTCGACGATGTTGAATCGCGCGAGCAACGCGCCGATCGGATCGCCGGGCTCCGCGTCCTGGAACGATACGTCGCCAATGAGCGAGATCTCGAGCTGGCGGTCGATGCCGGGCGTCGTGACGCCGGAGATCTCGGACAGGAGCGCCTGGTATTGGTCGAGGCCCGACTTCTGCGCGGGGCCGGCCGGCGACTTCTCGTCGAGTCCGCAGAAGTCGCGCGGCAGTGCGCCGCGCAGATCGGATAGCCGGTAGACGACGGTCTGCCCGGGCGCGGCGTCGAGCGCCGTGGTGAGCTGCCGCTCGATCCGCTCGTAGCGCGTCACTGCGTAGAGGTCGCTGCCGTCCCAGATCGCGCCCTCGACGCCGGCCGGAGTCTGCGTGAGCCGCACCCAGGAGCCCGGCGCGCCGTCGACGGAGCCGCGCAGCAGGCGGTAGGCGCCGAGCTCGGCCTTGCGCTGCGGGGGTAGTTTTTCGAGTGCGCGACGGTTATCGGAGACCGAGAGATCGAAGCGCCGTCCGTAGGCCTCGAAGTGTGCGGACCGCCCCGTCAGCGAGAGCGAAACCGGCTCGGCGTACTGAAGCTGCTGGGCCGACGCGCTCGCCGTCGCGCAGATGAGCGCCACCCACAGCGGAATCCGGATTCCACTCGAACGCAATCAGTGTCCCTTCGCCATCCGGGCGATGCAGTCATGCGCGCGTTTCTTGGTGGAAGTGTCGCGCGTCGGGACCAGATTACCGAGTCGCCCCGCCCCGGGGATGTCGACGCAACCGCCGCATTCTGGAATCAGTGACGCAAGCCGCAACTCGTCCGCTTGCGACATAAGCGCCTGTTGAAAGCGGGCGTCCGCAGGAGCGTGAGCAGTCCCAGCAGCGCCAGGACGAGCCAGTCCGCCCGGCCGCCGCCACCACCGCCGCGAGCCGGCAAGATGAGTCCGCGTCGCGGGCTCAGGCCGCGCTGCGCGAGGCGACCGCGATGACGAGGTAGCCCCACATCACGAGCAGCGTGAGCCAGCCGAGGGCATAGGCATTGCGGCGATGCCGCAGCCGGTTCGAGCCGAGGTGGATGAAGGCATGCAGCCCGCGGATCACGACGTACACCCAGGCGAGGACGGCGAGGACCGGCGTCGCGACGCCGGCGACCATGCCCGCGAGACAGCCGACGTAGAACAGAACGGGCGCTTCGAAGAGATTGATGAAATGGCGCGCGTAGACCAACGACTGCTGCGGTTCACGGGCGCCCTGGTGCAGGCGGAAGTAGTCGATTTCGATCAGCCCCGATCGCACCGCGGCAACGCGGGCGCGGAACATCATGACGAGGACGATGGCGGTGAGCAGCACCATGGCGGCCATCGGGTAAATGAGGCTATAGGCAGTCATCGTGGGCTCCCCGAGTTGGCGTGTCGGTCACGCAATCGGCCTATGATAGGAGCACCCATCGCAATCGGTACCACTTTGCTCGGAGGGGAACGCGATGACCAGGAGACTGAAGAGCTGGATGACGGTGGGCATCGCCGCGGCGATGTTCGTCAGTAGTTTGATGGCCGGCGACGGCGGGGATCGGGAACGCGGTCGTGACCGCACCAAGTTCCTGGTCCGCGCGGAGCTGGCCGGGAAGCAGGAAGTGCCGATCGTGTCGACGGGCGCGTCCGGATACTTCATGGCGGTGGTCGATACGGTCGCCCACACGATCCACTACACGTTGCGATACGACGGCCTCGAGGGCTCGGTCCAGCAGGCGCACGTGCATATCGCGCAGCGGAACGTGAACGGCGGGATCAGCTTCTGGCTGTGCAGCAACCTTGCGAGCCCCCCGACGCCGGCGGGCACGCAGGCCTGCCCGACGCCGGGAGGCACGATCACCGGCACGGTCACGCCGGAGAGCGTGGTCGGGCCAACAGGCCAGGGCATCCCGGTGGCGGCCTTCGCCGAGGTCGCCGATGCGCTCAACGACGGGCTGGCCTACGCGAACATCCACTCGACGGTGGCGCCGGGCGGCGAGATCCGCGGCCAGCTGCATTGACCTGACCCACGAAACCCGCCAATCAGGCCTCCGATCCGCGCCCCGTGGGGGTGCGGACCGGGGTGTCCCGGGCCATCCATCAGGAAAATGTCGCGCGACAACCGCGATTCCTGTACCGTCGCCGCCGGCTTGCTGATTCTTCGTAGAAGCGACACCGCATTCGCGGGGTCGAATCCCCAAAGTAATTCGCGAACCTAGCCCGGCAGGGGCTTGAGCCTGTCACCCGTATCTTTTTTTGTGAGTTGTTCCTGATGAAACTTTACGTTGGAAATCTTCCTTTCTCCGCCACCGAAGATCAGGTGCGCACCCTTTTCGCAGCCCACGGCACGGTCGACAAAGTGTCGCTCGTGAACGATCGCGAGACCGGTCGCCCGCGTGGCTTCGGCTTCGTCGAAATGCCGAATGCCGATGCCACCCGCGCCATGCAGGCGCTCGATGGCAAAGACTTCGGCGGTCGCCCGCTGAAGGTCAATGAAGCACAGGAGCGCGATCGTGGCGCCCCGCGCGGTAATTTCGGTGGTGGTGGCGGCGGTCGCCGCTTCTAATCGATGACCGTGTAAGCCGGCCTTCGGGCTCGGCTGAAAGACATTCGACGGCGCCAGCAATGGCGCCGTTTTTTTTGCCCTACCTGTATCCGCGCGCCTGCAACGTGAACAGCTTTGCGTATACCCCGTCTTCCTTCATCAGCGAATCGTGGCCGCCGCGCTCGATGATGTGGCCCTGCTCCAGCACGATGATCTGGTCGGCCATCCGCACCGTGGAAAACCGGTGCGAAATCACGATGGCGATGCGCCTGCCCATGAGCGAACGGAAATGTTCGAACACCTCGGCCTCGGCGGCCGCGTCCATCGCCGCCGTGGGTTCGTCGAGCACGAGGATGTCGGCGTCGTTGCGCATGAAGGCGCGTGACAGCGCGATCTTCTGCCACTGCCCGCCCGACAGCTCGCGGCCTTCCTGGAACCACTTGCCGAGCTGCGTATCGTATTTGTTCGGCATGTCGTCGATGAAGGGTTCCGCCTTTCCCTGACGCGCCGCCTCGACCCAGCGCTCGCGGTCCTCGAAGGCGCGCACGTCGCCTGCGCCGATGTTCTCGCCGACGCGCAGCTGGTAGCGCACGAAGTCCTGGAAGATCACGCCGATGCGCCGGCGCAGTACCGTTTCGTCCCACTCGTCGAGATCGCGGCCGTCGAGCAGTATGCGGCCGTGTGTCGGCTTGTAGAGCCGCGTCAGCAGTTTGATGAGCGTGGTCTTGCCGGAGCCGTTCTCGCCGACGAGCGCGAGACTCTGCCCGCGCTTGATCTGCAGGTTGACGCCGGTGACGGCCACCTGTGAAGAACCGGGGTAGCGGAACTCGACGTCTTCGAATTGCAAACCGGCCTCGGCATCGGGCCCGCTGACCGCGGTGCCCTTCGACTGCTCGACCTCCACCTCGAGGTACTCGTACAGCGTGGAAAGGTAGAGATTGTCCTCGTACATGCCGCCGATGTTGCCGAGGCTCGCCGTGACGGCCGCCTGACCCTGGCGGAACAGCATGATGTACATCGTCATGTTGCCGATGGAGATGAGGCCACGCGCCGCCTCGATCGCGCACCACGCGTACGCGGCATAGAGCGCGGCGATGCTGACCAAGGTGAACAGCAGCCCGTACCCTTCGCGGCGCATCGTGAGGTTGCGATCCTTCTCGTACAGACCTTCGTAAATCGCGCGATAGCGGCCCAGGAACAGATTGCCGAGGTCGAACAGCTTCACTTCCTTGACGTGATCTTCGCGAGCGATCGCCGTTTCGAGATACGTCTGCATGCGCGTTTCGGGCGCGCGCCACTTGAAGAGGCGGAACGCATCGCCCGAGAACTTGGTCTCGGCGAAGAATGCCGGCAGGCCGCCGAAGATGAGGATGATGACGGCCCAGGGCGAGAAGCCGGCCAACAACACCGCGAAACTCGAGATCTGCAGCGCGTTCTGGAACAGTCCCGACGTGCGCATGACCAGGGACAAGGGCCGGACGGAGGCCTCGCGCCGGGCGCGCGTGAGCTTGTCGTAGAACTCGGAATCCTCGAAGTGCGTGAGATCCAGCGTGAGCGCCTTCTCGAGGATCAGGACGTTCACGCGGTGAGCGAGTTTCGCCTTGAGCAGGGCCTGGCAGAACGTGATGCCGCGATGCGCGGCCGTGATCACGACGAGGATGGCGGCCTCGGCCACCACCCACCAGACGGTGGGCATGATGTCCATCTGCTGGTTGTTAGCCAGCGCGCGCGTGGCCCAGTAGACGCTGTCGACGATGCGCGCGCCGACGTACGCGACGCCGGACGGCAACAGCCCGGCGAGAATCGTGCAGAAGCCGAGCAGTAGCGACAGCGGCCGGCTGGTCGTCCACAGCAGCTCGAGCGCGCGCTTGCTGTACTTGAAGACGCCGAAGAACTGGCGCGGCGAGTTGAGGGACTCGCCGTGAGCGGCGGGTTCACGGGAGATGCGGGGCTTGGCAGTCATGCGGGCTGCCAAGGTTACCGTGAATCGCGCGGCGCGAGGCGTCAGCGAGTCGCGACAGGACGGGGCGACAGGCCGGCGGGCGGACCCGAGGGAGGGCGATAGAGGCCGATGATGCGATAACTGAAGAGGATGTCCTCTTCGCGGGCCCCCGCTCCGATGTTGTGCAGGACCAGGCGTGCGCCATTGTCCGACGCCACATCGCCGACTATTCCTATGTGCAGGATGCCACGACCCAGGTCCCAGGCGACGATGTCGCCCGGTAGATAGTCGGCGGCGAGGCGGGTGACGGGCCGCGACCAGCCCGCCCGCTCGAAGTACTTCTGCAGGTTCGGCACGCGCCGGTGATCGATGTTGGGATCCGGCCGCGAGAGCCGCCAGCGCCACGAATGCGGATAGGCGCCCCAGTTGGCCTTCATGTCCGCGTTGACCAGCGCCTGCAGGTCCAGCGCGCGGGCGGCGCGCAGTGCGCGGACGATGACGTCGGTGCAGACGCCCCGGTCCGGCGGCACGTCACCGCCTGGAAACGAGAGCTTCCGGTAAGCCGGGTCGTAGTGCAGCGTCACTCCCACCTGTTTGCGCGCGGCGACGACGATGTCGACGTTGTCGGCGCGCACGCTCGCGGCCGCAAGCAGGCAGAGCGCGGCGAACGCAGCCCTTGCGCTCATCCAGCACGCATCTCCATTCTGCGGCGCATGAGCCATGCGCCGAGCAGCAGCGCCAGCGCGGACCACGCGAGCGCGCCGCCACCTCCCTCGCCCGCCGCCGAGCGCCCGTTCACAGTGACCTGGGAAAACGGCGACAAAAGCCACCCCCCGGGCCATCGTCTTCGCGAGGGCATCCATCCCGTTCTGCATGTCCCGTCCCCGGTCGTCCCGCGGCCCAAGCTATCCAACACCCGGCCGCCGTTCAATGGCTGTTGGACAGTGACGGGTTCGATGCCGCCGACGAACGGGCGCAGGTGCTCGAGGAGGCTCGCGCCGACCTCGCAGCGGCGCTGCATGGCCCCGTGTCCCGGTATTCGTCCTCGCGGGCAGATAGTCTCTCCAACGGGTCATTGAGCAAGGGGCGCAGGGCGGATAGCCTTCGCCCCCGCATGACCGTACTCACCGTTTCGGGTCTCTCGAAGACCTACGCCTCCGGCTTCCGCGCACTCAAGAACGTCGACCTCGAGATCCGGCGCGGCGAGATCTTCGCGCTGCTCGGGCCCAATGGCGCCGGCAAGAGCACGCTCATCAACATCATATGCGGCATCGTGACGGCGTCCACGGGCACGGTCACGGCGGATGGTCACGACCACGTGCGCGAGTTCCGCGCGGCGCGCGCGAAGATAGGCCTGGTTCCGCAGGAGCTCACCACCGACATGTTCGAGACGGTGTGGAGCACGATCAATTTCAGCCGCGGACTGTTCGGCAAGCCCGCGAACCCCGCGGTGCTCGAGAAGGTGCTGCGCGACCTGTCGTTGTGGGACAAGAAGGACGCGAAGATCATGACGCTGTCGGGCGGCATGAAGCGCCGCGTGATGATCGCGAAGGCGCTGTCGCACGAGCCCACCATCCTGTTCCTCGACGAACCCTCGGCCGGCGTCGACGTCGAGCTGCGGCGGGACATGTGGGAGATGGTCCGCAAGCTACGCGAGAGCGGCGTCACGATCATACTCACCACCCACTACATCGAAGAAGCCGAGGAGATGGCCGATCGCATCGGCGTCATCAGCAAGGGCGAGTTGATAGAGGTCGAGAAGACGCGCGATCTCATGCGCAAACTCGGCAAGAAGCAGCTCACCCTCACGCTGACTCAGCCGCTCGCCGCCATTCCCGAGGCGTTGGCCGGCCTCAAGCTGGAGCTCGTGAAGGACGGTAACGAGCTCGTCTACAGCTTCGACACGCAGGCGCCGGAAACCGGCATCGCCGGCCTCCTGAAACGGCTCGGCGACCTCGGCATCGAGTACAAGGATCTGCACACGGCGGAGAGCTCGCTCGAGGAGATCTTCGTGTCGCTCGTCCGGGGACGCGCATGAACTTCCACGCCGTCAAGGCCATCTACAAGTTCGAACTCTCGCGCACCTGGCGAACGCTGTTCCAGAGCATCGCGACACCCGTGATGACCACATCGCTCTACTTCGTGGTGTTCGGTTCGGCCATCGGCTCGCGCATGATGGAGATCGACGGCGTGAGCTACGGCGCGTTCATCGTGCCTGGCCTCATCATGCTCACCGTGCTCATGGAGAGCGTGTCGAACGGTTCGTTCGGCATCTACATGCCGAAGTTCTCAGGCACGATCTACGAGCTGCTGTCGGCGCCGGTCGGTCTCACGGAGACGCTGCTCGGATACACCGGCGCGGCGGCGACGAAATCGGTGATCCTCGGGACCATCATCGCGCTCACCGCGCGGCTGTTCGTGCCGTTCGAGATCGAGCATCCGTTCTGGATGCTCGCATTCCTCATCCTGACGTCGGTGACGTTCGCGCTGCTCGGCTTCGCGATCGGGGTGTGGGCGGACAGCTGGGAGAAGATCCAGATCGTGCCGATGATGATCGTCACGCCGCTCACCTTCCTGGGGGGCAGCTTCTACTCGATCTCGATGCTGCCGCCGGTCTGGCAGAAGATCACGCTGTTCAACCCCGTGGTCTACCTGGTGAACGGATTCCGCTGGAGCTTCTACGGCAAGTCGGACGTGAACGTGGTGCTGAGCTTCGGCATGACGCTCGGGTTCCTGGTGCTGCTGCTGGCCGCCGTGCACTGGATGTTCCGTACCGGCTACAAACTGAAGAACTAGAGCGACGGCTCCCAGCTATTCACGGTCCCCGCTTCGGCGGGCTTTTCCGAAGTGAGGCGCATCCCCCGAAAAGGGACGGCCCTCTTCCGGAACCGTCAGGCGCGCTTTCCGCCTGCGAGCAACAACCCGGCACCCACGACGATGGCACCGATACCGGCCCACATCGGGACGTTCACCGTCTCCTTGTCCTTCACGGACAGCTCGATCGGACCGATCTTCGCGTCATGCGTCTCTTTCGTATAGGTGAACTTGCCGTACGCGAGACCGAGCACCCCGGCAACGATCAGGACGATGGCAATGATTTTTGTGGAGCCCATGTGTTGACCTTTGTTGTTAGGCGGCGCTGACACTCCCGCGCCGACGGGCGGGAGATTGCGCCGTGGCCGGGCGCCCAGCCATCGCCCCCGGGTGCGTGAGCATCTAGGACGAATCCTACACCGCGTTCGCCGGTCTGCGCCGATCAGGTGAGCCAGGCGGTCAACTGCTCGCGTACCGCCCGGCTGGAAAAATATCCGTGGTGATGGGCATCGCTGCCCGACAGCCGCAGGCAATCGGTGAGTTGCGTCGTGGGCAGCTGACAACTGTCCGCCGGAACGACGAAATCGCCCGGCTCGTCGAGACCCGGCGCGATCGCGTCCGTATCGGTCGCGGTGAAGCGCGCGCCGATGGTGAACCAGCGCGTCGCGGACTCGCCCGCCGCGAGTTTGGCGAGCAACGGGCTTTCCGGCGCGAGTTGCTCGAGGCCGGGCAGCGCGACCGGCAGTCCGAGAGCGACACAACGCGCGAGGCTCAGCGCGCCTTCCAGCACCGGCAGCGCGGTGTTACGCCGTGACCACGCGAGCAGTCCGATGTGGCCGTCGAGAAAGTTCGCGACGCGGCGTTCGTGCGCGAGCGGCGTTCCCTGATTGGGTGTGCCGACGAGCACCGCGCGGCGAACCCTCGCCCGTCCGTCCGCCGCGAGCGCCCGGGCTAACAACCCGCCACGCCCGTGTCCGACGACGTCCAACGTCGGCAGCCACGGCAGACTCGCCACGAGGAGCCGGAGGTTTTCCTCGATCGCCACCGAGAGGGTCGGATGCGCGAACGCCAGGCAGCGTCCGCCGTACTGCGCGTACAGCGTCGAGAACGAATGGTGGTCGAGCCATTCGCCGAAGGCGGAATGCGGCGTGCCGAAACATCCGTGCAGCAGCAGCAGGCACGGCCCGCGCGTCAGCGATTCGTTGTCGGGGGATTCCCATGCGCCGCTGGCCCCGAGCTGCAGCAGACGATGGGGCCGGTGCTGCCGTTCCCAGTGAGAAACCACGGCGTGGGTTCCTGGGCCCATCACCGGCGAAGCCGCCCACATGAACACGCGCAGCGTACGGCGCGTCGGACCTGCCCGCCTCGTGGTCAGCGTAAAGATCGCCTCGTCTCCCTCGCGGGAGACCGGCATCACGAATCTCGAGAACCCCCGGGAGTCCGTCTGCAACAGTGCGTAGGCGACTCCCTTGCGGCGCGGAACGATGAGCCGGGGATACGCGGCGACGGCGCTGCGTGATCGGAGCTCCGGTCCGTCATCGGGCGGTCGCGCCTCGATGTTCATCGTGAGCTGTCCGGCCGGCATGACGTCTGCTCCCGCGGCGGCCTCCGCGAACGGAAGATCGGGCTCGGTCACCATCGCTGCGGGCGATTCCTGGGTCAGGGATCCGCGAAATCCCGGCGCGAGCAGCTTGATGCTCGTTCCCGGCACCTGCTCGCGGGCCCGTGAACCCAGGATGCGGACGGTGGTCGTCATCGATCCCCTTCATGTTCCGGGTCGAGACTAGTCCAACGGCACCGCGGTAGATAGTTGCAGTGATCCGCTGGTGCGGCACGGACCTAGGATAAGCCCTAGCACGTCAACGGGCCAGCACGAGAGCCACGCACAGCCCGCCGAGCAGAAAGCCCGCGATGAACCACGTCATCGAGCGCGAAGCTGCAGGCGGAGCGGCGGCCGTGGGCTCCTCGGGCTGGAGCCGTTCCCATTCGTCGATGACCGCGCGCGCTTCGACTGCATCCGCCGGCGCCACGCGCACCTTGATGCCGCTGCCGAGCGGCAGCTCTCCCCCCGCGCCCTGCAGGAACTCGCCGTCGACACGCGCGGATATGCCGGCGCGCACGAGCAGGTCGCAGATCATGTGCGCCTCCACTCCGAAGCTGCACTCGTAGACTTTCTCGGTCAGGGGCTGCATGCCTGGAGCATACGCCCTCCGCTACCTAACTACACCGGCGGTCGAAACGCTGGCGGGCTCATTGCCGCGGCGGGTTGGAATTCGCTGGCGGCGCCGTGTTGGGGCCAGGGGGCGGGGCGCTCGCGGGAGCGCCCGCGCCGCCGGTGGCATCCGGGGGTGGCGCCATCGGGGCCGGCGAGTCCGGCGAGGTGGGTGTCGATGGCTGCGGGGTGGCGGGCGGCGGCGCCGCATCGCCGGGAGCAACTGGCGCGGCCGGGCGCTGGACCGGCGCGTTCGCCGGTTCCGCCTGCTGCGGGACGGTGGGCGGCGCGATGGGCGCGACGCTCTGTACGGTCACGCGCACGTTCTCCACGTCCGAGTCGACGAGTTCCAGGGTAAAGCTCGGATTGCCACGCTGATCGGTCACGAGCACGTTCGCGCCCTCACCCAGGGTCACGTCGAATCGGTCGGCGCGGAGCTGGGAGGCGAGCGCGCGCCGGATGTTGCGCGCGATGCCGTCTTCGGCGGCGCCGGCGATGACGGGAACCGAGATGTCGATCGGGTCGTCACCGTCGTTCGTCGTGATCCGGAACTCGAGTTCGCCGCTCGCAGCAGCCTTGCCGGCGGGCGCGATGTTCCACGCGTTGGACAAGGGGGCGGTGTCCGCGGCGAGCGCGATTCCGCTGCCGGTCAGCGCGACCAGGACAGCGACGACGCGTGTCTTCACGATGCCTCCGGCAGGCGCGCCCCGGCGGATTCCGGGGCGCACGTGGATTCGAGCTATTCGCCTTCGATCTTGATCGTGACGTTCTGGACGTCGGACTGGACGAGTTCGAGCGCGAAGTCGGGTTGGCCTTCCTTCTTCTTCACGAGGATGTCCTCGCCGTCGTCCACTTCGATGCTGTAGCGCGCGGGGCTCAATTTCGCCGCCAGCGCGTCCCGTACATCCTTGGCCACGTTGTTCTCGGCGCGGCCGCTCTTGATGTTGACCGTGACTTCCTGCGCGTCGCCCTGGCGCGGCGTCACCCGGAACACGATGTCGCCCGTCTTGACGGGCTGCCCGTCCACTTCGATGCGCCACTTGTTAGACGTCGCGGCGCCATCGGCAAACGACATCGCGGCGAGCATCAGCGACGAGGCGACCGCGACGGACATTGCGGCGAATTTGTTGTTCATGGGGTCTCCGGTCTTCCTTCGATTCGGGAGGAGACTGCGCGTGGCGAGCGCGCGCCGGCATCCGCCGGACGCCCGTCCGCTTGTCGCTCGGGGGTTCGCCTCGAAGCCGGCATCCGCCGACCCGGCTGTCAGCGCGGCGGAGACGTCGCAGAAAAACAAGGCAGTCTCACGACTGCCTTGTACAACCGCGCACTACTTGGCTCCCGTCAGGGTGGGGCCGGGCGGGGACCCGGCCCGCGTGCGCGTGATCGGGTCAATCCCCGTCTATCCGCACTTCGAGTCGCCGCAGTTCAGGCAGGTCATGCAGCCGTCCATCATGACGACCGCGGCCGTGCTGCACTTCGCGCACAGCTGCGCGCCTTCCGGGAAATGCGACTTCGAAAATGCGTCGGTCTGCTTCGAACGTTCTTCGAACTCCGCCTTCTTTTCGGCGATCAGTTTCAACGCATGCTCATCGAGCTCCTGCTTCTTGAGCAGACCGATCATCTGCAGGTGCTTCTCGATGACATACCCCAGCTCGGCGATGATCGACGGCATGAACTTGCCGCCCGCCTGCCAGTATCCCCCTCGCGGATCGAACACGGCCTTCAACTCGTCGACCAGGAACGTGACGTCGCCACCCTTGCGGAACACCGCGGAGATGATGCGGGTGAGCGCCACGATCCACTGGAAGTGATCGAGGTTCTTCGAGTTGATGAATACTTCGAATGGGCGACGCTGCTCGTACGGTGTGCCCTCGTTCAGCACGATGTCGTTGATCGTGACGTACATCGCGTGATCGGACACGGGCGTCTTGATCTTGTAGGTGGCGCCGATGAGGAACTCGGGGCGCTGCACCTCTTCGGTCATGCGCACGACCTTCGCCGAGCGGCCGTCCTTGCCCTTCGTCATCTCGACCGCGGGCTCGAGCTTGATGACGGCCGCGGCGGCCGCAACGGCCTCGGCGGCGGATTTTTCCTCCGCCGTCACGGGCTTCTGCACGCGGTACTTGGAAATCTTCTTTTCGATCTTGATGGCAGCCATTGTCATTCCTGTGTGCCGGGCGGCGAACCGCCCGTCAGAACTTCCCGTAATAACCTTCTTTGAGCGCGTCGTAGAGGTTCGCGGCGGTGTGTTTTTCACCGTCGTACTCGATCTCCTCGTCGCCCTTCACCGAGACCTCGCTGCCGTCTTCGAGCGTGAACACGTACGTGGTGTTCTTGAGGTCGTCTTCCTTCACGAGCACACCCTGGAACGCTTCCTGGTTGAAGCGGAAGTTGGTGCAGACCTTC
>CADEED010000037.1 GCA_902826225.1 uncultured Pseudomonadota bacterium | reverse complement strand
GCGCCGAACCCAGAATGCAGGTTTCGCCGCGGTCGTCGCCCTTGTTCCAGGTCGGCATTTCGTCGGCTTGCGCCACGAGCCAGCCGGTCTCGAAGCCCACGGTCGCGTCTTCGATCATGCCGTCGAAAACCCACGTGTCGTCGATCTCGTCGCTCGGCTGGTGGTAGACGTGCTCCGTCCACTCATCGGCCTGCGTCTTTCCCCAGCCCTCCGGCTTGCCGATGTATTCGACGCCGCCGTGAAAGTACAGCGCGGGAACGCCGATCTTCGCGAAGTTGAACTGGTCCGAGCGGTAGAAATAGCCCTTGTCGGGGAATGCATCGTCGACGAGCACGCGGTTCTGCTTCTTGAGCATGGCCGCGGCGATGGCGTCGATGCTCGACTTGCCCTTGCCGATCTGCGTGAGGTCTTTCGTGCGCCCGCGGAAATTGCCGCCGTCGTAGTTGATGTTCGCCGCCATCTGGCCGGGTTTCACCGTCGGGTTCTGCGCATAGTAGGCGCTTCCCAACAGACCCTGCTCCTCGCCCGCCACGAACAGGACCAGGATCGAACGCCGCGGCCGCTCCGGCAATGCCGCATACGCGCGCGCGATGGCGAGCACCTGCGCGCAACCAGCCGCGTTGTCCTGCGCGCCGTTGTAGATCTTGTCGCCGGTCTTGTCCGGCGCACCGATGCCGAAATGGTCGTGGTGCGCGGTGAAAACCACGTACTCGTTCCTGAGCTTCGGGTCACTGCCTTCGAGCACGCCCGCGACATTGCCGGTGCGCACGCGCGAGACCTTGTTGCGAGCCTCGATCGACGTGCGCAGCCCGAGCGAAACCGGCTTGAACGCGCGCGTCTTCGCGGCCGCGACGAGCTTGGCGAGATCCTGCCCGCCGGCCGCCGCCAGCCGGCCGACCGACGCCTCGGTGGCCCAACCCTTGAGCTGCAGGCGCGGCTCGCCCCCGGCCGGCAGGTCGAACTGCTCGCCGCCCCACGATGACTGCACCACCTGCCACGGATAGCCCGCGGACGGCGTGGTGTGCACGATGATCACGCCGACCGCGCCATGGCGGGCGGCCTGCTCGTACTTGTATGTCCAGCGGCCGTAGTACAGACGCTGCTTGCCCGCAAACAACTTCGCATCCCAATCGGGATCGTTGTTGAGCATCACCAGCACTTTGCCCTTGACGTCGACGCCTTTGAAATCGTCCCACTGGTACTCCGGCGCTTCGATGCCGTATCCGACGAACACGACTTCGGCGTCCTTGATCGATGCCGTGTCGGTCTGCACGCCGCTGCCCGCGATGTAATCGTCGGACCACTTGAGATCGACACTGCCCTTCCTGCCCTGGAACGACCACGACGCCGGCATCTGCGCCGTGATGCCGACGATGTCGAGTTCCTGGATCCAGCTTCCCTTCGAGCCCGCGGGTTTGTACCCGAACGACTGCAGCTCGCTCGCGAGATAGCGCTGCGCGAGCGTGTCTCCGCGCGTGGCGGGGCCGCGCCCTTCGAGCGCATCGTCGGCCAGGAAGCGGATCGGCGCTTCGAGGGTATGCGCGGTGATCTGCGCCCTGGCCACGGCGGCGACGTTGGCTGGAATATCGGTGGCTGGCGCGGCCAGCGCGATCGACGCGCCCATCAGCACGGCCGGCAGAAGGAACGCGAGCGTTTGGCGGGACGGAATCATGTGCACCTCGTTTCGGAAGCCGTACTCTAAGTGGTGAATCAGGCGGCGAACAGCCGCAGCGGTACCAACCCCTCGATCGCCAGCACCGCGATCCACTGCAAGCCGGCCAGCATCGCGACCGCGTCCGCCCGGTCCAGCGAGCCCGCGCGATCTCGCCGGCGCCAATGGACCGCGAGCCCCAGCACCAGGGCGAGCGGCAGCAATGCCGTGACGACCGCCAAAGCGACGCTCGCCGCGGTCACGTCGCCCAGCTCGAGGAAGGACTGCCGCACGAACAGCGGCACCGGCAGCAGCAGGGCGAACAGGGCCAGGAACGGGGCGAACACCGGCGTCGACGGCGAGAAACTCCAGCGAAAAATCTTCACCAGGCCACGCAGGAGAATCCAGGCGATGCCGAGCGTGCCGCCGATCAGGCTCGTCCACGCCGCGCCGAGCCGCCAGGCCGGCACGCGCTCGAACGTCCGCGTGCCGGTGGTCAGCACGCGAGCACCGTCGGCGGAGCGCAGCAGCGCATGCGACGCGATCGCGCGGCCGTCGAGGCGCAGCAGGCCGCCCTCCACCGGCGTCAACCTCAGCGGGGCGCCGGACAGCGGCGTCAACCGCACACCCGCGCCGCTGTCGCGCAGGGTCTGGAAGCCGAACACGAAGTCGAACCAATCCACGCTCGCGAAACGATTGGGCGCCAGCACATAGAACCCTTCCCAGGGCCGGAAATCCGCCTTCGCCATGCTGCGCGGCACTTCATCGGCGCGCGTCACGCCGAGCGCCGCGATCAGCGCCGCGTCGATTCGCCCATAGTCCGCCGTCTCGCTGTCGGTATTCACCGCGACGAAGAATGCCCGGCGCTGCTCGGGGAACAGGCAGAACATCGCCATGAATCCCACGGTGTTGCCCGAGTGGCAGCGCCCGATCACGCCGTGACGATCGCGCGTGTTCAGGCCCAGTGCGTATCCGACGACGAGGCCGGCGCGCGCGGCCTCGGTGTCCTGCGGCCGGCCCATCGCGCGCAGCAGTTCCGGCGCGATGAAGCGCTTACCGTCGAGCTCCCCATCGCTCATTAGAAATTCCGCGAAGCGCGCCATGTCCGCGGCCGTGGTCGTGAACTGGGTTGCAGATCGCAGGGCCGTCGGGACGGCGGTGTGCGCCTCGCCGCCCTCGAAGTGCCCCATCGCCACCTCGCCATTGCCGCCGGCGCCGGCCGGCGCGACGAAGCGGAAAGTGCTGTCACGCAGGCCGAGCGGGGCTAACAACTCACGGTCCAGGTAGGTTTCGTACCGCTCTCCCGTGACCCGCTCCAGGATTGCGCCCAGCAGTGCATAGTTGACGTTCGAATAGGAGAAGCGGCTGCCCGGCCGATGACGGATCCGCAGTATCGCCGCGTCGCCCGCGAACGAGGCCAGCAACGGGTCGTCGGCATCGGCACGCAAGCTGAAGATCTGCCGCAGTCGCGCGTCCGCGAGACCGGAGGTCTGATCGAGCAGATGTCTCAGGCGGAGTGGATCCGTGGCCGCCCAGGGGTTCCGGAGTTCCATGCCAGGCAGGAACGCCGCGACCGGCGCATCGAGCGACAAACGACCCTCGCTCGCGACCCGCAGGATGCCGGCAGCGAAGACGGTTTTGGCGACCGAGCCCACCTGCACCCGGTGCCCGGGCTCGAGGGCTGCCCCGCTGCGTGCGTCGCGAACCCCGGCCGCGCCCGTGAAGATCTGCCCGTCGCGCACCAGCGACCACACGGCGCCCGTCAGCCGCTCCTCGCGGAGTATTTCGTCGATGCGTCGAGTGGCTGCGTCGGGCGATGGCGCCGCGACCGCGTGCGCCGCGACCAGTACCGCGATCACCTGCCAGGCCGCGTGCCGGACCGATCTCGCGACGAGGCGCTGCGACCGCGCGGTGGCGCTCAGTGATTCGCCTTCACGGCGCCCATGCCGTCGAGGAACTTCAGCAGGTCCGCCGTCTTCTCCTGCACCAGCGACTCGCTGCCGCGCGACTCGACATTGAGACGCACGAGCGGCTCCGTGTTGGAGGCGCGCACGTTGAAGCGCCAATCCTGGAATTCGACCGACAACCCATCGGTGTGATCGATGTTCGCGGCACCGGGACTGTACTTCTTCTCGATCTCGGCCAGCGCCTTCTTCGCATCGGGCAGCTTCCGGTTGATCTCGCCGCTCGAGGGAAACGCCTTGATGCGCGCCGCGACGAGTTCATCGAGGGACCTGCCGGACTCGCAGACGCGCTCGAGCACCAGCAGCCAAGGGATCATGCCGCTGTCGCAGTACGAGAAATCGCGGAAGTAGTGATGCGCGCTCATCTCGCCGCCGTACGCACCGTCGACCTCGCGCATCTTCTGCTTGATGAACGCGTGACCCGACTTGCTCATGACGGGCACGCCGCCGAGCCGCTTCACCGTGTCGATGGTGTTCCAGGTGAGGCGCGGGTCGTAGACGATGCGCGCGCCGGGTTGCTTGACGAGGAAGCTCTCCGCCAGCAGGCCCACGAGGTAGTAGCCCTCGATGAACGTGCCCTTGGAGTCGTAGAAGAAACAGCGGTCGTAATCGCCGTCCCAGGCGATGCCGACGTCCGCGCCGGATTTCTTCAGCGCCTCCAGCGTGGGGCCGCGATTCTCCTCGAGCATCGGGTTCGGCACGCCCTGGGGGAACTTCCCGTCCGGGTTGTGCCGCACCTTGATGAACTCGAACGGCAGGTGCGGCTCGAGCTTGTCGATCGTGAGACCCGCGCCGCCGTTGCCCGCATCGACGACGACCTTGAGCTTGCGCAACGTCTTGCGGTTCACGTAGCCCAGCAGGTGGTCGATGTACTCCTTCGACGTGTCGAGGTGGGTGACCTTGCCTTTCACGGCGGCCGGCGGCGGTAGTTTGCCGCTCGAGATCATCGCTGCGATGTCCTTGAGGCCGGTATCGGAGCCGATGGGCTTCGACTGTTCGCGCACGACCTTGAGCCCGTTGTAGTCGGGCGGATTGTGGCTCGCGGTGACCATCACGCCGCCGTCGAGCTGCCAGTGGAACGTCGCGAAGTACACGCCCTCCGTCCCGCAGAGGCCTATGTCGATGACGTCGACACCGGCGTCGGTGATTCCGCGAACGAGGTCTTTCGAGAACTCGTCGCTCGTGAGGCGGATGTCGCGCCCGACGGCCACCTGCTTCGGCTTGATGAACGCGGCGAAGGCGCGCCCCACCTGGTAGACGAGATCGCTGTTGAGCTCGTCGGGAATGCGGCCGCGGATGTCGTAGGCCTTGAATGCGGACAGGTTGATCACGGGGATTTTCCTTTCGACAGTTTGGGCGCGATGTGTTCGGCGCGGCCCGCCGCCTTGATCCGCGCGACGAGTTTCTTGACGTCCTGGACCTTCGCCTTCGGCGCGACCAGCACGGCATCGGGTGTTTCGACGATCACGACGTCCTCGAGACCGAGAGCCGCGACGAGACGGCTGTCGGCATGCACGTAGCAGCCGGTGCTGTCTTCGATGAGCACGTCGCCGCGCGTGACGTTGCCTTGTTCGTCCGCCGGCAGCACCTCGTGCAGCGCGGCCCACGACCCGACGTCGCTCCAGCCGGCGTCGAGCGGCACCATGACGGCGTCGCGCGTCTTCTCCATGACCGCGTAGTCGACGGAGTCGCTGCGGCACGCGGCGAAGGTGGCTTCGTCGTAGCGGGTGAAGTCACGATCGCTCGTGGCGCCCGCGCCCGCGCGTGCGCAGACCGCGGCGATGTCGGGCGCGAATTTCTCGAGTTCCTCGAGGAAACGGCGCGCGCGGAACAGGAACATGCCCGCGTTCCAGAAGTATTCGCCCGAGGCGACGAACTCGCGCGCGCGTTCGAGCGTCGGCTTCTCGACGAACTGTTCGATGGGATACGGCGCCGGACCTTTGCCACCCGCACCGCCTGCCCGCTTCAGGTAGCCATAGCCCGTCTCCGGCGTCCGCGCGACGATGCCGAAGGCCACGAGCTTGCCGTCTTCCGCCGCCGGCAGCGCCAGCCGGATCGCGGCCTGGAAGGCGCCGAGGTCCTGCAACACGTGGTCCGCCGGCAGCACCAGCAGGAGCGCGTCCGAACCGGCGGCGAGCACTGCGTGGGCGGCCAGCGCGATCGCGGGCGCGGTGTTGCGGCCGACCGGCTCCAGCAAGATGGCCGCCGGCGGCAACGCCATTTCGCGCAATTGTTCGGCGACGAGGAAACGATGCGCCTCGTTGCAGACGACCACCGGTCCCGTCGTGCCCGGAAAGCCGACGAGGCGCGCCGCGGTCTCCTGGATCATGGTGCGCTCGCCCGTCAGCGCCAGCAGCTGCTTGGGCAGGAGTTCGCGTGACAGGGGCCAGAGCCGGGTGCCGGCGCCGCCGGAGAGGATCACCGGGACGAGATTCATCGCCAGATGTTACTCCGGTGCCCGCTCAGCGGGGATGCGGCTCCCCGCGTCCGATCGCGTAGTACTTGAACCCCTGCTTCTTCATCATCGCGGGATCGTAGAGGTTCCGGCCGTCGAAGATCACGGGCGACTTGAGCTGCTTCTTGAGGTTGTCGAAGTCCGGGCTGCGGAATTCCTTCCACTCCGTGACGATCACCAGCGCATCGGCGCCTTCGAGGGCTTCGCGCGCGCGGCCCGTCAGTGTCAGATCGGGCCGCTCCCCGTATATCCGGCGCGCTTCCTTCGCGGAAGCGGGGTCGAATGCGCGCGCCTTCGCACCCGCTTTCCACAGTTTCTCGAGCAACACGCGTGACGGCGCTTCGCGCATGTCGTCCGTGCCCGGCTTGAACGCCAGCCCCCAGATCGCGAACGTCTTGCCCTTGAGATCGCCGCCGAAGTGCCTGGAGATCTTGTCGAACAGGACCTCCTTCTGCGCCTTGTTCACGGCCTCGACCGAGTTCAACAGCTGGGGTTCGTAATGCACGCCGCGCGCGGAGCGCACCAGCGCCTGCACGTCCTTCGGGAAGCACGAGCCGCCGTACCCCAGGCCGGGGTAGATGAAGTGATAGCCGATGCGCTGGTCCGAACCGATGCCGACGCGCACCTTTTCGATGTCCGCGCCGAATCGTTCGGCAAGATTCGCGAGCTCGTTCATGAAGCTGATCTTGGTCGCGAGCATCGCGTTGGCCGCGTACTTCGTGAGCTCCGCGGAACGCAGGTCCATGATGATCAGTTTCTCGCGGTTGCGCGTGAACGGATCGTAGAGCGCGCGCAGCAGCTCGATGACGCGCGGATTGTCCGCGCCCACGACGACCCGATCCGGACGCATGAAGTCCTCGATGGCGGCGCCTTCCTTGAGGAATTCCGGATTCGAGACGACGTCGAATTCGATGTCGGCCTTGCGCTTGTCGAGGGATTCGGTGACGGCGTTGCGAACCTTGTCGCTCGTGCCGACGGGCACCGTCGACTTGGTGATGACCACCTTGTACTCGCCCATGTGCTCGCCGATGGAGCGGGCGACCGCCAGGACGTACTTGAGGTCGGCGGAGCCGTCCTCGTCCGGCGGCGTGCCCACCGCGATGAGCTGGAACAGCCCATGATCGACGCCCTCCTTCGCGGAGGTCGTGAACTTCAGCCGCTCGGCCTCGATATTGCTCTTGATGAGGGCATCGAGACCCGGCTCGTGGATCGGGATGATCCCCTGCTTGAGGCCTTCGATCTTATTGGCGTCGACGTCGACGCAGAGGACGTCATTGCCGGCGTCCGCCAGGCAGGCGCCGGTGACGAGACCGACGTAACCGGAACCGAATATGGTGACTCGCATGAATTCCCAACCAGGGCGGCCCAGGAGCGGGCAAGGGGCGGAATTCTAACGAATTGCTCCTACGCGCAAGTCGCAACCTGCGGTAGGACGGAAAGAAGCGTGGAGCGCGTCAGGCCAGCGGCCGGGGGCGAAGCTCCCGCACCTTCTCGTCGTCGCCCAGCACGGCGCCGCTGACCCTCGCCCCATTGTTGAGCCAGACATGGTCCTGAACCTTGTCCGCCGGCCGGTATTCGGGTACCGCCCGCAGCAGGACGTCGCGGGCGCGATCGCAGTCGAACCGGACCGAGCACTGGGCGAGCTCGTCGAGGACGTGGCGCATCTGCTCCCAGGGGAGGCTGTGCTCCATGGCCCGGAGGATGCGGGGATGCTCCGTCCCGGTGACGTTCTTGCCGATGAGCAATTCCTCGAACAGCTTCTCGGCCGGCCGCAGGCCGGTGAAGCGGATTTCGATGTCGCCATCCGGGTTCTTGTCGTCGCGCACCGTGTAGCCCGCGAGCTGGATCATCCGCTTCGCGAGATCCGCGATGCGCACGGTGCTGCCCATGTCGAGCACGAAGACGTCGCCGCCCAGGCCCATCGATCCCGCCTGGATCACGAGCTGGGCCGCTTCCGGGATCGTCATGAAGTAACGGATCACGTCCGGGTGCGTCACCGTCACCGGACCGCCCTCGTGGATCTGCTCGCGGAACAGCGGCACGACGGAGCCCGACGATTCGAGCACATTGCCGAAGCGCACCATGCAGAAGCGCGTGTTGCCGGCCGCCCGCTGGTGCAGACCCTGCAGGACCATTTCCGCCACCCGCTTCGTGCAGCCCATGACGTTCGTCGGATTGACCGCCTTGTCCGTCGAGACCAGCACGAACGTCTCGACTCGGCACTCGAGCGCCGCCTCGGCGGTGTTGTACGTGGCGAAGATGTTGTTGTGGATGCCCTCGATCATGTTGTGCTCGACGATCGGGACGTGCTTGTACGCGGCCGCGTGATACACCGTCTGCACGCTGAAGGTGGTCATGATCTCGCGCACGCGATGCTTGTGGTGCGCGTTGCCGAGCAGCGCCACGACTTCGATGCGATTGCCGAGCCGCCCGTTGAGCGAACGCAGCTCGCGCTCGATCTCGTACAACGCGAGCTCCGAGACCTCGAGCAGCACCAGGCGCCGCGGCGAGAGCTCGATGATCTGACGGCACAGCTCGGAACCGATTGAGCCGCCCGCGCCCGTGACGAGGATTGACTTGCCGCGCACGCAGGCGCCGAGCAGCGCCGCATTCGGCGGCACCGGGTCGCGACCTAACAAGTCGTGCACGTCTATGTCGCGGATCTCCTCGAGGCGGGCATTGCCCGACACGATCTCCGTGATCTCCGGCACGGTCTGCACCTTGAAGCCCATGCCGGTGATGCGCTCGATGATCTCGCGGCGCCGGCGGCGCGATGCGCTCGGCAGCGCGAGGAGGACGATGCTCGCGCCCAGGCGGCGGCGCAGGTCCAGCAGAGAATCCGGCGAATGGACCGGGAGGCCGAACACGCTCGTGCCCCACATGGCCGAGCTGTCGTCGATGAAGGCGACCGGCTGGTAGCTGCCGCGCGCCAGCAAGGTGGAACACAACTGCGCTCCCGCCGCGCCCGCACCGAAGATGAGCACGCGATCCCCGCGCGACATGCGGATGCGCAGGAATTCGCGCGCACCGAAACGGGTGATGCCGACGTACAGCGTGGCGACGATGAAGTAGTTGACCAGCACTTCGAGCGGCATCGGCCGCTCGATCACGAAGCTGTTGAGCAGCGCAAGGACGGCGGTCGAGAAGGCGACTCCCGCGACGATGGTGGACGCGGCCCGGATCCCCAGGAAGCGGACCACCGACCGGTAGAGGCCGATGTGGATGAAGACCGGGATCGTCGACAGCACGGTGGCCAGCAGCAGCCAGTTGATGCCGGACTGGCCGAAGACCTCCAGGGTGCCGAACTTGAGCGCCAGGGACGTCCAGAGCGCGACGGGCAGCGCCACGGCGTCGGCGGCAAGCATCAAAAGCTGTTTGGTCTGACGGCCGAGCTGGGTTGCAGCGCGGGCGGCCTGGACGGCTTTCTTTCGGAGCGTTTTGTTGCGCGACCGGCTTCCGTGATTCCTTGACTGCATTTACTGACTCATCGTCCTGGTTATCCGTGGGCAGGCCCCTTGCCCCTAATAATTCGAAGTTTCCACGAGCCCCATTCGCATACTGTCACGAAGTGTCGTTTTCTCTCATCAAACTGCGGATAAATTGTGCCAAGCGGGATTGGCGGGTGAAAACTGCCGGGTTTTAGCGACAATTCCGGTTACAACCGGAGCGTGGCGTGATTTTCCACGAACCAGCGGTAGGTGGAAGCCACGCCCTCCTCGAGCCCGATCCGTGCTTCCCAGCCGAGCGCTCGCGCCTTGCCGACGTCGAGTAGTTTGCGCGGAGCGCCGTCGGGCTTGGAGGTGTCGAAACGGATGGCGCCTTGATAGCCCGTCACGGAGCGGACCAGTTCCGCCAGCTCCCGGATCGATACGTCCGTGCCTGTCCCCACGTTGACCAATTCCTCGCCGTCGTATCGCTCCATGAACGCCAGCGCCGCCTCGGCGAGATCGTCCACGTGCAGGAATTCCCGTCGCGGCGTCCCCGTGCCCCAAACCACCACTTCCGGTGACCCGGCGAGCCGGGCCTCGTGAAACCGCCGGATGAGCGCCGGCAACACGTGGGAACCCTGAGCGCTGAAGTTGTCACCCGGCCCGTACAGGTTGGTGGGCATGAGACCGATGGCGTCGAAGCCGTGCTGGCGCCGGTAGGCCTGGTACATCTTCACGCCGGCGATCTTCGCGATCGCATACCACTGGTTGGTTTCCTCCAGCGGACCGGTGAGCAGCGCGTCCTCGCGCATGGGCTGCGCAGCCCGCCCGGGGTAGATGCAGCTCGAACCCAGGAAACACAGCTTGCGCACGCGGTGCCGCCAGGCGGAATCGATGACGTTCGTCTGGATCTGCAGGTTGTCGCGGATGAAGTCCGCCGGGTAGTTGCTGTTGCCCAGATACCGCCGACGCGCGCCGCGGCGAGATGCACGATGTCGATGCGCTCGGTTGCGAAGAACCGCTCGACGTCGGCCTGGTCCCGGAGATCGAGCGCCTTCGAATCGCGCAGCACCAGTTCGCCGCCGCCGCCACGCCGTTCCAGCGCGCGCACGATGGCGGAACCGACCAGCCCGCGGTGGCCGGCGACGAAGATCCGGCTGGAATCACTCATGGCGCGTGGCGACGCGGTAACCCGCGCCGGCGACCACCGAATCGCGCTTCGCGGATTCGAGATCGGCCGCGACCATCTCCTTGACGAGTTGCGCGAAGGTGCAGCGCGGCTTCCAGCCGAGACGCGTGCGCGCCTTGGTGGAATCGCCTAACAGGGTTTCGACTTCGGTGGGGCGAAAGTAGCGTGGATCGACGCGCACGATCGTGGCGCCCGTCTTCTCGTCGATGCCCTGCTCGTCCACACCGGCGCCGCGCCAGGCGACCCGCATGCCGAGTTCGGCGGCAGCCGCGACCACGAACTCGCGCACCGAGTGCTGCTCGCCCGTCGCCACGACGTAGTCGTCCGGTTCCGCCTGCTGCAGCATGAGCCACTGCGCCTCGGCGTAGTCGCGGGCGTGACCCCAGTCGCGCAGCGCGTCGATGTTGCCGAGGTGCAGGCACGGCTGCTGGCCGAGCGAGATGCGCGCGAGCGCGCGCGTGATCTTGCGCGTCACGAAAGTTTCGCCGCGGATCGGCGACTCGTGGTTGAACAGGATGCCGTTCGACGCGTGGATGCCGTAGGCCTCGCGGTAATTCACCGCGATCCAGTACGCGTACACCTTGGCGACGCCGTAGGGCGAGCGCGGGTAGAAGGGCGTGGACTCGCGCTGCGGGACCTCCTGTACCTTGCCGAACATCTCCGAGGTCGAGGCCTGATAGAAGCGCGCGGTCTTCTCCATGCCGAGGATGCGGATGGCCTCGAGGATGCGCAGCGGGCCGATCGCATCCGCGTTGGCCGTGTACTCGGGCGTCTCGAACGACACCGCGACGTGACTCTGCGCCGCAAGGTTGTAGATCTCGTCGGGGCGCACGGACTGGATGATGCGGATCAGGTTCGTCGAATCCGTCATGTCTCCGTAATGCAGGAACAGGCGCCGGCCGGATTCGTGGGGGTCCTGGTAGAGATGATCGATGCGGTCCGTGTTGAACGACGACGCACGACGCTTGATGCCGTGGACGGCATAGCCTTTCGACAGCAGGAGCTCGGCGAGATACGCGCCGTCCTGCCCGGTGATTCCAGTAATGAGCGCTGTTCGCGCCACGATCGAACTCCTGAAAATGGCGCCACGACCCGGCACCGCGGCGCGTATTCTATTGGCCGGAACCCCGGCACACCACCTCAAACCATCCATGGAAGCGAACGACGCGCGGTACTTCGCGCATCCCACGGCGATCGTCGACAAAGCCGCGCACATCGGCGACGGCACGAAGATCTGGCACTTCTCCCACGTCATGCGCGATGCCTGGGTCGGCGAGCGCTGCAACCTCGGTCAAAACGTCGTCATCTCGCCCAATTGCCGGGTGGGCAACGGCTCCAAGATCCAGAACAACGTCTCTGTCTACACGGGCGTGATTCTCGAGGACGAAGTGTTCCTGGGTCCCTCGATGGTGTTCACCAACGTCTTCAACCCGCGCGCCTTCATCGAACGCAAGGACGAGTACCGTGAAACGCGCGTGCGCCGCGGCGCCAGCATCGGCGCGAACGCCACGATCCTGTGCGGCGTGACCCTGGGCGAGTACTGCCTGGTCGGTGCGGGCGCCATGGTGACGCGCGACATTCCCGCGTATCGCGTGGCTTACGGCAATCCCGCGCGCGTACACGGCTATGTCTGCTGGTGCGGCACGTTGCTCGAGGAAACTCCCGCCCCGGCGTCACTCGACTGCGCGCGCTGCTCGCGTTCGTGGCGGCGCGAGGGCGATACGCTCGTCGCGGGCTAGCGGAAGATCCGCCCCAGCGTCCGGAAGAGAATGCGCAGGTCGCCCGCGAAAGTTCGTTCGCGGACGTAGCGACGGTAGCTCGCGATCTTGAGCGGCATCAGTTCGTTGACGTACATCGCTTCCGGATCGGCGGCGGAGGCCAGCAACGAGCCCTCGTCGATGTAGTCGATGGCCGTCTGGTCGGTGATGCCCGGACGCACCGACAACACCTCCCGTCGCGCATCTTCGGGGTACATCGCAACGTACTTTTCCACCTCGGGCCGCGGCCCGACGAGGCTCATGTCGCCCGCCAGCACGTTGAGCAGCTGCGGCAGCTCGTCGAGCTTGGTCTTGCGCAGCCACGCCCCGATGCGCGTGATGCGCGGATCATTGTTGGCCGACACCTGCGGGCCTGCCGCGCCGCGCATCGTGCGGAACTTCAGGATCTCGAAAACCCGTCCGTGCCGGCCCACGCGGCGCTGGCGGAAGAGGACGGGGGATCCGTCGCCGAGTGCGATGGCGACGGCGATCGCAAGCAGCAGCGGCGACGCCGCGACCAGGCCGGCGGCGGCCGCGAGCAGGTCGAAGAGCCGCTTCGCGATCACCGCGCGTGCCGCTCCAGGATGCGCTTAACCGCGTCGATCACGCGTTCCACGTCGGCGTCCGACATCTTCGTGTAGATAGGCAGGCTCACGACGCGGCGGAACGCGCCGTTGGCGCGCGGGAAGCTGTCGGGCGTGAAGCCGTAGCGGTCGCGCCAGTACGGCTGCAGGTGCAGCGGGATGAAGTGGACGCTGCAGCCGATGCCTTCCTGCGCCATGAGCTCGATGAAGCGGTCGCGGTCGATGTCGAGGGACTGGAGCTCGAGCTGGATGACGTAGAGGTGCCAGGCGTGCATGTCGGCGGGCCGGCGCACGGTGGGCACGCTCAGCGGCAAGCCGGCGAATTCGCGGGTATAGCGGTCGGCGATCGCCTGCCGCCGAGCCTGGAATCGCTGCGCTTTGCGCAGCTGGTGAATGCCCAGCGCGGCTGCCGGGTCCGGCATGTTGTACTTGTAGCCGGGCGCGACGACTTCGTAGTACCACTTGGGCGCCGTCGACGTGTAGCGGTCGAAGACGTCACGATTGATTCCGTGCAGGCGCATGGTGCGCACGCGCTGCAGGATCGCCGGGTCGCGCGCGACGAGCATGCCGCCCTCGCCCGTCGCGATGGTCTTCGTCGCGTAGAAGCTGAACACGGTGATCGGGGACAGGGTGCCGATGAGACGGCCGTCGAACGTCGTCGGGAGCGAATGCGCCGCGTCGTCCACCACCGTGACACCGAGATCGGCCGCGAGCGCGGCGATCGCATTCATGTCGCAGCTCTGCCCCGCGAAATGCACCGGGATGATCGCCTTGAGTTTCGGGCAACGACCCGCCACGGCGCGCGCCGCCGCCGGGTCGAGATTCAGTGTGTCGGGCTCGATGTCGGCGAAGACGGGTTCCGCGCCGAGATAGCGCACGACTTCCGCCGTGGCGGTGAACGTATAGGGCGTCGTGAGCACCTGGTCGCCGGGTCCGACACCGATCGCCTCGAGCGCGAGGTGCAGGCCGGCGGTCGCCGAATTGCAGGTCACGGCGCCGAAGCCCGAACCGGCGCCCAGGAATGCCTCGAAATCCTGCTCGAAGCGGCGCACCTTGGGGCCCGTGGTGATCCAGCCAGATCGCAGGCAATCGACGACCTCGGCGATCTCCTCCTCGCCGATGTCGGGCAGCGCGAACGGCAGGAACTCTCGTCCGGATTCGGTTTTCAAGTCGAACAACTCCTCGCCAGAATCAGTAGGACACGCCCGTCGGGCCGTGTGAGCGACTCGCGCTCGTCGAAACCGAGGCGCGAATAGAACCGCAGCGCGGCCGCGTTGTCGACACCGTCGGTCAATAGATAGACCCCGGCGGCACCGGCGGCGCGCGCGCGTTCACAGAATTCACGCACCAGCGCGCTGCCCGCGCCGCGCCCGCCCGCCGCGGGATCGACGGCGAGGCTCGACAGCAGCCAGTGGCCGGTGAGCTGGCGCGGCCGGTCGCCACGGTAGCGTACGGCGGCGATCACGCGCTCCGCCACTCGCAACGGGTGCCGGATGAGGGCCGGCAACATCGCGAGACCGAGTTCGAAACCGCGTGCCCGGCGCACGTCCGCGAAGAACTGCTCGGGCCTGGCCGTCCCTGCGACGAACCCCAACGGCACGCCGGCGGCATCGGCGCACAACAGCAGTTCGCCGTCCGGGCGCGCGATGAACTCGTGGTAGAACGGCCTGAGGAAACGCGCGCCGAGCAGCGTCAGGAAATACCCCGCGAAGGCGCGTTCGTGGATGGCGACGAGCGCCTCGACGTCGCCGGCGGTCGCGGCGCGCACCACGGGCTCAGCGGGCGACACTTTCGAACACCCGGGAGTAGCGTGGCAACGCGGCTTCGCGCGAGAACGTGCGCATCGCGTAGTCGCGCGCGCGCGCGCTCCACTGCGCGCGCCGCGGACCGTCGTGCGCGAGCGCGACGAGGGCATCGGCGAACGCGACGACATCACCGTAGGGAACGACCGCCGCGGCGCCCGATTCCCGCAACATCCGGGCCGTGGGACTGTTCTCCGGCACCGCCGCGATGACGGGCCGCCCGGCCGATAGATAGGCCAGCACCTTGCTGGGCACGGACGAATCGCCGAAGGCGGGATCGAGGGTGACGAGCGCGATGTCGCCGGCGCACTGGACCGCGCCCACGGACGCCTCGGGCTGGAACGGCAGCAGGCGCACGTGTTCGAGGCCCTGCGATTCCACCGCCTGCGCGAGATCCGCACGCAACGGGCCTTCGCCGACGACGAGGATGTGGACATCCGGCGCGAGTTCGCGCACGCGTATCGCCACGTCGACGATCATCGAGGCCCCCGACACGCGCCCCAGTGTGCCGGCCCACAGGGCAACGACCGCCTGCGCCGGCAACCCGGCCAGCGCGCGGATGGGGGCGCCGTCGTACGTCGGCGCGATGCGTTGCGTATCGATCCAGTTCTCGATCACGTGCGTCTTCGCCGGATCGGCGCCGTTGGCGATCACGTGTTCGCGGAATGGCGGGCAGATCACCGTGAGCGCGTCTCCATGCCGGTAGGCGCGTCGTTCGATCGCGCGCAACAGCCGGATGAGCCAGCGATTGCGCACCATGCCGAGCCGTATCTGCGTGTCCGGATGCAGGTCCTGGATGTTGTAGACGATCGGCAATCCACGCAGGCCGGCGACGGCGCCGAGAGTCAGTCCGACGCTGAGCGGTTGCAGGACGGCGAACACCGCGTCGGGACGGCGGTCGCGCAGCAGGCGCCACGCCGACGTCAGCGTGAAACTCAGGAAAGTCAGGAGGCGCATGAGCATGCCGCGGTTCGCTCCGGTCCACAGCCAGACGCGCAGCACCCGCACCCCGTTCACGCGCTCCTCGGCGACCCAGCGCTTGCGGTAGCCGGGGAAAACCGTGCCACCCGGGTGATTGGGGAAGCCGGTGATCACCGTGACCTCCCAGCCTTTCTTCACGTGGAATTCCGCGAGCTCGAGCATCATGCGACCGAACGGCGCCTGCTCGGGCGGGAACCATTGCGAGACGATGGTCAGGCGCATCGTCAGGCCCGCGCCGCGAGTTCGAATGCATCGGCGAGACGTCCGGCGAACTCGCGCACCCGTCGCGCGGCGCTCGCGGCCGCGCCGGCAAGACGCTGCGCGGGATCCCCGGGTGGCGCGCTCCAGGCGTCGACGAGCGCCGACGCCGCGTCGTCGGGCGAGTGCGGATCGAAGTAACGGGCCGCGCCGTCCGTCTGCTCGCGATGCACGGCGAGCCCCGAGAGCACCAGCGGCACGCCGAGGCTCTTCGCCTCTTCCACCGTGGTGCTCCAGCCCTCGAACAGCGAGGGATTCACGAGCGCGACGCTCTGCAGCGCGAGCTGCGAGACGTGCTCGAACGGAATCAGGCCCAGGATCCGGAAGGATTCTTCAAGTCCCAGAGCGACGATGCGGGCCTTGAGCGAGTCGAGGTGACCCGGGTTGCGGTGATCTTCGGGGCTGCCGCTCGCGGCGACGACCATCGAGGTGCCGGCGTCGCGCGCCCGCGCCAGCGCCTCGACGATCACGACGTGGTTCTTGTGGCGCCAGAACTGGTTGGGTAGATAGAAGTAGCGCGCCGGCAGCCCGTGGTGCGCGGGCACGGTGGGATCGGGCGCCATCCCTGGCTTTTGCGGCACCGCGAAGGGCACGACCACCGTGCGACCCCGGCTCGCGGGGTAGAACCGGAGGCAGTCGCCCTCGGCGTCGCGGCTCGACAGCATGACGATGCGGCGGCCGCGCAATTGCAGGCGGCGCCCGAGCGAAGTGCGCCAGCGCGCGCGCCAGGAGAAGAACTGCGGCAGGTGGTGGCTCTGGAAATCGGCGACCCAGGCGAGCGCGGGCACCGCGGTGCGCGTGCCGAAGAACTCCCCGGCCTCGAACACGACGTCGATGCCGTGCCGCTCGAGTTCCGTCGCCGCGAGCGCATCGCGCCCGGTGAGCAGCGCCGAGCGCATGCGCCGCCCGCGCTGCGCGTCGCCGAGCCACGGCGCTTCGATTGGCGGCCCGTCGAGTTCCGCGGCCAGCGTGGCGCGATCCGCCGCGGGCACCTCGGGCGCGACGAACAAGCGCGGGTGCACGCGCGACGACTCGTGCGCGCGCAGCACGCGCAGGCAGTTGCGCAGGTAGTTGATGCCGCCGGTCCAACGCATCGAACCGCCGGACACCGTGAAGGCCGCTTCGATCATCCGCGGAAGCGCGCGCGCGCGGCCTCGACCGTCAGCGCCAGGCCCGTGTCCAGCGCCGTCCAGCTCTCAGGCGTGATCGCGCCGGAGGCCGCCATGTCCGCCACGAGCATCTGCGGATCGCCCGCCCGCCGGACGCCGTCGAACTCGATCGCGCATTCGGCCCGCCAGGCAGTGACCAGTCGTTTCACGAGCTCGCGCACCGCGACGCCGGCTCCCCGCCCTCCGTTGAACGCGGGGCATTCGTCGGACGCGACGTCGATCGCTGCGCAGACGAGACTCGCGGCGTCCGCGGCATAGACGAAATCGCGTGTCTCGGAACCGTCGCCGCTCAACGTGAGCTTCCCGGGCGCCTGCGCGAGCCGGGTCATGAGGTCCCACAGGAGTTGTTTGTGCAGTCCCGGTCCATAGACCGAGAACAGTCGTACGATCGCGACTCGCCCTCCGGAGCAACGGGCATAGCTGCGCACGAGCAGTTCCATCGCAGCCTTGTGAGTCCCGTAAGGGGAGCACGGCGCATAGGGCGCATCCACGGGAATCGGTCCGCTCCAGCGGTCGCCATACACCGCGGCACTCGACCCCGCGACGAGTTTCGCCTGCGGCGCGCGCGTGCGCATCCACTCGACCAGTTCGGCGGTGGAGTTGACGGTTCGATCGAAGTCCTCGCGCGGAGCCTTGAGCGATGCCCCTACGCTTGCGCCGCCCGCAAGGTGCACGATCGCGTCCGGCATGCCCGCATCACTGGCGAGCGCCTCGAGACCGGCGGCCGTCACGCTGGAATTGAGCCAGCGGGTCACGCCGAACTGACGATGGTCGTCCTCGAGCCACGCGCCATGGCCGATGCCGTGCACCGTCCAGCCGCGCGCGGCCGCATGTCGCGCGACGTAGCGACCCAGAAATCCTTTCGCGCCAGTGACCCACAAGACGGGCAATGCTCGGCTCCTTGCTCCGGGTGTTTCGCGCGACCGCCGCTCACCCTGCCCGGGTCGCGCTCACCAGGAAACCTGCGCCCTGCCCCGCGGGCGCGACCCATTCGAGGCCGCCGAATCGGTCGCGCCAACGGCTCTCGAGCAGCGATGCGGGCGCGATCATCGTCGCGGCCACTCCGGGAGAAAAACGGCGCTTGATGTAGAAGGCGCTGTAGCGGTAGTCGTAGTCGGCGAGTACCTGCGCGGTCGGCTTCGGGAAATAATCGCGGAAGACCACCTTTGCAAAGCCCGCGCGGTTGAGCGCTTCAGTCCAGCCTTTCTCGTCCCAGATGGTGTGATAGGGCTGGTACTTGATGTATTCGTCGCGCTCCTGCGAGGAGCGGGGCCACCAGTCGAAGTAGCGCGAGTTGAGCACGGTGAAATGGAAAATGCCCCCTCCCTTCAGGATGCGGCCGACTTCGGACAATGCACCCGCGATGTTGTCGATGTGTTCGATGCCGCTGTTGTTGAGCACCGTCGACACGCTGCCCGTGTCGAGCGGTACCGACTTGCCGGCATCCGTCTGCACGATGCGGTTGTAGATGCCGCGCTGACGAGCGAGTTCGAGCGCCGGCGCGGAGAGGTCGACACCGGCCTCCATCTTGCGACCCGGATAACACAGGTCGGCGATGTAACCGTCGCCGCAGCAATGGTCGACGACCGGATCGACGAGCGGAACTGAGGAGAGGTATTCGACCTCCGGGATGCGGCACAACGCAACCGATGGACTGCGCGAATACTTCGACAGCAGGGGTTGCCAGAAACGACTCTCGGAAACTTTCGGCATTAACTTCTCCGTACCACCGACCCGCCTATCTGAATGCTGTCGGCCGGTACATCGCGGGTCACGATGCTGCCTGCCGCCACGATACTGCGCGCGCCGATGGTGACGCCTTTCAGGATCGTGGCGTTGAAACCAATCCACGCGTCGTCCTCGATGCGCACCGGCGCACTCGCGATCGAGTGGGTCTCGCGCGGGTGCCCGGCGGTGCGCAACCGGCGAAAGTGCTCGTGCCGTTCCGCGGCGTCGAGCGGGTGCGAGTCGCAATCGTGGATGTTCACACCGTGCGAGATCAACACCCGACTGCCGATCGACACCGAGTCCGCGGACCAGATCCGCGTGCCTTCGCCGATGAAGCACCACTCCCCGATCCGGATGTTCCCGCCGTGCGCGAACGTGAGCAATTCGCCGCCGAGAACGCTGTGCGCGCCGACGCGAATCCGCTCCCGCTCACCGAATATGTTGACGACCCGGGCGCTCTCCAAAGTCGTGACGCCGTCGTCGAGGACAGCATCGGCGCAGATGCGCAGGTGGTTCACACCACGCGAAATCCGCGCCCAAATACGCGATGCCACCCACAAGGTGCGCGAAAGATACCTCATCATGCAGGGCGCCGCCTTTTTTTCAGCTCGGCGGCGTACTCCTCGAAACGCAGGCGCGCATGCCGCTGCCAGGAAAACCGCTCGGCCATCTTTCTGGCGCCCGCGTCACCCAGCGCGGCGCGTCGACGCGGATCGGCCAGCTCGCCGAGTTTGTCGACGAGGTCGTCGAGGGAATTCATGCGATAAACCAGCCCGTTTCCGTCGACGTGGTCGCGATACACGATCCCGTCGCTGACGACGAGCGGCAGCCCGCAGGCGGCTGCGTCCAGCATGGACGTGCTCTCGTTGGTCGGCCACACCGCGACGTCCGCCGCACGGTAGTAGCGACCTAACTGCTCATAGCTCTGGTAAGGCAGCAGCTTGACCCCGGGGTGTCGCGCGATCGCCTCGCGGTCCGGCCCCTCGCCAATGACGAGAGAATGGAACGGCACTCCACGGGCGCGCGCGGCATCGACGGCCTGCAGCAGCAGCGGCACGTTCTTCTCCGCCGTGAGCTTTCCCGTGTAGATCACGATGAGGTCGCCGGGAGCCGCACCGATCTCGCGGCGGACCTCCTCGCGCGACGCGCGGTCGGCATCGTTCCTCACGGGATGGAACACGTCCGTGTCCACGCCCAGATGCATGACCGCGGTCTTTCGTTTCTGAACCCCGAAGAACCGCCAGGCGATCTCCTGGCAGTCGATCGTCGGGCCGTAGCACTTGACGGTGAACAGACTCACGAAGCGCCCGGGAAGCGCGCGCGTGAGGAAAACCTTGATGCGCTTCGGCGAATACCACGGCGCGTCGAGGCGATACAGCGGGAACGTGCTGGCGGCCGTGTGCGATCCGGTGAACAGCGAGTACCCGAGTCGCGGCTTGTAGATCGCGGCCTGCAGGGCGATCCAGCCGATCGCGGAGAGCGAATAGACGATGTCGGGTTGCAGCTCCCGCAGCTTCTCCCGCAAGCCACTCATGTACACGTACCCGAAACGGAAGCGGTGCCGCAGCACGTGCACGGTGTAGCCATTCAGCCGTTCGGTATGACCGGCGACGAGAACGTCCCTGCCCACCAGGTCGGTGTAGTGCGATCGCATCGTCGAGACGTTCCAGTACGGCGGCAGGTCGAGCGTCATGAGGTGCACGTCGGCCCCCTGCGCCGCAAGATACTTCGGGAACATCACGCCGAAATACCCGGTATTGCGCGGAAAGGTCTCCGCAAGGACGACGACCTTCATTGCATCTTTCCCGACACGCGCTCGCCGAGCAGGCGATCCGGCGACCACGTACGCTCGATGTGCACGCGATGCCAGGTTGCGAGGTTGAGCAGGCGCGTCGTCTTGTTGATGGACACTCCGCCGTCGAGCGCGGAACTGACATCGATCGACGCGCCGATCTCCCTGAGGAACGCGGAGCTTTCGATTTCGCGCACGTACCACTCGCGCAGCGCGCCGCGGAACCAGAAGGATTCGGGGATCGGCCACCCCATCTTGTCGCGACGCCAGACGATCTCGTCGGGCACCCGCTTGTCGAACGCCACGCGCGCGAGGTGCTTGGTCCAGCCGTCGTGGATCTTGAAAGCTGCCGGCAGCCCGGCCAGGAACTCGGCGACGCGGAAATCGAGGAACGGCATGCGCGACTCGATGGAGAACGCCATCGAAGTGCGGTCGGCGTAGTGGATGAGGTTTTGCAATCCACCGAGCGCGTCTTGCGCGAGCGAACGATTGAGCGGAGAGCCGTCGTAGATCTGCTTGCGCGCACGGCGCAGCAGCCACGGCGTGAGCCAGCCCGCGCCGACCGCGCGGCTCGCGCGGCTGGCCAGCCCCAGCGCGACGAACTGCCCGCTGCCCGGCATGCGCCGCAACGCCCGCCCCTCGCGCAGCGACTCGCGGCCATGCGCGAGGAACGGCACGATGTAGCGCGGGTAGCCGGCGAGCTGTTCGTCCGCGCCCTGCCCGTCGAGCGTCACGACCACGGGCGTCTGCGCGACGCGCAGGAACGTGTGCCACGACGACATCAGCGTGCTCTCGGGCGGCGTGTCGAGATGCCAGATCATCGCGCGATGCGCCGCGGGGATGTCGTCCACGCGCGGCTCGATGCGGTTCGAGGAGACGCCGAGCGCGCGCGACACGCCGTCGATGTGCCGGCTCTCGTCGCAGTCCTCGGTGCCCGGCGTGCGGTACACGCACGAGAAGGTCTCCTGCTTCCCGGCGGCGCCGACGGCGCGGAGCTCCTGGTTCACCAGGTACACGATGCTCGAGCTGTCGAGACCGCCGGACAGCGCGGAACCCACCCGGACGTCGGAACGCAGTCGCAGGCGCACAGCGCTCGTGAGCAGGTCGCGATATTGCTCGGCGTAGTCGGCGCCGCGCGCCGCGTCGTAGGGCTCGCCACTGTCAACGGGAGACAGCGTCCACCACGTGCGCTGCACGAACGCGCCGCGCAGGAGTTCATCGAGCGTGCAATGGATGAAGCTCGCGTTCTCGAGTCTTTCGATGCCGCGCCAGGCGCCGGCGCCGCCGTATTCGCGCGGGCCGAGCACGAGGTATCGGCGCAGGTAATCGAGATCGGGCTCGCGACGCGCCAGAGGATGCGTGAGGAGCGCCTTGATCTCCGACGCGAAGACGAACTGCTGACCGACACGCGCGTAGTGCAACGGCTTCACGCCGAAACGGTCGCGTGCCAGGAAAATGCGGCCCGTCGCCCGATCGTGGAGCGCGAAGGCGAACATGCCGTTGAAGCGCGACAGGCAGTCGGCGCCCCATTGCGCATAGGCCGCAAGGACGACTTCCGTGTCGCTCTGCGACTGGAAGTCGTGCCCGAGCTGCGTGAGCGCAGCGCGCAGTTCCCGGTAGTTGTAGATCTCGCCGTTGTACGTGATGACGTAGCGGTCGCGGTAGTGCATGGGCTGCGCGCCGCGGTCCGACAGGTCGATGATGGACAGGCGCAGGTGGCCGAACGCCACGCCGTCGCCGTACCAGTGACCGGCGCCGTCGGGACCGCGATGCGCGAGCACGCGCGTCATCTCCTCGAGCGGCCCGGGCGAGATGGGCGTGGCAGACAGGATTCCGGCGATTCCGCACATGGTCAGCTCGCCAGCACGCCGCGGTACAGGTCGACATCCGCGGGAGTCATGAGCCGGGAGTTGTGCCACAGCACGACGCATTCTCCGCGCACCGTGCGGCAGCGCTGCACCAGGCGGGACATCGCGTCCGCGGCCGCGCTGCCCGCAAGATTCATCGTGCCCGAATCGGTGAGCGAGGCATCCATGGCGACGAGCGGCCGCTCGCGCAGGCGCAGCGTGCGGCGGGTACGCAGGTTGAAGACGCGATGCGGACGGCAGCTGCCGCTGCGGAAGCCGATGCGCTTCTCGTAGCCCAGCGTCGAATCGAAATCGAGGCCGGCGTCATCCCAGTTCTGCAACGTGTCGGGCATACGGCATCGCAGCCAGTGCTGGCGCCCACCCCAGCGCGACTGTTCGATCCCGAGCTCGCGGCAGAAGTCGCGCAACTCGTCGAACTCGCGCTTCGTCTGGGCGGCGTCGAGATAACTGCCGTAGCTCGCGTGCAGGCCCACCACGTGCCCGCGCTCGTGCATGCGGCGCGCGAGCGCGGCGATCCACGGATGGCGCAGCGGATAGAGGGCGTCGTAATGCGGAACGCTGTGCAACGTGATGAAGTTGAACTCGCTCACGAGACCGGCGCGTTCGGACAGGTCCATGATGAGATCGAACGTGTTCGCCGGATCGCTGTGTGCGTCGCCGCGCTTGGTGCGCGACCACTGCGCCACGCGGCGGAACGGCCCGAGCGCATCGCGGCGCAGCATCCAGTCCGCGGCGCAGGACCGCAGCAGCCTGAGCGGGCCCGTGAACTTGTGCTGGAACGGCAGATCGACATCGTGCGTGGCCGTGAGCTGGAACCGCGGCTCACGCCGGGTGGCGCCCGGCCAGACGCGCTGCACGGCGACCCAAACCACTTCCGCGTATTCGTCCACGATCGGGCGATCGTGGAAGCCCGAGCGGAATGCGAGGTCGGTCTCGATGGGATAACGGCCGTGGGCGTCGAACTCGGGCGCCGCCACTTCCTGGTATCGCGACAACAGGAAGAACGCCGTGCCCAGCGGATCGATTCGCAGGACGCCACCGCGCGCATCGAACCCCGCGAACTGCGACTCCCCGGCCCGCGCATCGAACAGCACCGGCAGTTCGGGCGAGACCAGCGGCGCGGCGAGCCCATCGTGCGCCGGCACGTAGCTCGCGGCGACCGCAGTCGGCACGGACTCGCGCGCGAGCCAGCGGCCCTCGGAAATCGCGAAGAACGAATCGGGAAGATCGAGCGCGAGATCGCTGCCGCGCAGGGAAATCCGCGTGCCCGCGCGCGGCTCGACCACGATCTCGCAGTCGAGACCGGCGATCTCGCCGAGAAAGGTCTCGACGGCGTATCGGCGCTCGGGTTCGCGGTCGGGCGGGATGCGGACGGTGAACGTCATCTCAGGCGCGAACCTGCTCGAGCACTGCCCTTGAGTGGCCCTGGCCGTAGTAGTCGGGTACGTCCATGAAACTGCGGCCGGGCCGGTCGTACGCGAGGATGATGCTCACACGGCACCGCTCGCCGGTCACCGGAGAGACCGCGTGCACGGTGCGCCGCGAGAACACCACCGCCGTGCCGATGCGCGGGGGGATGTCGATGGAGCCGGTCACGCGCGTCTTCCACAACGCGAGCGGCAGCCGGTAGCGCCCGAAGCGGTCCAGGAACGGCGTGACGATGTTGGGCCAGATGGTGAGTTCGCCGTTGGCCACTTCGTTGAGGTACAGCGAGACGGTGATCTCGTTGCGATCGAAATGGCGCACGAATGCCCCGCCGGGCGGCGTGTAGTTGAGCGAGATGCCGACCTTCGAGTTGTCGAGCGGCACGTACGTCGTGCCGGCGAGCCGGCTCACTATGTCGGCGAACTCGAGCGCGAGATCGCGCAGCCGCGGCACGCGCTCCAGCAACTCCTCGCCGTTCAACGTCATGAACTTCGTGGTGCCGCGGCGATCGCTGGATTCCACGCGGATGAGCGACGCGTTGGCGAGCGAACCAATCGACTGCTGGCAGAACGCCGGATCGAGCGCGCGCTCGACGGATAGATAGCCCTGCCGCTCGTACGCCGCGCGCGACTGTGCGCCCGTGAGGCCCGCGACCCCGCTCTCCGTGAGCACGCCGGACTTGAATTGGTTGTCCATGTCTCTTTCCGTTCCAGAATTCATCGAACGCCGATCCTCGCGCGTACCCGCCGCCACGCGTCAGCCAGCAGCAGGCGCAACGCTACCGGCAGCGGCGGATCGACCAGGATCTGCGCGCCGCGCCGCCGCCAGTCGCGCACGACGCCGAGCACCGCGCGCGATTCGGGCTGCAGCGATCGCGCAAGCGTGGTCAGGAGGCCGACCCCCGACACCCACAGGACGTCCCTCGACGCGGCCCCGGCCCCGTCTTCGCGACCGAGATACCGGCGCAACAACACGTTGTCACGCGCCTCCACGAAGACCGAGTGCTGCAGCCAGAAGCGCGGATTCAGCTCGAGCTCGTGAAACGTCCCGGCGAGCGAATCATGCAGGAATTCGAGTTCGAAAGGGCCGGTGTACCGCAGGGCCGCCAGCAGGCGCCGCGAGCGTTCCACCAATCCACCCGGGTCGGGCATCGTCCCGACCAGCAGCGCGTATCCGAGGCCATCGCGGGTCGCGGCCAGCTTTTGCGTGACGAGCAGAGCCTCCCGTTCGGGCCGCTCCGCGTCGAACCAACCGCTCACCGACCAGCAGTTGGTCACGCCGTCGGGGATCCAGGCTTGCAGGTAGAAGCCGCTCGCCGGGAAGCCCTCCCGCGCGAAACGATCGAGCGCCGCGCGCACGTCGGCGGCGGAACGGCAGATCGCGCCGCGCGGATGGGGACGGTCGTCGACCCAGGAGTGCCTGCCCTTGAGGATGATCGGGAATCGTTCGATGCGGTCGAGCTCCTCGAGTGGCCGCCCGGGCACCGGATCCCCGCCGGCCGCGCGCACCACCCCGACGAACGCGAACTTGTCGTCGAGCGGCCAGTCGACCCGGCGCGGATGGAACTCGAATCCTTCGCGGCCGAGGTAGCGCCCGAGCCCGCTTTCATCCGTGAAGAACAGCCGGTCGCCGCGGCGCGGTTCGCGCGACAGCGGCGGCACGAACGGCCCCGCAGCGCCATGCTCGTGCAGGGCTTCGCCCAGGCGCGCGAGCCCGCGGCGCAACGAGCGTGCGCTGACGAAATTCGAGAAGACGACGTTGGACGGTTGCTCTGACATCGGCCGGGCCGCGGGCGCCGCGAGGGCGCAGCGACGCTAGATCTCCGCGACGGCCGCGATGCGCTCGACGCGCGACCAGGGCTGCAGTGGATAGAGGGAATTCACGAAGGATTCGGCGACGCCGTTCAGCGGGTTCGGGATGCCCTTGATTCGTGGACCGTAGAACGCATCGGCCACGCCGCCGAACTTGTGGAATGCGAGCCGGCGATACCTGACGCCCGCCAGCTGGAGGCTGCGTTCGACGTCCGCGCGCGTGTAGAAGCGGATGCGGTACAGCGGGTCGCTCGCACCGAGACGCGCGAACTCCGCGCGCAGTTTGGCGTTCTCGCCGTTGTGGACGAGGAGCACCGCGTACTTCTTCGCGACGCGGAACTGCTCGCGCAGGATCGCGCTCACGTCCGCGTCGTCGTCGAAGCAGACGATGAGCCCGTTGTGGAAGACGACGTCGAATTGGCCGTCGCCGAACGGCAGCTTGCGCGAATCGTCGGCGGAGAAGCTGACTCCGCTCGACGGGAAACGAGTGCTCAGGTAATCGATGGTCTGCTGGTTGAAGTCGGACGCCGTGGCGCGATAGCCCCTCGATGCGAGGTAGAGGCTGTCGCGGCAGCTGCCGGCGCCGAGTTCGAGCGTGCTCTCGACGGACTTGCCGAAGCGACCCTCGATGAAGCGGCCTGCCCGCGCCGGCGCGCGTAGATAGCCCTCGAGCTTCTCTTTCCACTGATCGACCCAGAAACCGGCTTCGCCGAAGTTCTCGCTCACGTCGCTTGCCCTTGAGGATGCCCGGCGGCGCGCGCCAGAGAGTATTCGTTCATCGCGTACAACGCCGGGTACCACACGGCGGAGGCGGCGGAGTATACGGCGACGGTTACCGTCGCGGAACACTCGAGCAGCTGGCAGACGACGATCGCCGCCGCGACCAGCGCGAGCCGCACGAAATTCCACAGAAAATTGAGGCCCTGACGATTAAGGTATTCGAGGCACGAGACGGTTCCGAACGTCATCTGCGAGAAAACCAGCAAGCCCAGCGCGGCCGCCATCCAGCCCGCCGTCTGCCACTGGGCGCCGAACAGGATCGGGAAGATCCACGGTGCCGCGCCCAGCGCGACCGCCACCACGCCGCCCAGCAGCGCGAGGTGGCGCACGGTGCGCCGGTACAACGTGCGCAGGCCCGGATCCTCCGTGCGCGCCAGCATCGCCGCCTCCGAGTAGAAAGACTGTCCCAGCGACTGCGTCACCAGCATCCCGGGCAGCGCGGCGATGCGCTGGGCGAGCGCGAGCTGGCCGGCGGATGCCGTCCCGACCAGCGAACCGATGAGCAGGATCGGCGCCTCGACGCCCAGCGCGTTGACCAGCGACGACGGTGCGGACACGAGTGGAAAGCGCCTGTACTCCTGCGCGACAGTGCCGACCGTGACCGCCGGATCGCTCTGCCGTCCGTCGCGCGCATCGACCGCGATGCGCGAGCCGATGTACGCGTACGCGAGCACCTGCCCGCCCAGGTGCCCGACGATGAGTCCCGCGCCGCCGAAGGCCATCACGAGGACGATCTGCGCCACGCCGACGAACAGGCTGTGCAGCACGCGCGCGACGGTGAACATGCGGAACTCGGCCGTGCGGATCGTCCAGCTCGAGACGAGCTGCACGCATCCGAGCACCACGAGACCGGGCGCCACCCATTGCGTGAGCGCCCCACCCGTGAGCGCGCGCGCCGCGGGCCAGCTGGCGACCGCGAAAGTCAGCAGCGAGATCGCCGCGAGCACCCACAGGCTGAGCTCGATGAGGCGCGCGTTGCGCGCGGGATCGCGCGCCAGCGGGATTGCCCACTCGTAGCGCAGCGATGCGACCGGGAGCAGCACGCCGACGAAACTCACGTAGCGCGCGAAGTCGCCGAACTCGACCGGCGACGCGACGCGCGTGAGCATCGGCAGCAGCAACAGCGTGATGGCATGAGCGCCGAGATTCCCGCCGAGCAGCAGCAGCGCGCGCGAGCGGGTGCGGTCCGCGAGCACGCGGCGCCAGGTGCGCGCGATGATGCCCTCGCGCTCCACGCTCAGGCCGCGGACGATGCGTCGGCGCGGCGCGCCGGATGGCCCAGCGTCACCGAGACGGTGGAAACCGAGGCGCGCGCGATGCAGGCCGCGCCGAAGCACCAGAACGCGTCGGCGACGTAGATCGCGCCGCTCGTCGCGCTGGCCACGCACTGCATGAGGAAGAGCAACGCGAGCCAGCGCGCGGCCGCGTCGTGGCGCAGCAGGCGCAATGCGGCACGCACGGCGAGCACGGCGAACACCAGCAGCGGCAGCGTGCCCACGAGGCCGACCGCCATGAGGCTCTCGACATAGATGTTGTGTGGATAGTCGATGGTCGTGCGCTCGAGCAGCGTGTCACCGAACACCGGGTGCTCGACGAACTGCGCAATGGCGCCGGTGAGCGCGCGTTGTCGGTAGTCGAGCGACGAATCCACGGATGTGCCCGTCAACCGCTCGAGAGGACTGAACGCCTTGATCGAATCGGCGAACGTCTGCGCGAGGATCACGAGGACGACGGCCGCGACGACCAGGGCGGCGATGCGCAGCGCGATCCGGCGCCCGCGATGCGGCTGCCGCACGGGAACGATCGCGATCCAGGCAGCCATCGCACCCACCAGCGCGACCATGGGTCCGCGCGACCCCGATGCGACAGCGACGGCGAGACCCGCGGCGATGCCGGCGAGGCGCGCGGCCCAGAGCAGCGCCCGCGCCGCGCGGGATGCGCCCGGCCATTCGAAGGGGCGCGCGACCAGGATCACGATGAGCCCGGCGCCCATGTACCCGAGCGTGATCGGATTGATGATGTCCGTGGACAACCGCTCACTCTCGGCGATCGAAATGCGGCCGGTCGCGAACATGTAGAGGACCGCGAGGGTCGGCACCGAGATCGTGAATGCGCAGGCGCGCCAGGCGAGCGCCAGGGTCGCGCGCGACGGCACCTCGAGCATCGCCGTGAGTGGCGCGATGCAGACGCCGATGGCGAAGAGTGCGTACTCCGCCGGGGCCATGATGAGCGGCATGCGCGGCGTGCCGACCTCGAACACCATCTTGGCCAGGTAGACGGTCCAGAACCCCGCGAGCGCGAGCCAGGCCCAGCCACGATGCAGCGGCCGGCGGCGCGTGAACCACTCGAGTACGCAGAAGGTGGCGAGCAGCAGCACGAATGCGCGGAAACCGACAGAGAATGGCGTGCTCGGCAGTCCGAGCGCGGTCGGCAGCAGGGAGGCGAACGGGAATCCGGCGAGTACCGCGGCGTACAACACCGCGAGTGGCGCGGACCTGTCGTACTCAGAACTCAAGTGGCAGGGCCACTCGCCGACCGTCGCGCGCGGACGTGTAGCTCGCGATGAGGATCTCGAGGGAGCGCAGTCCCTCGCGACCGTCCGTCTCCGCTTCGGCTGAACCGCGCAGCGTGTTGATCACGTTGTCGTAGTACAGCGGGTGCCCGAAACCGTAGACCGAGGTCGTGGCGTAGCTCGCCTCCTTCACCGTCGCATCCTCGGGACGCGTGTCGGCGAACTCCCAGTGCTGGATCTGGTTCACCGCGACGCCGCCAACGCGGACCGTGCCGTTCTCGCCCAGGATGGTGATGGCGCCTTCGAAATTCTGCTTGTACGCGAGCATCGTCACGTTCACCGAACCGAGCGCGCCCGAACGCCAGCGCACACCGACCGTCGCGGTGTCCTCGACCTCGATGTGGCGCGCCAGCGTGGCGACGTAGGCCTGCACGCTCTCGACGGGCCCCATGAGCCAGTCGAGCAGGTCGACGTAGTGGCTGGCCTGGTTCATGAGCGCGCCGCCGTCGAACTCCCAGGTGCCACGCCACGCCGCGCTGTCGAAGTACGACTGCGGACGGTTCCAGAACACGTTGATCGTGGCCATGTAGATGCGGCCGAACCGGCGCTGCTCGACCGCGCGCTTGAGCAGCTGCAGCGTCGCATTGCGGCGGTTCTGCTTGACGACGAACAGGCGCACACCCGCGCGATCGCAGGCCTGCACCATGCGCAGCCCGTCCGCCCAGCGCGTCGCCATGGGTTTCTCGGTGACGACGTGGCGGCCCGACTCGGCCACCGCGATCACCTGGTTCGGATGCATGCCCGACGGCGTACACAATACGACGACGTCGGCATCCGACTGCGCGAGCAACTCGCGCAGGTCGGCGAAACCCTTCGCACCCGTCGCGGTGGCCGCGGCGGCGAGCGCCCTGGGATCGGTGTCGCAGACGGCCGTGATCTCGGCGTTCGCGGCGTGCGATTTCAGTGCTTCGAAGTGCTTGCCGGCGATGCGGCCGCAGCCGATGACGGCGAAGCGGACCTTGCGGCCGGAGACTAGGGACGCGGGGCGTGAGGCGGGCATGGTGGGCTCAGATCGTCCGGCGCCGCTCGAGGAAGATGGCAATCGTGACGGCGAGCAGCAGGCCGACGACGAAGGCGAGCGCGACACTCAGCGCGCGGCGCGGGCTCACGAATCGATCGGAGTCCGGCAGCGTCGGCGGATCGACGACGCGAAATGCGTACTCGTGCCGCACGCTCGCCATCATCTTGTCGCGGATCTGGGTTTCGACGAGATCGAACAGCGCGTTCTGCACGCCGATCGGATGATCGTTCGCGAGTTCGCGCCGCAGGTATTCGAGATTGCGCGTGGCCTCGTCGGCGGCCTGCTCGCGCATGCGCACGTTCACCTGCTCGACGAACAGCGCGGCCCAGCGCACCGTCGACTCGCGATTGCGCAGGCGGAGGGACACCTGCGTGAAGCCGTTCTTGCGGTCGGTCGAAATGAAGCGCACGTCGCGGTCGAAACGCTCGAACATCTCGTCGATGGTCGGCTCGCGTGTCTTCCAGGCCTTCGCCACCGCGTCCCAGCGCTCCGGGAACAGCTCGGGCAGCAGATCGTTTTTCCTGAGGTACTCGGTGGTGAAACTGCGCGAATGCATCACGGCGATCGCTCGATCGGCCATCGTGTTGCCGCCACCCAGGTTGAGACCGAGCGCCGGCGCGAGGCCGCGGAACTGTCCGGCGAAGGAACCGAGTACGCCGCCCAACTCCTCTTCCGTCACGGGCGCGAGCAGCACGCGCGCCTCGTAGATGCGCGGCGCGGTGACGACGTACGCCACCGCCGCGGCCGAGAGCAACAGCGGCACGACCAGGAGCAGCAGCCAGCGCTTGCGCAGCACGGTGCCGATCGACAGCTCGGACGCGCGCGCGGCGCCGGTCGGGAACGCCGGCACGAACCAGCCGGGCGTGCTCATCGTCGGCAGAGGCGCCGGCGGTGGCGTGGGATTTCCGGGAGTCTCCGCCATCAGAATGAATTCACCGCGGCGGCCGCGATCGCGAGGTTGTAGACGATGCTGGTGACCGCCTGCCACAGCGGCAACGCCGGCATGCGTTCCGTATCGAGCGGCACGACGACGGTGTCGCCCGGCTCGATTTTCGCCTGCGCGCTGCTGCGGAACCAGCCGGAGCTCTCGCTGGACACCACGCTGCCGTTCGCGCGCACGATGTAGATGCGCCCCTTGTCGGCCTTGCGCGTGAGCCCACCGCTCATCGCGATGTAGCCGTCACGATCGATGCGCTCCTCGTAGAAGTGCGAGGTGTTCGTCTGCACCTCGCCGATGACCGTCACTTCCTGTTTCAGCTTCGGCACCATGAGCCGGTCGCCTTCGCGCAGCACGAGGTCGAATCCGCGATCGCGATCGTCGGTGAGATCGCCGTCGATCTTGATCACGAGTCGCCCGACTGCCTCGGTCGATTTCAACTGCGACAACAGCGATTGCCCGACCGTCAGCGACTCGTTCGCGCCGGACTGGTTGGCGGCCGCCGCCTGCAGCGCGGTGGTCGCGAGATCGTTCTGGAGCCTCAGGGCCAGCCTATCGATCTGTGCCTGCTCGCGATCCTTGAGTTCTTCACGCGTGAAGACGGCGCCCTGCGGGAACGCGAAACCGGAGAACCCGCCCGCGCGCTTCAGCACGGAGCGCAGCGTTTCGCCGCGGCGGATCGGGTAGACACCCGGGAAGCGCACTTCGCCTTCGAGCGTCACCCGCTCCTGCTCGCTCCACTCCGGCACCTCGCGGATGGTGAGGAAGTCGAAGGGTTGCAGCTCGAGATCGGCGGCGGCATCGCCGCGCACGATGGCTTCGAGGTCGATTTCGATGAGCGTGGTGTTGCGGCTGGAATCCGTCACGCGGTAGCGCGTGAGCTCGGCGCGCGCGGCATAGGCGGCATCTTCGAGACCGCCGCCGGCGCGCAGGAGGTCGCTCACGCGCATGCCGATCTCGAGCGGATACTCACCGCGTGCCTTCACGCGGCCGTCGATGCGTACCAGCTGGGAGGGCTGGTCGATGCTCGATTGCCGGCGGAGTTCGTCGAGCACCGGCTTGAGTTGCTGCTCGCGGCCCGACTCGGTATCGAACACGATGATCCGGTCGCGCGGCATCAGCACGGGATTCGCGGCCGAGGTCGGCGCGCGCAGCGCCGCGCCGAGGTCCGCCGACACGGCGGCGACGCGCCGGTCCGGAGGCAGCTCGCGCCGGATGAAAATGTAGCGCGGATCGGCGTTCTGCCGCAGCTCCAGGAACGACGGCAAAGCATCAGTCAGGCGCATGCCTTCGCGCCACGCGACCACGCCCGGCCGGAAGACGAAACCCTCGATGGTCACGCCGCGATCGATCGTCGGCCGCAGCTGCAGCACGCGCAGTGAATCGCCATTGCGCAGCAGTTCGCTGGCACCGCGCTCGCGCAACGGCACGTTCACCACCGAGCGCGCCGATTCGTCGCCGATCCGGACGATCGCCACGCGCTCGCGATCCGCTTCCGACGTGAGTCCGCCGGCGAGCGCGATGATGTCGTTCACGGACGTGTCCGGGAGCACTTCGTAGATCGCGGGCCGGTTCACCTCGCCGTCGACGGCAACCGTGGTGCTGGCCGGCGGGATGAAGATGACGTCGCCCGACAACAGGCCGGCGTCGTCGCTCGTGTCTCCGCGCAGCAGCAGATCGTAGAGATCGAGATGGCGGACGACCGCGCCGCCGCGCTTCAGCTGGATGTCTCGCAGGGAGCCGAATCCCTTGACGCCGCCCGCCGCGTACAACGCGGAAGTCATCGTCGCGAGTCCGCTGACGGTGTAGCTGCCCGGCCGATTCGCTTCGCCCATCACGAAGACGCGGATCGAGCGCGTATCGCCCATGCCCACGCTCACGCGGACCCCGATCTTCTGCGACGACACGCGACGCTCGATCTCCGTGGCCACGCCCACGTG
>CADEED010000036.1:14763-33631 GCA_902826225.1 uncultured Pseudomonadota bacterium | reverse complement strand
CGCATGGAAGACCAGCTGCGGCCGGCGGTGTGCTACTGGCACTCGTTCGCGTGGAACGGCCACGACATTTTCGGTTCGGGCACGTTCGACCGCCCGTGGAATGCCGGCGTCATGGACCAGGCGGCCGCCTGGATGAAGATGGACGCGGCGTTCGATTTCTTCACGCGCCTCGGTGCGCCTTACTACTGTTTCCACGACGTCGATGCGATGCCGACTGCCAGCAATATCCGCGAACACGTCGAGAACCTTGCGAAGACCATCGACCGCCTCGAGAAGAAGCAGAACGAGACCGGCATCAAGCTGCTGTGGGGCACGGCGAACCTGTTCTCGCATCCGCGCTACATGGGTGGCGCGTCGACGAATCCGGATCCGGAAGTGTGGGCGTTCGCGGCAACGCAGGTTCGCCATTGCCTGGACGCGACGAAGCGCCTCGGGGGCCAGAACTACGTGCTGTGGGGTGGACGTGAAGGTTACGACACGCTGCTCAACACGAACCTCAAGCGCGAACTCGCGAATTTCGGCCGGTTCCTGCAGCTGGTCGTCGAGCACAAGCACAAGATCGGCTTCAAGGGCACGATCCTGATCGAGCCCAAGCCTCACGAGCCGACGAAGCACCAGTACGATTTCGACACGGCCACCGTGTACGGCTTCCTCAAGAGGAACGGCCTCGAGAACGAGGTGAAGGTGAACATCGAGGCGAACCACGCGACGCTCGCCGGCCACAGCTTCGATCACGAGATCGCGATGGCGGATGCGCTCGGCATCTTCGGCTCGATCGACATCAACCGCGGCGATCCGCAGAACGGCTGGGACACCGACCAGTTCCACAACGATCCGCTCGACATGACGCTGGCGATGTACCGCATCCTCAAGGCCGGTGGCTTCACCACCGGCGGCTTCAACTTCGACGCGAAGGTGCGCCGCCAGTCGACCGACCCGACGGACATGTTCCACGGTCACGTGGGCGGCCTCGACCTGCTCGCGCGCACGCTGCTGTCCGCGGCCGCGCTCATCGAGAACGGCGGCATCGACAAGTTCGTCGAGCAGCGCTACGCGAAGTGGGAAGGAGAGCTCGGCAAGAAGATCCATGCGCAGGGCGCGTCGCTGGCGTCGATTTCCGATGCCGCCGTGTCGGGCGGCATCAACCCGAAGCCGCAGTCGGGCCGCCAGGAGATGCTCGAGAACCTCGTCAACCGGTTCGTCTGACCACATCTCGGACTGCGCATACGGATCCGGTAACCACTTACATACGTATGCATCGCGCCCCTGGGGCGCGGTCTCGCGTACAGTGCGCCCGAGTCCAATCCGTTCGGGGGAGCGATGCGACGAACCATTTCGTGGCTGGCGCTGGTCGCGCTGGCGTCCGTCATCGGCAGTCCCGCGGGGGCGGCGGATGATTTCCGCGAGCGGCTGCCCGAGGACGAGATCGTCTACTTCGTCCTGCCCGACCGTTTCGAGAACGGGGATTCCGCGAACGACCGAGGCGGTCTCGCGGGCGACCGTCTAACCACCGGGTTCGATCCCGCGCACAAGGGCTTCTATCACGGCGGCGATCTCGCCGGCCTCGTCAAGCGCCTCGATTACATCCAGCGGCTCGGGGCCACTGCGATCTGGCTCGGGCCCATCTACAAGAACAAGCCCGTGCAGGGAGCGCCCGGCGACGAGTCCGCGGGCTACCACGGGTACTGGATCACCGACTTCACCACCGTGGACCCGCACTTCGGCAGCGAAAAGGACCTCCGCGCATTCATCGCCGCCGTGCATGCGCGCGGCATGAAGCTGTATCTCGACATCATCACGAACCACACCGCGGACGTGATCCAGTACCGGGAATGTCCGCAGCAGTCCTGCCCGTACCGCTCGCGCGCGGATTTCCCGTACACGCGGCGTGGCGGCGCCAATGGCGAGCCCATCAACGAGGGATTCCTGGGCGATGGCGTGCGCACGAAAGAGAACTTCGCGCGCCTCGCGCGGGACGACTTCGCCTACACGCCCTTCGTGGCGCCGGGCGAGGCTACCGTGAAGGTGCCGGAGTGGCTCAACTCGCCGAACTACTATCACAACCGCGGCAACTCGGAATGGCACGGCGAGAGCTCGCTGTTCGGCGACTTCGTCGGCCTGGACGATCTCATGACCGAGAATCCGCGCGTCGTGCAGGGATTCATCGACATCTACGGTGACTGGATCACGAAGTACAGGATCGACGGCTTCCGCATCGACACCGCCCGCCACGTGAACCCCGAGTTCTGGCAGGCATTCGTGCCCGCGATGCTCAGGCGCGCACGGGCCAGCGGCCTGCCGAACTTCCACATCTTCGGCGAGGTGGCGGACGAGGACGTCGCGGCGCTCGCGCGCCATACGCGCGTCGATCGGCTGCCGTCGGTGCTCGACTTCGGGTTCGCGGCCGCCGCGCGCCGGACTCTCGCGGAGGGCGAAGGCACGGCGGTGCTCGCCAGACTGTATGGGGCGGACGCGCTCTACGAGGGTGGCGCCTACGCCGCGCTGCGCCTGCCGACCTTCACCGGCAATCACGACTTCGGCCGCTTCGCCATGCTGGTGGCCCGCGCGCGGCCGGGCGCCTCGCGTGACGAGCAGCTCGCGCGCATCAAACTGTCGAACGCGATGCTGTTCCTGCTCCGCGGCGTACCCGTCGTCTACTACGGTGACGAACAGGGTTTCGTCGGACATGGGGTCGACCAGGACTCGCGCCAGGACATGTTCGCGAGTCTCGTGCCGACGTACAACGACCAGCCGCTGCTTGGCAGCGAGGCGACGACCGCGCAGGCGAACTTCGACCCGCGGCACGTGCTCTATGTACAGATCGCGGAACTCGCGAAGCTGCGCCAGCAGCACAAGGCATTGCGGCGCGGGAAGCAGATCGTGCGGGCGCAGAGCGAGCAGCCCGGCATTTTCGCGGCGTCGCGCATCGGCAACGATGGCGTGGATATCCTCGTTGCGTTCAACACATCGGATCAGGCCATCGACGTCGCTGTCGAGGTCGATGCGCGCACGCGTCGGTTCGACGCGCTCGTCGGCCCTTGTCCGGCCGAGGCCGACGCACCCGGCAGCGTGCGCGTGAAACTGCCGCCGTTCGGGTACGTCGCCTGTCGAGGTGTGCAGTGACGCGGAGGATCGCGATTCTCGCCGCCTGGGTGTCGATCGCCGGGCTGCCGGCCGGCTCGTGGGCGCAGACGCCGCCGCCAGAGCCCGTGCGTGCCGCGTCGCCCGGCAAGGTGCTCGAAGTCGCGGTGCGCGTCGACCCGGACGGCCGTCCGGAGTATTCGATCCGCCGCCACCAGTCTCTCATCGTTGACTGGTCGCGCCTCGGCTTCATCTTCGCGGACGCGCCGAAGTTCGAGCGCAACTTCACCGTGGGCGAAGCCTCGACACGCGTTTTCGACGATACCTGGGAACAACCCTGGGGCGAGCGTCGCTACGTCCGCGATCACGGCACGGAGATGCGCGTGACGCTGAACGAGCGCAGCGGGCGCAAGCTCGACGTCGTCTTCCGCGTCTTCGACGACGGCGTCGGCTTCCGCTACGAATTCCCCGACCAGGCGTCGTTGCGCGAGGTGAACATCGTCGACGAACTCACGGAGTTCGCGATCGCCGAACCCGCGACCGCGTGGTGGATTCCGGGCGGCGAATGGAATCGCGACGAATACCTGTATCACCAGACGCCGCTCACGGAAGTGTCGATGGTGCACACGCCGATCACGATGAAGCTCGCGAGCGGCGTGCACGTGGCGATCCATGAGGCTGCCGTCGTCGACTTCGCGACGGTGTGGCTGCGGCGCGTGGACGGCCAGCGGCTGAAGACGCTGCTCTGGCCGTCGTCGACCGGGCCGCGGGTTTCGCGCAAGGCGCCGTTCGCGACGCCGTGGCGGACGCTGAAGATCGCGAAGGACGCGCCCGGCATCTACATGTCGGACCTCATCCTGAATCTCAACGAGCCCAACAAGCTCGGCGACGTGTCCTGGGTGAAGCCGTTCAAGTACGTCGGCATCTGGTGGGGCATGCACCTGGGGCAGAACACCTGGAACTCGGGACCGAAGCATGGTGCGACCACGGCGGAAACCCGCCGCTATATCGACTTCGCGGCCGCGAACGGGTTTCGTGGGGTGCTCGTCGAGGGCTGGAACAAGGGTTGGGACGGCGACTGGTTCGCGAAGGGCGAGGAGTTCAGTTTCACCGAGCCGTATGCGGATTTCGACCTTCCGGCGCTTGCGGCGTACGCGCGGAAGAAGGGGGTGCGCCTGATCGGCCACCACGAGACCGGCGGCAACCTGGCGAACTACGAGAGACAGCTCGGGCCCGCGCTCGACCTGTACCGGAAGCTCGGCGTGGATGCCGTGAAGACCGGCTACGTCGCGGACGCGGGCGGTCTGCAGGTTCTCGGATCCGACGGGAGAATCCACTTCGAGTGGCACGACGGGCAGGCGGCGTCGCGACATCACCTGCTGGTGGTCACCGAGGCCGCGAAGCGGAAGATCAGCATCGACGCGCACGAGCCCATCAAGGACACCGGCCTGCGCCGCACGTATCCGAACTGGGTGTCGCGTGAAGCGGCGCGCGGCATGGAGTACAACGCCTGGGGTAACCCCGTGAATCCGCCGGATCACGAGGTGAACCTCGTGTTCACGCGCATGCTCGGCGGACCGATGGATTACACGCCGGGGGTGCTGAGCCTGACGGGCGCGGGCGGGCGGCGCATCCCGTCGACGATCGCCCGGCAGCTCGCGCTTTACGTCGTGCTCTACAGCCCGATCCAGATGGCCGCGGACCTGCCGGAGAACTACGCGAAATTCCCGCGGCCGTTCCGGTTCATCAAGGACGTACCCACGGACTGGTCGGACACCCGCGTGCTCAATGGTGAGGTCGGCGACTACGTGACGTTCGCGCGCAAGGATCGCGCCGGCGACGACTGGTACCTCGGCGCGATCACCGACGAGCAGCCGCGGAATCTGCGCGTGAGCCTGGGATTCCTCGACGAGGGCAAGCAGTACACGGCGACTATCTACCGCGACGGGCCGGGCGCGGGCTTCGCGGGCGACCCGAAATCCGTCGTCATCGAGTCGCGACCGGTATCTCGCAACGACTACCTCACGCTCGAGCTGGCGCCGGGTGGCGGGCAGGCGATCCGCATCGCCGCGCCGGGCGGCAAGAAGGCGGCGAAGCCACGCAAACCGCCGGAAACGCCGCAGCCCGGGAAAGAGGAGTTCGACGTCGAATGAGCGCGGTGACCAGCGCGGCCGCACGGCCGACAGTGTCGTTCTGGCAGATCTGGAACATGTGTTTCGGATTCCTCGGAATCCAGTTCGCCTTCGGACTGCAGAACGCGAACACGAGCCGGATATTCCAGGTGCTCGGCGCCGAGATCGATGCGATCCCGCTGCTGTGGGTGGCGGCGCCGCTCACGGGCCTGCTCGTGCAGCCGATCGTCGGGTACCTCTCGGATCGCACGTGGACGTGGCTCGGCCGGCGGCGCCCGTATTTCCTCGCCGGCGCCGTGCTCACGTCGATCGCGTTGATCGCGATGCCGCGCTCGCCGGCGCTGTGGTTCGCGGCCGGCATGCTGTGGATCCTGGACGCGAGCATCAACATCGCGATGGAGCCGTTCCGCGCCTTCGTCGCGGATCAGCTCGCCCCGCGACAGCGCCCGACGGGCTACGCGATGCAGAGTTTCTTCATCGGTGTCGGCGCGGTGATCGCGAGCATGTTGCCGTACATCCTCACGCATGCCGGCGTCAGCAACGAGGGCGCGATCCCGGACTCGGTGCGCTACTCGTTCGACATCGGCGCCGCCGTGCTCATGGTCGCGATGCTGTGGACGATCGTCACGACGCGCGAGTATCCGCCCGCGGAGTTGCACGGCTTCGGCGATGCGACACCGGCGTCCGAGGCCGTCACGCCCGGGAGCTCGGTGGACGCGCGTCAGAAAGGACTGGCGTGGTTCGCCGCGGGCGCGCTGGGTGCGTTCCTCGTGTGGCGCCTGTCGCTCAAGCCCGAGCTCTACATCCTCGCCGGCATGTTCGCGTTCTGGGGTTTCGCGCTCATCGTCAACGGCGGACGCACCGCCGCCGGCATGTTCACGACGTTGATGAACGACATCGACGGGATGCCGCAGCGCATGCGGCAGCTGATTCCGGTGCAGTTCTTCTCGTGGCTGGCGCTGTTTTCGATGTGGATCTTCACGACGCCCGCCGTGACGAGCACCCACTTCGGCTCGACGGCGGCTGGCGATGCCGCCTTCAACGAGGGCGCGAACTGGGTCGGCGTGCTGTTCGCCGCCTACAACGGCTTCGCGGCGCTCGCGGCGATCGTCATCCCGGTGCTGGTGCGGCGCGTCGGGCTGCGAGTCGCGCATTGCGTCAACCTGGTTCTGGGCGCGCTGGGCCTCGCGTCGTTCCTGGCGGTGCGCGACCCGGATCTGCTCATCGTGTCGATGATCGGCGTCGGCTTCGCATGGGCGTCGATCGTCTCGCTGCCGTACGCGCTGCTCGCGGACAGCCTGCCGTCGCGCAAGATGGGCGTGTACATGGGCATCTTCAACTTTTTCATCGTGATCCCGCAGCTCGTGGCCGCGAGCGCGCTCGGCGCGGTGCTGTCGGGATTGTTCGGCGGGAAGCCGATCTACGCGCTGCTGATCGGCGGGATCAGCTTTGTCATCGCGGGAGTCTGCGCCCTCAGAGTGGACGGGGGATTGGCCCCAAAAGGCTGAAAAGTGCCGGGCCTGCGGCAGGCTCGGCACTTTTCAGCCTTTTGGGGCCAATCCCCTAGCCCGACTTCCGGACCACCAGCTTCGTCGGGATCACGCTGTTGGTCGCCGGTTCCCCGGCGATCTGCCGCAGCAGCGTCTCGACCAGCAGCTCACCCGCGCGGCGCGTGTCCTGCATCACCGTCGTGAGCGGCGGGTTGGTGAGGCTGGCCGCGGGGATGTCGTCGAATCCGGCCACGGCGACCTGCCGGGGGACGTCGATGGACGATTCCTGCAGCGCGCGCAGCGCGCCCATCGCGATGAGGTCGCTCGCGCCCACGATGGCGTCGAACTCGACACCGCGCGCGCGCAGCTCGTTCACCGCATTGAACCCCGATTCCTCGAGATTGATCGCATCGACCTGCAGCGCGGAGGAGGTCGTGGCCTTCGCTTCCATGAGCGCGCGTTCGTAGCCCCGGAAGCGGTCGAAGAATTCCGGGTAGTGAGAGGTCGCGTGGCCGAGAAACGCGATTCGCTTTCTCCCGCCGGCGAGCAGGTGCCGTGTCACGTCGAAGCCGCCTTGCGCGTTGTCGGAACCCACCGAGACGCCGGGCTCGTCGGATACGACGGGACCCCAGCGAACGAAGTGCGTGCCCTGTTCGACGAGCTTGTTGAGCCGCGGCCGGTATTCCTCGTAGTCACCGTAACCGAGCAGGATCAGGCCATCGGCCTTGCGGCTGTCCTCATAGTCCTGGCAGAAGTCGCTCGACAGTTGCTGGAACGAGATGAGCAGGTCGTAGCCCTGGCGTGCCGAGGCGCGCGTGATCGACCCGAGCATGGAGAGAAAGAACGGGTTGATCAGCGAATCGTCGGGCGTCGGGTCCTCGAACAGCAGCAGCGCGAGCGTGTTCGAGTGCTGCGAACGCAGGTTCGATGCGTTCTTGTCGACGCGGTAGTTGAGCTGGCGCGCGATCTCTTCGATGCGCTTGCGCGTCTCGAGACTGACCACCGGGCTGCCGCGCAGGGCGCGCGATACGGTGGGCTGGGACACGCCCGCCAGGAACGCGATGTCGAACGAAGTCGGCTTTTCGTGCATTGAATGCGGCGTCTGCAAACACCGCCCCCTCAGAACTCAGGCGCGATGATGCACAGGGCCGTCTGGGAAAAGCTACTGGGCCTTGTCGGCCCGGGCCACAGCCTGAGAAATCAATGCGCTGTGAGTTGAAGAAAAGCCACACCGTGGCCCGGCAGGGTCAGGGTAGCGTTAGCAAAGTTGCCCTCGGGCAGGCCATGCCCGGTCAGCGCCCGGGCGACGTCCACGCCCGGCAGCGCGAGGCTTGCGGGATCGGCGGAGAGATTGAACGCGGCGATCACGGAGCCATCCGCATCGAAACGCCGGAACGCGAGCACCGACTCCGTGGCCGCGAGGAATTCGATGTCGCCCTCGATGAGCAGAGCGTGCTGACGCCGCCACGCGAGCAGCCGGCGGAAACCGTGCAGCGCGGAGGAGGGGTCGCGCTCCTGCGCGTCGACGGAGAGGGCCAGATGCTGCGGCGGCAAGGGCAGCCACGGCACGGCATTCGAAAACCCGCCGCGCTCGCGCGATTCCCACGGCATCGGCGTGCGGCAGCCGTCCCTTCCCTTGAACGCCGGCCAGAACGCGATGCCGTACGGATCGCGCAGCGATTCGAACGGAACGTCGGCTTCGGCGAGACCCAGTTCTTCGCCCTGGAAAAAGCACATCGAGCCGCGCAGCGCGCACAGCAGCGCGGTCAACTGCGTCGCGAAGTGCGGCAGCTGCGGCGTGCTCCGTCCCCAGCGGCTGACCACGCGCTCGACATCGTGGTTCGACACGGTCCAGCACGGCCAGCTCTCCGGCGCGCGTCGCCGCAGCGTCTCGACGGTGGTGCGGATGTGCGCGGGCGAGCTCTCGCTGCTCAGCAGTTCGAACGAGTAGCCCATGTGCAGCCGGCCCGGCTGCGTGTACTCGGCCACCGTGGCCGTGGAATCGTCCGAGGAAATCTCGCCGAGCGCGACGACGTCGCCGTACTCGTCGAGCAACGAGCGGATGCGCTCGAGGAAGGGGAGCATCTCCGGCTGCGTGTTGTTGAAGCGGTGCCACTGATAGCCGTACGGATTGTCGTTCTTGAACCCCGTTGCCTTTCGTTCGTGCGGCGCGCGGACGGGGTTGTCGCGCAGCTGCGCGTCGTGGAAACAGAAGTTGATCGCGTCGAGGCGCAGGCCATCGACGCCGCGGTCCAGCCAGAAGCGCAGGTTGTCCAGCGTCGCGCGCTGCACGTCCGGGTTGTGAAAGTTGAGGTCGGGCTGTTGCGCGAGGAAATTGTGGAGGTAGTACTGGCCGCGGCGCGGCTCCCACTGCCACGCGACGCCGCCGAAGATCGACAGCCAGTTGTTGGGCGGCGTACCGTCGGGGCGCGCCTCGGCCCACACGTACCAGTCGGACTTCGGGTTGTCGCGGTCCTGGCGGCTCTCCTGGAACCACGCATGCTGGTCGGACGTGTGCGAGAGCACCTGGTCGATGATCACCTTGAGCCCGAGCGAATGGGCCTTCGCGACCAGCCGGTCGAAATCGGCGAGCGTGCCGAACATGGGGTCGACCGCGCGGTAGTCGGCGATGTCGTAGCCGAAGTCCGCCATCGGCGACTTGAAGAACGGCGAGATCCACACCGCATCGACGCCGAGCGACGCCACGTAGTCGATCTTCGCCAGGATCCCGGGCAGATCGCCCACGCCGTCGCCGTTGGTGTCGAGGAAGCTGCGCGGATAGATCTGGTAGATAGTAGCGCCACGCCACCAAGGCGCGGCGGCCGCAGGTGCGGGCGGAATCAGGCGATTGGCGGCGGTGGTCATAGGGCGCGGTGCGTGAGCTTACCCAGCAGGGCCGCCGCCCTGCCCATTGAATACGTATTCAGGCCGAATACGTATGCTCCACCCTGTCCACGCGCCGACCGCGGGCCTAGTATCCGCAGCCTCCGGTCTGCATAACGCGCTGCCCGGAACCGAAATGCCTCGCCAACTGACCCCCTCGGTTGGCGGGGCTTTCTTTTTTGCGCAGTAGTTTGGCTGCATAACTTGCATACGTATTCAGCCGGGCACGCGTGGTCCCGCTGCTATGGTCCGCCCTGTCCTGCGGATCGGGGAGTCCGGGTGCGTTTGAACCTGTCGCATTGGCTGCGTGGATTCGGTTTCGCCGTGCTGACGCTGGCGCTGATCGCCGCGGCGTCGCGAGCGGCGACTCCGGAACGGCCCGCCGCCCGCCAGAGTCCCGAGTGGCTGCGCGACGCCGTCGTCTACGAAGTCTTCCCGCGCGCATTCTCGGAGAAGGGCGACTTCAAGGGCGTCACCGCACAGCTCGACCGGTTGAAGGAACTCGGCGTCACCATCGTCTGGCTGATGCCGATCCACCCGGTGGGCAGGGAAAAATCGAAAGGAACGCTCGGCAGCCCGTACGCCGTGCGCGACTACGATGCCGTCAATCCGGAGTACGGCAACGACCAGGATCTCACGCAGCTCGTCGCGGCGGCGCACAAGCGCGGACTGAAGGTGTTCATCGACCTCGTGGCGAATCACACGGCGTGGGACGCGAAGATCCTCAAGGAACACCCCGAGTGGTACACGAAGGACACAGCGGGAAAGATCATCCCGCCCAACCCGGATTGGGTGGACGTCGCCGACCTCGACTGGTCGCAGCCCGCGCTGCGTGAATACATGACCGGCAGCACGGTTCGCTGGCTGCGCGAATTCGGCATCGACGGCTTCCGCGCGGACTACGCGAGCGGCGTTCCGACCGACTACTGGGAATCGGTGCGTGAACAGTGGGACAAGGTGCGTCCCGGCATGGCCTTCCTGGCCGAGTCGGACGATCCGCAGTTGCTCGTCAAGGCCTTCGATTTCGACTACGCCTGGGATTTCTACCAGGCGATGAGCGAGACGCTTGCGGGCCGCGCACCGGCTTCGCACGTTCGGGAAACCTGGCAGCGCGCGGCCGACGGATATCCGCGGGGCGCGCTGCGACTGCGCTTCTCCGACAATCACGACCAGCTGCGCGCCACCGGGGCGGCGGGATTGCCGGCGGCGCTGGCCGCGTCCGCCGTCATGTTCACGCTCGACGGCGTGCCGTTGCTCTACAACGGCATGGAAGTGGGGGACACGAGCGAGTCGGCGGCGCCGGCATTGTTCGAACACATCCCGATCCGCTGGGACATGGCCGAGCGCCGCCCGCACGTGAATGCCTATTACCGCGCCCTGACGCAGTTGCGGCGCGCGCACCCGGCCCTGACGCGCGGCGAGGTGCGCTGGCTGCGGAACGGCGACGAAGCGCGCGTGTTGAGCTACGAACGCGCGCACGCCGACGAGACACTCGTCGTTGTCGTCAACCTGTCGAGCCAGCCGTACGCGGGGCTCGTCGATGCCGGCGCCGGTGACTGGCGCGACATCACGCCCGCGTGGTCGATACAGGCCGGTGTGGGCGGGAACGCGCGCCGCGCGAGCACGCTGCCGGCTTTGATCCTCGCGCCCTGGGAAACCCGGGTTTTCCGCCGGGCGGCACCTTGAATACGTATGCAAGAGATTGCCAAGACACTGTCGCTGCCAACATCCTTGCAATCAGGGATTTATGCGCTGCGCGCCGTTCGGCCGCACGCGTGGCAGCCGCCACATCAGCCTTGTAGTTAGGGGGAGTTAAAGTGAAAAAGTCCAAGGGACCCAAGATTCAGTTGACCTCGACGGCGGCAGGATGCGCCATTTTCCTCGTGGCCGGTTCCGCGGTCGCGCAGGAACAGGCCGCTTCCGACGAGCAGCTGGGCGAGGTCGTCGTTACCGGCATCCGCAAGAGCATCCAGGACTCCATCGGGGTCAAGAAGGCCGAGACTTCCATCGTCGAGGTGGTTTCCGCCGAGGACATCGGCAAGCTGCCGGATTCCTCCATTGCCGAATCCATCGCGCGCCTGCCCGGCATCGCCGCGCAACGCACGAACGGCCGCGCGCAGACCCTGTCGATCCGCGGCCTCGGCCCGGATTTCACCGTGACCACGTTCAACGGCCGCGAACAGGCGACCACGAACGACAACCGCACCGTCGAGTTCGACCAGTACCCGTCGGAGCTCGTCACGCAGGTCAAGATCTACAAGACGCCCGATGCCGGCATGGCCTACCAGGGCATCGCGGGCACCACGGACATTTCCACCGTGAAGCCGCTCGCGTACGACGGGCGGCGCACGGCCGTGACGTATCGCTACGAGATGAATGGCCAGGACGCGAACATTGCGGGCCTCGACGACACGGGCAACCGCGGCAACCTGACTTACATCGACCAGTTCATGGACAAGAGGCTCGGCGTTGCCTTCGGCGTGGCCTACAACAAGAGCCCGTACCAGGCACAGACCAAGGAGCCCTGGGGTTATCCGGATGCCGCGGGTGGCCGCGTCATCGGTGGCGACAAGAGTGGCATCCAGTCCTCGTACTACGAGCGTCTCGGCTTCCTGGGCGTGGTGGAATTCCAGCCCAACGAAAACGTGCACCTGCTGTTCGACGCGTATCACTCCGACTTCAAGGAGCTGCAGACGATCCAGCGCGTCGAGTTCGGAACGATCTGGGGCGGGGTGCCGCTCACGAACGCGGGCCCCGTCGAGAACGAGCGTGTCCAGACGGGAACGTTCGCGACCGTGCCGTTCACGGTCATCGAGAACTACAACAACGATCGCGACGCGACCGTCAGCTCGTTCGGCCTGAACTCGGACTTCAAGCTCAACGAACAGTGGGGCCTCAACGCCGACGTCAGCTACTCGAAGGTCGAGCGCGACGATCTGCGGCTCGAGTCGACCGCGGGCACCGGTACCAACAACGATCCGACATTCCTGCCGGACCAGGACTCCATCTCGTTCACCACGGGTTCGGACGGCCGGACGTACTTCACGCCCACGGTCAACTACAGCGACTACGGCCAGGTGTTCCTGACCGATCCAGGCGCGTGGGGCGGCGGCCAACGTCGCTCGGGCTTCGTCGGTCATCCGGAGATCCAGGACGAGATCAAGGCAATCCGCCTCTCCGCTCGGCGCACCTTCGAAGGGCCGCTCGCCGCCGTCAGCTTCGGCGTCAATTACGCCGACCGCACGAAAGAGAAGGATCCCTTCCAGAGTCTGCTCTATCTCCCGGGCAACGTGTCGCACGCCGAGGTGCCGGAGGCGTACCGCACGGGCATCACGAGTGGCGCGTTCTTCGGTCTTGCGAACGGCATCATCGGCTACGACGCCATCGGCCTGTGGAACAGCGGGTTCTGGCAGCCGATCAACGCGGCGAACGATCCGAACGCCGGGGCGGGAGATCGCATCTACGACGTGACCAATGCCTGGCGGGTCAACGAGAAGCTGACCACCGCCTACGTCAAGCTCGATCTCGACATGGAACTCGGCAGTCTGCCACTGCGCGGCAATATCGGCGTGCAGTCGTTGACGGCGGACCAGACTTCGCGCGTCGGCTACGTCAACGGCAACACGAATGGAGTGGCGGTGCTCGACGTCACCTTCCGGAATGAAGGCGCGAAATACACCGACATCCTGCCCAGTCTCAATCTCGCTCTCGAACTGCCGCACGACCAGAAGCTGCGTTTCGGCGCGGCGGTCACGGTCGCGCGACCGCGCATGGACGAATTGGGCGGCGGCGCTGGCTACAGCGTGACGCCGGACGGAGGTAACCCCACGCAGGGCCCGAACGGCGAGCTGCTCTACTGGACCCGCAATGGCGGCGGCAACCCCGAGCTTCGGCCGTGGGAAGCGAACACGTATGACTTGTCCTGGGAGAAATATTTCGGCGAGAACCAGGGCTACTTCTCGCTGGCCGCGTATTACAAGGACCTGAAGACCTACATCGTCCAGGAATCGTTCCTGTTCGACTTCACCGGTTTCGAGTTGCCGATCGGTGCCTACACCCAGGCGGACGCCAATCGCTTCGGCGTGGCGACCCGCCGCGTCAATGGCAGCGGCGGCTACATCCGCGGACTCGAAGCGACCTTGTCGTTGCCCTTCTCGGTGTTCTCGGACGCCCTGAGTGGTTTCGGCATGATCGTGAGCGGCGCGAAGAACCAGTCGTCGATCCTCATCAACGGAGACCGGATCGACGTTCCGGGACTTTCGAAGACCGTCATCAACTCCACCATCTACTTCGAGAAGGCGGGCTTCTCGGCGCGCATCAGCAACCGCAATCGTGGCGAATTCATCGGCGAAGTGCCGGCCTTCGACGCGACGCTGACGTTCAACAACGTGGCCGCGGAATCGATCCTCGACGCGCAGATCGGGTACGAGTTTCGCGACGGGCCGATGGAGGGACTCAGCATCAATCTGCAGGGCACGAACCTCACGGACGAGCCGTTCCAGCTGAGCCAGGTGGGTGCGCCGGAGTACGACCTCATCAAGTACCAGGAGTACGGTGCGAACTACTCGCTGGCCTTGACGTACAAGTTCTAGCCGCAAACCGGGCATGTCCCGTGACGCCCACCGGCATGACTGCCGGTGGGCGTTTTCTTTGAGCGATGCCTGCAGAGCGGCCCGAGATTCGGGAGCGCACTGATTTGATGCTCGCGCCGCGCTGCGTCGGGATTTACTATGGCAGCGAGAGCGGACGGCGGCTCATTCCGTTTGCGCCCGGCCGCATCCACATCGATCGAAAATCAAACAGGCGACCATGACCAGACAGACCTTCGATGCAATCGTCGTCGGCAGCGGCATCAGCGGCGGTTGGGCAGCCAAGGAGCTCACCGAGGCTGGTCTCAAGACACTGGTCCTGGAACGCGGCCGCGACGTGAAACACGGCGACTATCCCACCGCGATGAAGGAGCCGTGGGAATTGCCCTACGGGAACAGACCGACACAGGACGACCTGAGCCAGCAGGCCGTGGCTGCGCGCACGGGCTACGCCGCCAATCAATCCATCAAGCACTGGTTCGTCAAGGATGCGGAGCATCCGTATGTCGAGACGGAACGCTTCGACTGGGTCCGTGGCTATCACGTGGGCGGTCGGTCCCTGATGTGGGGCCGGCAGAGCTACCGCCTGAGCCCGATGGACCTCGAGGCGAATTCGCGGGAAGGCATCGCCGTCGACTGGCCGATCCGTTACGACGATCTGGCGCCCTGGTACGACCATGTCGAAAAGTACATCGGCGTGAGCGGCAGCCGGGATGGTTTGCCGCAATTGCCGGACGGGCAGTTCCTGCCCCCGATGGAGCTTCGTTGTCCGGAAGAGCATCTCAAGGGAGCGATCGCCAAGAAGTTCGGCCGCCGCCTCATCATCGGCAGAACCGCGAACCTCACGGCGCCGCTGACGCACGACCAGAGTCCGCAGCGCGCCACTTGCCAGTCCCGTGATCGCTGCAGCCGCGGCTGCCCCTATGGCGCGTACTTCAGCAGCAACTCGAGCACGCTGCCGGCGGCGGAAAGAACCGGCAATCTCACGCTGCGCCCGAACTCCACGGTGTACGAGCTCATCTACGATCCCGTCAAAGGTCGCGCCACCGGTGTGCGCGTGATCGATTCGCTGACGAAGCAGACGATGGAATTCGATTCGCGCGTGATCTTCCTGTGCGCGTCGACCTTCGGTTCCACGCACATCATGTTGAACTCGACGTCCGATCGTTTCCCGAACGGCTTCGGCAACGAGAGCGGCGAATTGGGCTGCAACATCATGGACCACCACCTGAACGTGGGGGCGGGCGCGCGGTTCGACGGCTTCACCGACAAGTACTACTACGGTCGACGACCGAACGGCATTTACATTCCCCGTTTCGTCAATATCGGCGGCGACAAGCGCGGCTACCTGCGTGGCTTCGGTTACCAGGGCGAGGCGCGGCGCCGGAGTTGGGACGCGTTGCTCGACGACGATTCGCTGGGCGCGGATCTCAAGACGCGCGCCGCCGCGCCCGGTCCCTGGGAGATCTGGCTCGGCGGGTTCGGCGAGGTGCTCCCGTACCATGACAACCGGGTTACCCTCGATCGCAGCAAGAAGGATCCGCTGGGACTTCCGCAGCTCAAGTTCGCTGCCAAGATCCGGCAGAACGAACTGCAGATGCGCAAGGACATGAAGTCCGAAGCGGTCGCGATGCTGGAGGCGGCGGGCTTCAAGGACATCCACTCGTTCGACCAGGAGTACGGAGTCGGCCTCGGTATCCACGAGATGGGAACCGCGCGGATGGGTCGCGATCCGAAGACGTCGGTGCTCAACGGCTGGAATCAGGTGCACGCGTGCAAGAACGTCTACGTGACCGACGGCTCCTGCATGACGTCGGCGGGCTGCCAGAATCCCTCGCTCACCTACATGGCGCTGACGGCGCGAGCCGCGCAGCACGCGGTGGCAGAGCTCAAACGCAGGAACCTGTGATGACGGCGCAAACCCTCAATCGTCGCGAGACCCTGAAACGAATCACGTTGGCCCTGGGCGGTGCGCTCTCCGCGCCCGCGCTGCTGGGCCTGATGAGCGGTGCCCGCGCCGGCGCCAGCGAAGCCGGGTGGAAGCCGAAATTCCTGAGCGCGTCGCAGGCCGCGCTCGTCACGGAGGTCGCGGATATCTTCATCCCGCGCACCGACACGCCCGGCGCCAAGGACGTCGGGATTGCCGCGTTCATCGACTCGATGTTGCGCGAGGTGTATTCCGAAAAGGACCAGCGGCGATTCGTCGAGGGGCTCGCGACCTTTGCACGACCGGCCGGGAGCAAGAGCGGCATCGACTTCCTGAAGCTCGGTGCCCGCGAGCGCGTTGCCCGGGTTCGAGAAGCGCACGCCGCTGCGATCGAGCAGTCTCGCCGACAGCCGCTTGCAGCCGGTGGCGAGGCGCAATTGCCGTTCATATTGATGCTCAAGGAGCTCACCTTGATCGGCTTCTTCACGTCCGAGGCAGGCGCGACGCAGGTGCTGCAACATGTTGCCGTGCCGGGCGCACTGCGTGCCTGCATCCCGTTGTCGGAAGCCGGTAACGGCAAGACCTGGGCGGAATAGCCACTGGCTGCGTCCCGCTGACGACCGCATGCACCGCCAGGAAGTCAGGTCCGTCGTCATCGCGGGGGGTGGCACTGCCGGGTGGATGGCCGCCACCGCGATCGCACGGGTCCTCGGTCCGCGGCTCACGATCACCCTCATAGAATCCTCGGAGATCGGCATCGTGGGCGTCGGCGAGGCCACGATCCCGGCCATCGCCAACTTCAACCGGATGGTGAAGCTCGACGAGGACGAATTCCTCAGGCACACGCAGGGCACGTTCAAGCTCGGCATCGAGTTCGCCGACTGGAAGAGCCGGGGGCATGCGTACATGCACGCGTTCGGGCCCGTGGGCCGCGACCTGGCGTACGTGCCGTTCCATCATTACTTCCTGCGTGAGCCCGACGGGCAGGCCGGGTCGCTCTGGGACTACAGCTTCAACCACGTCGCGGCGAAGAACGGACGGTTCGCGCGAATCGAAAAGATCCCGGAAACGCCCCTCGCGGGGCTCGCGTGGGCGTTCCACTTCGACGCATCGCTGTACGCGGCCTATCTATCCCGGCTCGCGCAGGGCATGGGCGTGCGGCGGGTGGACGCGAAGATCGCCGGCGCTCTCCAGCATCCCGACGGCGATGTGCGCGCGCTCAAGCTCGAGGACGGACGCGAGGTCGAGGGTGACCTCTTCATCGACTGCACCGGCTTCCGCGGGTTGCTGATCGAGCAGGCGCTGAAGACGGGTTACGAGGATTGGTCACGCTGGTTGCCGTGCGATCGCGCGTGGGCCGTGCCCACGGCCAACACGGGGCCGCCCCAGCCCTACACGCGCGCCACCGCGCGGGACGCGGGCTGGCAGTGGCGCATCCCGCTGCAGCATCGCACCGGCAACGGTCACGTCTATTGCTCGGCGCAGGTCGGTGACGAACAGGCGCGGGAGACGCTGCTCGCGAATCTCGATGCGCCGGCGCTGGCCGATCCGCGCCTGATCCGGTTCACGACCGGGCGGCGCAAGCAGCTCTGGAACCGGAATGTCGTCTGCATGGGTCTCGCGAGCGGGTTTCTCGAGCCGCTGGAATCCACGTCGATCCACCTCATCCAGGTGTCGATCCAGCGGCTGATCCTGCTGTTCCCGAATGCGGGGGACAACGAAGAGCGGCGCCGCGAATACAATCGCGCCGCGGCGGCCGAGTACGAGTACATCCGCGATTTCATCGTGTTGCACTATCACGTGAACGAACGCGCCGGGGAGCCGTTCTGGGACGCCTGCCGGAACATGGCCGTACCCGACTCGCTGCGGCACCGAATCGAGCTATTCCGCGAGACGGCCGGCATCTTCTGCGCCGCCGACGACCTGTTCCAGCTCACGAGCTGGCTGCAGGTGTTGTGGGGGCAGGGAGTGCGCCCGCGCGGCACACACCCCTTCGTCGAGGCCGTGTCGCCGCGGGATCGGGCAACCTATCTGCGCGACCTGCGCCACCTGGTGGCGCAGGCCGCCGGCAAACTACCCGCGCACGGCGACTTCATCGCGAAGCATTGCAGGGGATTGGCCCCGAAGTGACCGTAAGTGCCGAGCCTCTCCAGGCGAGAGGCTCGGTGAAACGTCACCGCGCAGGAGGCTCGGCACTTAAGGTCACTTCGGGGCCAATCCCCAACACGCCCCGACGAACACCGCCGTCGTCCGCGCGGGAATCGTGAAAGTCCCCGTGCCCGGCTGGAATCGCGACGTACGCACCACCGGGTCCTGCGAGAACAGTTGCACCGGGTGCAGGAACAGCGGCAGCTTGCGGAACGCGGGATCGCTGAACGTCTGCGCCTGCGGCGTGGCGTTCACGAGTACCACGGCCTGCGACACTCCCAGGCAGAACTTGTCCGTGTTGACGATGCGCTCGACGATGAGGCCGGGCGTCTGGTCGGGTCCGACGTTGAAGAACGTCACGGCCTTCTGGATCTCTTCCGCGGAACGCAGACGGAAGAGCTTGGTCGTCTTCCGGATCGCGAGCATCTCCAGCGTGTGACGAAACGTTCCCTCGATGTCCTTCGCCGTGGGCTTGAGGTTCGCATCGCCCAGCGCCGGCCCGATGATTCCCCAGTCGTCCTGGTTGCCCTGCGCCGGTGGCAGGCCCACGCCCCAGTTGTTGGACTTCAGCGTCCAGTCGATGCGGTTGAACCAGTCGCCCGAGTTGTAGCTGTTCCG
>CADEED010000036.1:0-14753 GCA_902826225.1 uncultured Pseudomonadota bacterium | reverse complement strand
CGTTGGATCACACGATCTCGTCGCAGGCGATGACGAAGGGAACGCCCTGTTACAGGGCCACGACCGAGAGTCCGAGGCGATGCATGCGCACGCGATCGGCGCGGGGCACGCTCGTGGCGAGCTTGAGGTTCATCGCGTCGAACCAGTCCGGATCGTCATGCACGCCGATGTACTGGATCGTGTCTTCCGGATTCAGGCCGTAGGCACCGGGCATGCCGAAGTAGTCGACGTCCTTGCCGAGCTTCGTGGCGCCGGTCGCGTCGACGAGCGAGTAGTTCGCCAGGTTTCCCGCCAGCCCCAGCTTCACGAAGTCGGTGAGGCGCAGCAACGACGCCTTCTCGTCGGCCGCCGAGCCGCCGAAGGTGCCGTTGGGCTGGGTGAAGAGGCCGGTCGCGAACCCCTGATCACGGCGCGGTGAGAAAGGCCCTCCGCCACGCACCGCATCGCGAATCCGGTCGGAGAACGAGCCGATACCGGTGCCGGCCATGTTGACCTGGATCGCGTTGACGCCGCACCCGTTGTTCGCCATGACGCCGAAGTTCCAGCCTTCGCCGTACAGGTAGATGGACCTTCCGTCGACGCCGTCCTGCGCCAGTGTGAGCTTGTCCAGCGCGGCGCGGACTTTCAGCAGGTTCGACTTCAGATGGAAACCCATGATGTCGAAGCGGAACCCGTCGACCTTGTACTGCTTCGCCCAGAGCACGAGCGAATCGACCATGAGCTTTTCCATCATCGCGTGTTCGGTCGCCGTGTCGGCGCAGCAGCTCTCGCCGAGCGCGCTGCCGTCGCCGTTCAGACGGTGGTAGTAGCCGGGCACGAGCTTGTCGAGGATGGAGTTCGGATTCTGGCCGGCGGAGTTCGTGTGGTTGTAGACCACGTCCATGACGACGCGCAGGCCGCTCTGGTTCAGCGATTGCACCATCTCGCGGAACTCGCGCACACGGGCGGACCCGTCGGCGTCCACGGCGTAGCTGCCCTCGGGCACGTTGTAGTGCAGCGGGTCGTAGCCCCAGTTGAACCCGTCGCGATCCGCCGTCGCCGCGACGCGCGCCTGCTGCTCCGGCGAGTCGGCGGGAAACGCCGCGAGCTCATCGAAGGACGGTGACTGCCACTGCGACTTGTCCTCGTTCGTCGTCGCGAAGTCGAAGGCCGGCAGCAGGTGGACGTGCGTGACGCCTGCGAGACCGAGAGTCGCCAGGTGTTTCATGCCGTTCGAGCGCTTCTGCGTGAAGGCCGCGTAGGTGCCGCGCTGCTCTGCCGGAACGGTCGCGTCGGTCGCGCTGAAATCGCGCACGTGGAGCTCGTAGAGCACGATGTCCTCGGGCGCCGCGAGATACGGCTTCTTGAGCTTCGACCAGTGGCGCGGCTGGAGCTTCGAGTCCTCGAGCGACACGATCTGGCTGCGCGTGCTGTTGCGCGCGAGCGAGACGGAATAGGGGTCGGTGACGACGTTCGTCTCGACCCGGTTGGTGGAACGCACGAAGACGCGGGCTTCGTAGAGGTAGTACTGCCCGTCGACGCTGCCGGCCGGCGCGGTCCAGGACCAGATTCCGGTCGCGGGATCGAGCGTCATCGGCGCCGTCGTGAATGTCGTGGCGGGATCTGAATCCGCGAACAGGCGGACGCTCACGCCGAGCGCCGTCGGCGCCCAGACACGCAGGGTGGCGATGCCGTTCTTCACACTGGGCCCGAGCGTGACCGGGGCGGCCTTCGCGGAGTACAGGTCGTCGAGCACACCGGGAATCTGCAATCCCGTCGCGTCGACGCCGGCGATGCCCCGCGCCGCGCCCACCGCGAGCTGGCCCTTGAGGCTCTGCGCCGCCGCGGCGACGGCATCCGTCGGTAGTTTGAAGGCCGGCAGGGTCGCGAGATGCGGAAAGCGCGCGCGCAGCTCGGGTGACAGGCCCGCCGGATCGTGCGCCAGCGTCCAGGAACGCGAGTTCGCGCCCCCCACGACGCCCGGGCCGTCGAGCGCGAGCGCGCCGTCCGGATCGGCGAACAACCGCACGAGCGTATCCGTCGGCACGTTCCAGGCGATGGTGTCCTTCGACAGCCAGTACGCCTGCGCCCGCGACAGATCGCCCTGGATTCCGCCCACGATGATGCGCAGGACCTTGGTCGTGGAATTCCACTGGAACTCCACTTCCATGCCGTCGGCCGGCACAGTGAACGCGATGTTGGGACCGTTCTGCGCGCCGCCCGCGCCGTAGTTCACGTCCCAGCTGCCGTTGAGCGCGACCTTCGCCTCGTAGGAGCCGGCCGGAATCGTATTCGTGCTGAAGCTGTAGATGCCGCTGCCCTGGATGTCCTGCAGCCAGGTGCGGAAGCAGCCCGGGTCCCAGTCACCGCTGCAGCCCATCTCGCTCTGGAAGCTGCCCGGGACGGTCGCGATGATCGAACTTGTGTTGTCGGTGACCCAGTGCGTCTTGTGGTCGTAGAAGAAGGTGACGTTCTGCGGCGTCGTGCTCGTCGTGAGCGGAATGTTCGGACCGTTCTGCTGTGCGCGCAGTCCGTAGTTCACGTCCCAGTTGCCGTTGAGCGCCACCTTGTATTCGTAGCCGCCGGCGGGCGAGACGGCGAACGTGCCGCTCCACAGGTCGTCGTTGGCGTCGTACGCGAGCTGGGTCGCGGCGCAGCCGGGATCCCAGTCGCCGGGACAGCCGGCCTCTGACTGGTAATTGCCCGGAATGCCGACCGAGGCGGGGACCTGCGCGCTGGCGTCCAGCGTGGCGCAACCCAGGAGTGCCAGGACGACCGGAATGACGGCGCGAACGCGCCCGCTGTGCATGGACATGCTCGATCTCCCCTCGACCGTGTGGGTCTCGTTCTCCGCCGACGCTAACGAGTCTCGGGAAGGCGCGCTTGCGAATACGTATGCAGCAGGAACCGGCCTCACGCCAGTGCGCCGGCCTTGGCGAGGAACTCGCGGTGCGTCATGCAGCCACTGGCCACGCGACGGATGTCCTCGCGCACGCGGCGCGTCACTTCCTGCAGGTCGGGGAGAGGCAGCAGATTGGCGAGCGGATCCCACGAACCCGCCTCGATGCCGAAATTGCCGAACATGCACAGCCAGCTCGGCTCGAAGAAGCTCTCCAAATCGTACTTGAGCAGCATGCCGCGGGCGCGATAGGCGGCGATCCTGCGCGCGAGCGTCTCCGGCAGCGGCATGTCGCGGCAGTGACGCCAGAGCTCGCCCTGCCGGCCGTTCGCGCTGTAGTGCAGGATGATGAAATCGCGCACGCGCTCGAACTCGGTGATCGACAGCCGGTTGTACTCATCGGCGAGGACGGGCGAAATCGCCGTGTCCGGCCACAGGTGCAGTAGTTTGTCGATGCCCATCTGGATCAGCGAGATGCTGGTCGATTCGAGCGGCTCGAGGAAGCCGCTCGACAGCCCGATGGCGACGCAGTTGCCGATCCAGAAGCGCTTCACGTGACCGGTGCGGAAGCGTACGAGGTTGGGCTCGGCCAGCGCCTCGCCCTCGAGCTGTGCGCGCAGGGCCGCCAGGGCCGCGTCGTCGCTGATGTGGTCGGACGAGTACACGTAGCCGTTGCCGACCCGGTTCTGCAGCGGGATGCGCCAGGTCCACCCCGCCTCGAGCGCGCGCGCGCGTGTGTATGGGGCGATCGCGTCGACATCCGCGTGTGCGCAGGGCAGAGCGATGGCGCGGTCGCAGGGCAGCCAGTGACGCCAGTCGACGAAACCGGACTGCAATGACTTCTCGATGAGCAACCGGTGAAATCCGCTGCAATCGATGAACAGTGCGGCCTCGTGCGTCTCGCCGTTGTCGAGTTTCACGCCGCGGATGGACTCGCCGTCGCCGCGCAGCACCTCGGCGATGCGCGCGTCGATGCGCCGCACGCCGCGCGCCTCCGCGAAGCTGCGCAGGTACGCCGCGAAGCGGCCCGCGTCGAAATGGACCGCCCAGTCGAAGTTCTCGAAGTCGACCCGCGGCTGGTCGGGCGGCAGCGTCATGCGCCCGGCGCGCGCCAGTCGCGACCCCATCGCGTAGTCGTCGAGCGTGCCGGCGTCGCCGGCGGAGCGCAGCCGGTTCCACAGGTCGTGGAACGCCACGGGGCCGGCTTCCAGGCCATATCGGCCGAAGGGGTGCAGGAAGGAATGCCCCTCGCGCGCCCAGCCATCGAACTCGATGGCGAGTTTCACGGTGCCATTCGTCGACTTCATGACCTGGAAGGCGTCGAGTCCCAGCGACTGAAAGTACCGGCGGATGGCGGGCACCGTGGCTTCGCCGACGCCAATCGTACCGACGGCCGACGATTCGACGAGCGTGATCGACATGCCCAGCCGGCCCAGCCGGTGAGCGAGCGAAGCGGCCGTCATCCAGCCGGCGGTACCGCCGCCGACGATGAGCACCGAGCGCAAGGCCCTGGAAACAGTCGGATCCACGCGGCATCGTTGCACGAAGGGCGGGCGCCAGGCTACGCATACGTATGCAGTTGTGCTAAACCATGGCCCATGTTCGCGGGAGACGAATTGCACGGCCGCCGGGTGGCCCACGCCATCGCGGTAGTTAGTGTGCTGGCGGCGGGCGCGAGCCTCGCGGCCCTCGCGGCTGATGCCCCCCGGCTGCTGGCCGCCACAGTCTCCAAGGTCAACGACGGCGATTCCATCGAAGTGCAGCTCGAGGCCGGCGCGGGGCGCGTGCGCCTGTCGGCGGTCGACACGCCAGAATACGACCAGCCCCATGGCGACGAGTCGTCGGCCGCTTTGAAGGCGCTGCTGCCCGTGGGATCGAAGGTGGAGCTCGAGATCGTCACGCAGGACCAGTTCCGCCGCATCGTGGCCGTCGTCTGGTCGGTCGCGGACGGCAAGCGTTTGAACGTCAACGAAGCGATGTTGCGCGACGGGCATGCGTGGGCTTATCGCCGCTACATGCGCGACGCGAAATTCTGCGATCTCGAGGCGGAGGCGCGTGATGCGAAGCGCGGGCTGTGGGCACAGCCGGTGAGCGACTGGGTCTATCCACCTGAATGGCGTTTGGTGAAGAACGGCGAGATCCGGGCAGTCCCCACGCCGATCGCCGAAACCCGCGAGAGGTGCGTCGCCGTATTCGGATTGGCCGGCGCGGCCACCTATGCGCCGCCGAATTAGCGGTCAGTCGCGCGCGGCGCGCGCGCCGCGCAGGCACAACAAGGCGAGCGCCGCGAGGAACGATCCCGTCGCCATGACGATGGCCACGCTCTGCAGACTCATGCCCGACACGAACAGGTAGCCGGCGAGCGCGGGAGCGAGTGCGGCGCCACCCCGGCCGACGCCGATTCCGAATCCCGTGCCGGTCGCGCGCAGCGGCGTCGGGAAGTACTGCGCGAGCATCGAGTACAGGCCCACAATGCCGGCGTTCGTGAAGAAGCCGCTGATCGCGCAGATCAGCGAAAGCTCCGCGAGGTCCGCCTGGCCGTGGCCGAACACGATGACCATGAGGCCGCCGACGATCATGACGACGATGGTGAGCGGACGCAGCGCCACGCGCGTCGCGAGCCACCCGAACAGCGCGCCACCCATGGCCCCGCCGAGGTTTGCCCACACGAGGACCTTGCCCGCTTGCGAAGCGGCGAATCCCATGTCCACGACGATCTTGGGCACCCACTTCAGGATGAAATAGAACGTCATCATGTGCAGGAAGCAGGCGAGGGTCACGAGGACGGTCGTGGTGGCCAGCGCGGGTGAGAACAGTGCGCCCGAGCGCGGGGCCGGGGAGGCCGGCGCGGCCGGCAGCGCGTCGACGCGGTCGTGGCCCAGGCGCCGGAGCGTGGCATTCACGCGGGCCAGGACATCTCGCGGGCGCGCGCGGCACAGCCAGTGGACGGACTCCGGCACCCGCCACCAGACGAGCGGGATCATGAGGACGGTGACGGCCGCGCCGAACCGGAAGACGATGCGCCAGTCGTGCGACTTCAGCAGTTCGGTGGCGACATGGCCGAGCACGACGGCGCCGATCGGGTAGCCGATGACCGCCCAGGCAATCGCGATGGGGCGGCGCCGGTCGTTCGAGAATTCGGCGGCGAGGGCCGTGGCCGTCGCCAGCAATCCGCCGATCCCGAGCCCGGTGACGACGCGCCACAGGCACAGCGAGACGACGCTGGTCGCCGCGGACGCCAGCCACATGCCGGTGCTCATGAGCGCCAGGCATGAGAGTGCGAGCGGTCGGCGGCCGAACCGGTCGGCGACGGCGCCGAGGAAGAATGCACCGAAGCCCATGCCGACGAGTTCCATCGTGAGCACGATGCCGAGCGCGCCGCGATCGATGCCCCACTCGGCGGCGATGCCGGGCGCGGCGAAGCTGATGGCGAGCACGTCGAATCCGTCGAGGCCCATCAGCGCGACCGCGATCGCGATGACGATCTTCTGCCCCGCGCGCAGCGGCGCGTTCGCCAGCGTCACGCGCGGATCGTGAGAGCGTTCGTTCACGGAATGAGAGAAGATCGGCGCATGCCCATCACCCACATGCAGCACTACATGGTGCTGGCCAAGGACCTCGGGAAGACGCGCGCATTCTACTGCGACGTGCTCGGCCTCGTCGCCGGACCCCGCCCGGCCTTCAAGTTCGACGGACTGTGGATCTACGCGGGCGACGTCGCCTGCATCCACGTCGCGCTGCGTTCGAGTTACGACGCGACCTCCCGCACCGGGGAGAATCCCGCAGATCCCAACGACCACGGCAGCGGCAGCGTCGACCACATTGCCTTCGCGGCGACGGATTACGACGAGCTCGTCGCGCGGTTCGAGCAACACGGCGTGCGCTACCGCGAAACGCGCGTGCCCGGCAAGCCGCTGCGGCAGTTGTTCGTGTTCGATCCGGACGGCATCCAGATCGAGATCAACGTCCGGTCAGAGCCCGTCTAACCACCCGGACAATTGCGCCGGCCGGGACAGGAACGGCGAGTGGTCGGTGTCGAGCGTCAGCACGCGGTCGCAGGGCAGGGCCGCCTGCATCGCGCGTTGTGCCGCCAGAGTCACCGCGCGGTCGCCCGTACATTCCACGTACGCGCGCGGCACGGAGCCGGACCGTTCCGCGGTGACCGTCAGCGGCGTCACCAGCGGCTTCAGCGGTTCCGGCGCGAGCCGCGCCTCCGCCCACGCCGCATCGCTGGCGGTGCAGCAGCCGTAGAACGCGTCGCGCACCACCGCGGGCCGCAGGACACAGGTGACACCGGGTTGCGCGGGAATCATGTTGGGTGCGATGAGCGATCCCGGATCCGCGCGGGCGGCCCCGGCGAGCGTGGCGCCGCCCGGAAGTAGATAGGCGCAGACGTAGACGAGCCGGCGCAGGCGCTCCGGGATCCGCTCCGCCACTTCGCTGATCACGATGCCGCCGCGGCTGTGCCCCACGAGCACGACGGCGCCGTCCTCGCGCGAGACCACATCCGCAACGGAATCCGCCCAGCCGGCGAGCGTGGCCGCGCCCGTGTTCGGGAGTTCGGGCGTGAGCACGCGATGCCCGCGGGCGCGAAGATGGCCGGCGACCCGCTCCCAGCACCAGGCGCCGTGCCAGGCGCCCGCGACGAGCACGAAGGTCATGTCAGAACTCGAGGAGCGAATGGACCTCGATGCCGGCGCCGCGCAGTTTCGCCGCGCCTCCGAGCCCCGGCAGGTCGACGACGAAAGACGCCGCGACGAGCGCCGCGCCCGCGGATTTCAGGAGCTGCGCCGCGGCCGTGGCCGTGCCGCCGGTGGCGATGAGATCGTCGATGAGCAGGACCTTCTCGTCCGCGACGACCGCGTCCTTGTGCATCTCGATTTCGTCGATACCGTACTCGAGCGAGTAGGCGACGCGCACTGTTTCGTGCGGGAGTTTGCCGCGTTTGCGGATGGGCACGAAGCCCGCGCCGAGCGCGTGCGCGACGGCGCCGCCCAGGATGAAACCGCGCGCCTCGATGCCCGCGACCTTGCCGATGGCGAGGCCGCGCCACGCGTCACAGAGCAGATCGATGGTGAGCTTGAACGCGGCCGGGTCGCGCAGCAGCGTCGTGATGTCGCGGAACTGGATGCCCGGTTTCGGGTAGTCGGCGATTACGCGGATCGACTGTCGCAGGAAAGCGCGTTGCGTTTCGTTCACGCGACTGAGTGTAGGGATTTGTGCAAGACTGTGTCCATGCAAAAGACGATTTCCGCCGTGTTCTTCGCCGTTTTCTCCGCATCCGCCGGCGCGACCCAGTACCCGCTCTCGAGCCCCGATGCATTGATGTTCGGTGACGTCGAGTCCATCACCGCGTTCGGAGAGGACACGCTGCCCGACCTCGCCCGGCGTTACAGCCTGGGCTACGAGGAAATACAGAAGGCGAATCCGCGGGTGGATCTGTGGCTGCCCGGCGAAGGCACGCCCATCGTCATTCCGAACCAGCGCCTGCTGCCGCAGGGCGCGCGCGAAGGCATCGTGGTCAACCTGCCCGAGCACCGTCTCTACTATTACCCGAAGGGGAAGAAGGGCGAGACGCCGCAGGTCATCACGTTTCCCGTGAGCATCGGCAAGATGGACTGGTCGACCCCGCTCGGTCGCACGAAAGTCGTCGACAAGCGCAAGAATCCGACGTGGACGCCACCGGAGTCGGTGCGCAAGGAACATGCGGAGCGCGGCGATCCGCTGCCGCCGGTCGTGAAGGCGGGTCCCGACAATCCGCTCGGGTTGTACGCGATGCGTCTCGACCTGCGGCCGGGTGCGTATCTCATCCACGGCACCAACAACCCGATCGCGGTGGGCATGGCCATCACGCACGGCTGCATCCGCATGTATCCCGAGGACATCGAGGCCCTGTTCCCGCTCGTCCCCGTCGGCACTCCCGTCTGGCTCATCAACGAGCCCGTGAAGGTCGCGCGCGTGAACGGCCAGGTGTGGCTCGAAGTGCATCCGCCGATCGACGCGGAGGGCCAGCGCGCGGAGGCCGACCTCGAAGGTTTCTACGCGCTCGCGAACGCCGCGCTCGGCGAGGCGCCGGCCGAGATCCACTGGGACTTCGTGCTCGCGACACTCCGGCAAGCGAACGGGCTGCCGCAGATGGTCGGCCTCGAACTGGAGCCCGATGCCGCACCGCCCGTCGAAGGCGCCCCCGCCATCCTGACGCCGGGCTCCACGCCGAACGAGCCACCGTCGCAGTCCGCGCCGCCGCCGGCCGCGCGCTGAATCAGCCCGAGGTCGGCGCCGGGATCGGTGCGAGCATCTCGCGGACCTCGGCGATCCGGGACTTGTCGGCGCCGCTCATCTTCTCGGCCTCGTCGAGCATTGCCCGCAGCGCCCTGGCATCGGTGCGCAGCGCTTCCTGCGTGTGGATGCCGACTCGGGTCATGTTGAGCGCGAGCTTCGTATAGTTGGCGATCGAGTCAACGACCACGGAGGGACGTTCCGCCGCGATGCCCGCACGGGCGCGCAACCCGTACATCGGCAGGGACGGCGCCATGATGGCGATGCGATCGATCATCGTGATCGCCTCTTCGCCGTAGCGCTTGCGCTGCTGTTGAACGCGCGCGCGCCAGTTGGTGCGCAGTTCGACCACTTCCGGGTACCACTCGTGCGTCCACGGGATTTCGGCGAGGCGGCCGTCGGCCTGGGCGACGTCGCCCCACTCGTTGCGCCCCGCGTGGCCCGCGGCCTCGAGGATCGACTTCGACGCCGCGCTGAGTTTTTCCGCGACCTCCGCGATCTCCGGCGGCGCGCCCTTGTGCGCGAGCAGGCCGTAATAGGGACGCAGGAACTCGAGGCGCAGCGCCTCGTTCTGCGGATACTCCTCGATGGCGACGCGCAGGTACTCGGTCGAGCGGTCTGCCTGTCGGCGCATGCGGAACGCGAACGCCCGCGCGTATTCCGCGTCCGCGCTCTGACCGAGATTGCGGGCGATGCGCAGGCTGCGATCTGACAGGCTCGGGTCCAGCAACGAGAACACGCTGTTGCGCCGGATGATGTAGGGGAACGACAGGCGGTCGCGCAGCTCGCGATAGACGAAGGAGTCCTGCCGCGCCACCGGGTCATACGCGGCGAGCAGACGCCCGCTGGTCTCACCCGTGAGCGCGCGGCCGGACTCGAACACGCTCGACGTTGCGATGCGGTTCTCGTCGTCGGTGATGAGCGGGGCGCCGCGCGAGAGCTCGCGCGCGCCCTGCGTGTCCAGCATCAGCGCCGTGACGAGATCCTCGGCATTGTTGATGCCGAAGCGCGCGTAGTGCAGCGGCGCGCCGCGCACCGGCATGCCGGTGGCGAGGAGCTGCTTCTCCAGGTCGAGGGGCGCCGCACTCGCGAGGAACACCATCGTGTTCGGATCGGGGCGGTAGACGCGCACCTCGGGGAAGACGGCGAGCAGCGTCGCGGTCAGCGAGCGCAACAGGTCCTCGTCCATGAAGATGACGTTCATCCACTGCACGAACACGCCGGTGTCCGTCAGGTGATCGCGCGCGAGCTGCATGAATTCGCGCGTGTACAGGTGCGATGCACCGGCGGTCCACGGGTGCGAGGGCTGCGACACGATCGCCTCGTAACGATGCGACGTGAGCCGCAGCGCGCCGCGTGCGTCGTTCACGATCACGTTGACGCGCGGATCCTGAAGGGGATCGCGACGCCGCAGCGCGCTCGTCGCGCGATTCGCCTCGATGACTTCCGGCTCGAGCTCGATGACGTCGATGTGCTCGACGGAGGGCGGAACGCCTTCCACCACCACGCCGCCGCCGTAGCCCACGATCAGCATGTCACGCGTGGCGGGGCGCGCGATGACCGCGAGCGGTGACAGCCAGAACTCGCCGCTGAAGCGTGGCAGCATGCCGGGGCTGTCCATCAAGGCCTCGGGCAGCCCGTTCGTACGCAGCGCGAGGCCGCCATCCTGCGGCAGCACGACCACGCTCGCGCTGCGGCCGACGTCGTAATAGAAGAGCCGTTCCTTCGTGCCGACATTGAGCGGTGAGGTGGTCAGCAAGCGCAGCGGGATTTCCGGACGGAAGAACGCGCAGGCGACGAGCACCGCCGCGGTCACCGCGCCGGCGAAGACGCGATGGCTCTTCACGAGCACCCACAGGGCGAGCACGCCGAGCAGCGCGCTCGACCACGCGGCGACCCGGATCGCTCCCTCGTACTTGGGCGCGGGAATGAGCCAGAAGCCCGCCGCGAGCGAGCCGATGATGGCGCCGACGGTGTTCCACGCGTACACGCGCGCGCTCGCCGGAGCGGCATCATCCGCGTCGTGGGCGAGGATGCGCACGGCGAGCGGGTACGTCATGCCGATCGCGAGCGTCATGGGCAACAGCAGCAGGCCGGAGAACAGCGAGTTCATCGGCAGGCTCACGACGCCGAGATCCTTCACGTTCGAGAGCAGCCCGGCACGATCGGGCAGCAATCCGTCGAGCATCTGGTAGGCGACCGCGGCCGCGATCGCCGCGAAGATCAGCGCGAAGCCGAGCGCATAGGTGGCGCGTTCGCGCGTGCGCGCGATGCCGGCGCCCAGGCCCCCGCCAATGGCGATGCCGACGAGGAAACTCGCGACCATCACGCCGAACGCGTAGATGCTGCTGCCCACCACGTGCGAGAGCATCCGGCTCCACAAGACTTCCTGGAAGAAGGCGACGGCGCCGGCCAGCAGCATCAATGGCAGCACCCACGCGGGCCCCGGAAAAGTACCGAACGAGTGGCGCGCGGCGCGAACCGGGACGGGCGGGGGCGCGGCCTTCGGGTCGAGCGAGTATCCCTGCGACCCCGATGTCGGCGTCATGCGCCGGCCGAGTGCCGCCGCGAGCAGGAACACGAGCCCGTTGAGTCCCGCGGCGAACCAGGTGGTGCGCGTGAGGCCGAACTCCGGCAGGAGCGCGAACGCCGTGAGCAACGCGCCGCCAACCGCGCCCGCGGTGTTCATCGCGTACAGCAGGCCGATTCGGCGGCCGATCTGCGCTTCTTCCGACACCGCGTAACGCGCGAGCATCGGCAGCGTCGCGCCCATGAGGGTCGTCGGCAGCGCGAGTCCCAAGAATGCGCTCGCGAGGTAGAAGGCCGTGGTGCCGGCGTGATCGCTCGACGGGGGCGAGGGCTGCCCGCCGAACAGCGCCTGCAATCCGAGGTTCGCAAGCCAGAGGAAGAACGGCACGGCGATGATCGCGCTCACCGCGATGCCCAGCTCGAGGACCGCGTAGGTCAGCACCGGCCTGGTCACGCGGGGCAACAGACGTTCGGCGAGCACGGCGCCGAGTGCGAGGCCACCCATGTAGGCCGCGAGCACCGTGGCGACGGCGAGCTCGGACGTTCCGAACACGATGGCGAACTGGCGAGTCCAGGCGGTCTGGTAGACGAGGGCCGCGACGCCGCTCAGCACGAAGCATGCGCAGAGGAGAAGGAGGGTGGACAAGGTAACGGGGCTGCGATTGACAGCGGCGGGCGATGGCGACATGGTCGCGCAGTGTACGGATGACGGAGTAACCGTGACAGGATTTCGCGCCAATGGACTCATCACGCTAACCACCGATTTCGGGTGGCGCGAACCGTTCGTGGGGATCATGAAGGGCGTGATGCTCGCGCGCGCGCCGGACCTGCGCTTCGTCGACATGGCGCACGAGGTCAGTGCCTACCAGCCCGTCGAGGCCGGCTTCTGGATGTCGCGCGCGCTCCAGTATTTTCCGGCCGGCACGCTGCACATGGCAGTGATCGATCCGGGCGTCGGTACGTCGCGCGAAATCCTGGTGGCCTTGAGCGGCGGGCAGGCACTGCTCGCTCCCGACAATGGACTGTTAGGACCCCTGGCGGCGCGCAGCCACATCGAGCGGCTGTACCGGGTCGACCCGGCGCGACTCGTGCAGTTCGGGATCACCGACATCAGCGCCACGTTCCATGGCCGTGACGTGTTTGCACCGCTGGCCGCGGAGCTCGCGGCGCAGCGCTGCCTGCCCGAGGATCTGGGAGCCGAGATCCCGTCCCTCGGCACCCGGGGCTGGCCCGAGACCACGCCGCGCATCGACGGCGGGGTGGCCGGCGTCATCGTCGCGGCGGACCGGTTCGGCAACCTCATCTCGAACATCGAGTCCGGCGCCGTGATGGCGCTGCGGTCGCCGGCCATCCTCGTGGGCGGCCTGCGCCTGCCGCTGAAGCGCACCTACGGCGAGGCGGAGTCGGGGGACTTTCTCGGCCTCATCAACTCCTTCGGCGTCCTCGAGGTCGCCCGCAGCCGTGGAAATGCCGCGGAAAGCCTCAGGCTGGGGCCCGGTTCGCCGATTTCGGTCGTTCCCGCCGACCCGACTGCCCCTTTGCGGCGCAGTTGAAACCGCGCGCGAATCGGCTATAGTTCGCAGCCTCATTGCGGGCCATTCGGGCCGGCAACTCACTGTTTCGTATAGTTTTTTTGGCGCATTCAACGATGTCCGAACGCGATAACGAAAGCTTCGATCTCGACGAAGAGTTTCTGGCCGAGGCGGAAGACAACACCGACTACGACCGCATTCTCGACAAAGTCGACCGGCGCGTCAGGCCGTCGCCGGGCGCTCCCAAACGTGGCAAGGCTGCGTGGAGCAAGCTCGAAGAAGTGCTCGCGGATCGCCGCCTCGAAAAAGACCTGCTGGACACGTTCGAAGAAGACGAGCGCTAGCTCGTCGCGCCCCGCGCCCTGAAACCGTGAGTCGACGGCCCGAGAAGGCCGCCGTGAGGAAACAGCATGACCGCGCGTCCTGCATCGCGCTGGATCGTCGTCAAGTTCGGCGGCACCAGCGTCTCCACGCTCGCCAACTGGCAGAACATCGCCGTGGTCGTCAAACGCCGCCTGGCCGCGGAGGCGCGCGTGCTCGTCGTGCATTCGGCGGTCACGAAGATCACGGACATGCTCGAGAAGCTGCTCGTGGCGGCGCAGGCGGGCAATCCCGACGAGCCGCTCGCTGCCATCGAGAACCGTCACCGCCAGCTAACTACCGAACTCGGCATCGGCGTGAGCCCGCAGCTGCAGGGCTATTTCGACGAGTTGCGGCAGGTGGCGAACGGGATCGCGCTGGTGCGCGAGCTCTCCGACCGCACGCGTGCGCGCGTGATGGCGAATGGCGAGCTCATGGCCACCGAGATCGGGTCGCGTTACCTGAAGACCCAGGGAATCGACGTCACGTGGATGGACGCGCGCGACATGCTGTCCGCCGAGGATCGCGGCGCGTCCGCGAAGGCGTCCGTGCTGTCGGCCACGTGTTCGTTCGCACCCGACGCCGCGCTCGAGAAGCGGCTCGATGGGTCGACGCCGGTGGTCATCACACAGGGTTTCATCGCGCGCGATGCGCAAGGCAATACCTGCCTGCTCGGCCGCGGCGGCTCGGATACGTCGGCGGCGTATCTCGGCGCCAAGATTCGCGCGCAGCAGATCGAGATCTGGACCGACGTGCCCGGCATGTTCAGCGCGAATCCGCGCGCGACTCCCTCCGCGCGCCTGATCCGCGCCTTGCACTACGACGAAGCGCAGGAGATCGCGACCTCGGGCGCCAAGGTGCTGCACCCGCGCTGCCTGCTGCCGGCGCGGCACTACCAGATACCTTTATATGTATACGCCACGCAGACCCCGGACCTCGAAGGCACGCTGATCACGGGCGAGTCCGCGCCCGGTGCGCAGGTGAAGGCGATCTGCAGCCGCAAGGGCATCACGCTGATCTCGCTCGACAGCCCGGGCATGTGGCACCAGGTCGGCTTCCTGGCCGACGTGTTCGCGGTGTTCAAGGAACACGGCATGTCGGTGGACCTCGTATCCACGTCGGAGACCAACGTCACCGTGTCGCTCGACCCGGCGGCCAACACGCTGGACGGCGAA
>CADEED010000035.1 GCA_902826225.1 uncultured Pseudomonadota bacterium | reverse complement strand
CGCAGAATTCGCAGTGCATGCCGGGTACGGCCGGCGCTTCGCCCGGCAACTCGGCGGTCTCGCTGGAATCTCCGCCCTGCGTCGAGCACATCTTCGTCTGGAACGAGAGGTCGCCATTGCCATCCGGCATCGCGCCCGCGGGAATGAACGCGCGCAGCGCGAGCGCCGCGAGCACGAACGGCAGCACGAGATGGCGAATGCGCAGGGATCGTAGGCGCGTCACGCCCGGGATATTAGCCGAGGTGCCGCTTGGCGGTCGCGAGAAATCGTTGGCGCGCCGTCTCGTGTAGGACGATCGGACGCGGGTAGTTCGTTCCCAGCCGCACGCCCGCCGTGGCGAGCACGTCGGGTGGCGCATCCCAGGGCGAGTGGATGTACTTGGCGGGCATGCGCGCGAGCTCCGGCACCCACGTGCGTACGTACTCGCCCTCGGGATCGAATTTCTCGCCCTGCGTCACCGGGTTGAAGATGCGGAACCACGGTTGTGCGTCGCAGCCGCAGCCCGCGGACCACTGCCATCCCATGTCGTTGCTCGCCCAGTCTCCGTCCGTGAGCCAGTCGAAGTAGTGCGATTCGCCACGCCGGAAGTCGATGAGCAGGTGCTTGGTGAGGAAGCTCGCGGAGATCATGCGCGCGCGGTTGTGCACGAAACCGGTGGCGAGGAGCTGGCGCGCGGACGCGTCGACGATGGGGTAGCCCGTGCGTCCCTCGACCCATGCGCTCCAGCCGCCCTCGTCGTGGAGCCACGGGAACTTCCGCCAGTTCTCGCGGAACGGCGTGCGCAGCAGCGAGGGCCGGTCGAACAAGGAGTGGTGCGCGAACTCGCGCCACAGCAGTTCGCTCTGGTAGACGCGCAACGCGTCGGGCGAGAGCTCCCGCAGCCGGCGATCGACGGCATTCCAGACCGTGCGCGGCGAGAGCGTTCCGAACTTGAGATCCGCGCCAAGCCGGCTCGTGCCGTCGAGATCCATGCGATTGCGCAGCTCGTCGTAGTCCTTGGCGTCGCCCGCGAGCCAGCGCTTGAGCCGCTCGCGGGCATTGCGCTCGCCACCCGGCTGCACGCGCGGGTTGTGCGTGATGCCGAGACTCTCGAGTGTGGGAATCGCGGTACTGCGCGTGCGCACATCGGCGGGCAATGGCGGCAGCGAGCGCGGCGCGGGAATCGGCGCGTCTACTTCGATGTCGCGGGCGAACGCGCGCGCGAACGGCGTGAATACGGAGAAGGGGTCGCCCGCGCCGGTGCGCAGCCGGCCCGGCCGACACAGCGTTTCGGTGTCGTGGAGCTCGAGCGGCACCTCGAGCCCTTGCATGACGAGGCGATCCCGCGCGCGGCCGACGGGCGCCACCCAGCTCTGCGCGACCACGCGATCGACGCCCCAGAGTTTCGCGAGCCGCGGCACCTCCTCGACGCTGCTTCCGCCGACCACGACCAGACGGGAACCCAGGTGCTCGAGATTCGCGGCGAGCGATCGCAGCGACTCGACGAGGAACTGCATGCGGAACGGGATTCTCCGCGCCGCCTCCGGCGCGAAGAAGTAGTCGTCGAGGACGAACAGCGGGATCAACGAGCCGCGCCCGTTCTTCGCCGTGTCCAGCGCGGCGCGCAGCGGCGCGTGATCTGCTACGCGCAAGTCCTTGCCGCGAAACCAGACCAGTGTGCGCACCGACGTGCGCGTCGCCTACTTCGAGACGACGCGCAGCTTGCGGAGCAGGACGCGGTCGACGTAGGTGCGGCAGTCGAGCACCAGGCGATCCTGGTACTGCTGCAGCTGGTGCATCCAGAACATGACGATGATGCAGGCCACGAGCGCGGTCAGCGTCGCGTTGAACGTGATGCCGAGCCCCATCGTGACGCCGGAGATGTCACCGCCCATCGCGCCCTGCGCTTCCTGGAGCGCCGCGCCGATGCCACGCACCGTGCCGACGAATCCGACTGCCGGAATCGCCCACGCGGTGAAGCGGACCATCGACAGCTTGGTGTCCATGCTCGCGGTTTCGAACTCGCACTCGTCGCGCACGGCCTCCGCCGCGTCCTGCACGCTGCGCGTGGAGCCGAAACGGTTGTACGCGACCATCAGCAGCCGGGGCAGGAAGCTGTCCTGCTCGTTCTTGGGCAAGGCTTCGAGAGGACGCGAATAGACGCGCGCGTCTTCGGGCAGCACGACCTGGTTGTCGGCGATCTTCACGTAGTCGCGGTCGAGGAGGGCGCGGCTCTTGCGCGTCTCCTGGCCCTGGCGCGCGAGCAACAGCAGCGACCACATGCACAGGATGACGCACAGTTCCTGCTCGTGATCCTTGAGGATGACGTAGACGGAACGCAGCTGGAGCACCTGGGCCTTGACGTTCTGGGTGTTCGTCACGGTCACCCGCTGGGAGAGCACCGCTTCCGCGCGCGGGCGGATGATGAGCGTCCAGATGCTGTGCATGACGATGACGGACAGCAGCAGGGCGCTGATGCTGTAGACGGCGTCGTCGAGAACCCAGTGAGGCCGGTCTTGGCGGCGCTCGGCGGTGGTCTTGTCCACGGAATAGGCGGGGGTGTTCTCGGTGGCCATGCTTGAAAATCTGCTCCCGTCGACGGTGGAAAAGTGTACTCGTTAGTTCGGCAGCCCCGGCGTTTAGTTCCGCGGCCTTAGAACCGATTGTGACCTCATTGTAACCAGTGGGTTACCGGGGCCAATACCGTCCGCTGGTAGCATCTGCGGCGTTTTCCTCCACGCACTGGCTGGCCCGTTCTCCCATGTCCATCGCCCTCGATCAAGTCACCAAGCGGTATCAGGAACAGCCGGTCGTCAACGACGTCTCGATCGAGATCGGGGAGGGCGAGTTTTTCGTGCTTCTCGGGCCGTCGGGGAGCGGCAAGAGCACCCTCTTGCGGGCCATTGCCGGCCTCACGGGCATCGACCACGGACGCATTTCGCTCCACGGACGGGACGTCACGCACGTACGCGCCCGGGATCGGGGCGTGGGGCTCGTGTTCCAGAACTACGCGCTGTTCCGTCACATGACCGTGGCCGACAACATCGAATTCGCCCTGCGCGTGCGCCGCATGCGCGCCGCCGACCGGCGTGCGCGCCGCAAGGAGCTGCTGAAGCTCGTCGCGCTGGAGGGCATGGACGAACGACTGCCCGGCCAGCTCTCCGGCGGCCAGCAGCAGCGCGTCGCCGTGGCGCGAGCGCTCGCCCACAAGCCGCAGGTGCTCCTGCTCGACGAACCGTTCGGCGCTTTGGATGCGAAGATTCGCGAGGAGCTGCGCCGGACCATCCGCTCCGTGCAGCGCGAACTCGGGATCGCGACCGTGCTCGTCACCCACGATCAGGAAGAGGCGTTCGCGCTCGCCGACACCATCGGCGTCATGAATCATGGCCGCCTGCTCGAGGTCGGGAACCCGAACGACCTTTACACGCAGCCGGCCACCCGTTTCGTCGCCACGTTCCTGGGCGCGGCCAACCTGCTGCTCGCGCGACAGAGCGCCGACGGCATCCGCTTCGGGGCGACTCCGGTCAACGCCGAGGGTCCCGAGCGTGTGCCCGCCGGTCGTGAACACGAAGTCGTCGCCGTGCTGCGCCCGGAGGAAGTCGAGATCGCGGGGGCACGCGAGCACCTCTCGTCGAACTACATCGCGAAGGGTGCCGTCGAGGAGATCGTATTCACCGGCGCGCTCGAACGACTGCGGGTCCGGCTGCTCGACGAACCCAGCGCCGCGATGCTGCTCGGCCCGGGCGGCGCCAACGATGCGCGGCTCGAAGTGACGCGAACGCAACCCGAGCGTCGCGACCTGCCGTTGCAGACCGGCGCCCAGGTCGCTCTGGGCGCGCGGCGCCTGCACGTCCTGCCGACGCCCCTGTCGAGCTTCCTCGCCTGCGCGCCCACGGAAGCCGCCGCCGCGGCGCTCGCGAACGAGCCGCTGCTCGCGCAGCTGTCGACGAACATGAAGACGCGCGTGGTGCTGCGTTCCATCGCGCAGGGGCCCGAAGTGACGGGCTCGCCGTTGCCATTCACCGGCGTGGCGGCGATCAGCGCAGGGCCGGATGCGGCGAAGACGGTCGAATGGCTGCTTCGGAACGGCGCGAACGAAGTGCTCGTGCTGCCGCGGAACGCGCCGAGCCCGACGCGCGTGTTCATCCACTGGACACACGAAGCTGCGCGGCGCGCGACGCTCGCCGTGTCGGCGAGCCTGCTGCGCCATGTGTCCGCGGAAGCCATCTACCTCGGCATCGTGCCGGAAGGTCCGCCCGGGGCCGGTCACGCCGCCCCGATGCGCGCGCTGCTGGACGCGCGCTCCGAGGCGCAGTCCAGCCACGGGCTCGAGATGCGCACGGAACTCGCGATCGGAGAGACCGTCAGCGAGCTCACGCGCACGCTGTCGAGCGGCGCGGCGCAAATGCTGGTTCTCGGCATCACCGACATCGAGCATGCGGGCACGGCGTATCGTTCGCTTCTGGCCGCGCAACCGGGCTGGCCGGTGCTGCTCGTCTACCGCTCGGGCGAGCCGCAGCTGCGTGCCGAGGCGGCGGCATGAAAACCATGCGGCGCGAACCGAACGTGATCCCGGGCTTCGGCATCACGCTCGGATTCACGACGTTCTTTCTGTGCGCGATCGTGCTCCTGCCGTTGTCGGCGCTCGTCCTCAAGGCCGCGGGCATGGACTTCGCCCGTTTCGTCGACGTGATCACGAGCCCGCGCGCGCTGGCGTCGTATCGCCTGTCGTTCGGCGCCGCCCTGGTGGCCGCCTGCGTCAACATGGTGTTCGGGTTCGCGCTGGCATGGACTCTGGTGCGCTACGATTTTCCCGGCCGCAAGTTCATCGACGCCGTCATCGACATGCCGTTCGCGCTGCCGACCGCAGTGTCGGGCATCGCGTTGACCACCGTATTCGCCGGTAACGGTTGGATCGGACAGTACCTCGAACCCCTCGGCATCCAGGTCGCCTACACGTGGATCGGCATCACGGTCGCGCTCACGCTGATCGGCATGCCGTTCGTCGTGCGCACGGTGCAGCCGGCGATACTCGAAGTGCAGCGCGATCTCGAGGATGCCGCCGAGACCCTGGGCGCCGGGCGGTTCTACGTGTTTCGGCGCATCATCGTGCCGACCGTGCTGCCGGCCCTGCTGACCGGGTTCACGCTGGCTTTCGCACGCGCCGTCGGCGAGTACGGGTCGGTCATCTTCATCGCCGGCAACATGCCGATGAAAACCGAGATCACGCCGCTGCTCATCGTGATCCGGCTCGAAGAGTTCGATTACGCGGGCGCCGCGGCCCTGGGCTGCGTGATGCTCGCGATCTCGTTCGTGATGCTGCTCGCGATCAACCTGATCCAGGTGTGGGGCCGCCGGCGCATGATGGTGAGTCGCTGACCATGGCCGGGCCCGCCAATCACACCGAACTCTCGGCCGAGCTGTCGTCGCGACCGGGGCACAACACCTGGACCTCGACCGTGGTGCGCTGGCTGCTCATCACGGTCTCGCTGGTGTTCCTGGGCGCATTGCTCGCGGCGCCACTCGCGGCGGTGTTCTCCGTTGCGCTGGAGAAGGGCTGGGAGGCGTACTTCGGCGCGTTTGCCGATCCCGATACCCGCGCCGCGATCCGCCTGACGCTGATCACTGCGGCCGTCGTCGTCCCGCTCAACACGTTGTTCGGCATCACGGCCGCGTGGTGTATTGCGAAGTTCGAGTTCAAGGGCAAGAGCTTCCTGATCACGCTGATCGATCTGCCACTCGCGGTCTCACCGGTCGTGTCGGGCCTGATCTACGTGCTGTTGTTCGGCCTCAACGGCTGGTTTGGCGCCTGGCTGCAGGATCACGACATCAGCATCGTATACGCACTGCCGGGCATCATCCTGGCGACGATGTTCGTGACGTTTCCGTACGTCGCGCGCGAACTCATCCCGCTCATGCAGCAGCTCGGCAACGACGAGGAGGAGGCCGCGATCACGCTGGGCGCCGGCGGCTGGCTCACGTTCTTCCGTGTTACCCTGCCGCGCATCCGCTGGGGCCTCGTGTACGGCGTCATCCTCTGTAACGCGCGCGCGATGGGCGAGTTCGGCGCCGTATCGGTGGTCTCGGGCAACATTCGCGGGCTGACCACCACGATGCCGCTGCACATCGAGATCCTCTACAACGAGTACAACTTCGTCGGCGCCTTCGCAGTGGCGTCGATGCTCTCGCTGCTCGCCGTCGTCACGCTGATCATCAAGACGCTGGTGGAGCGCTCCGGGTACCGCCGCCGATGAAGCGCAACAGCCTCGGCTGGTGGCTCGCGGCCAGTAACGTCGTGATGGTCCTGCTCGTCGCGGCCGGAATCTCCTACTTCGCGATCGACATGCTGCGCAGCCTGGCCGACAGCCAGCAGAAGCTGCACGTGCAGCTCGCGGGCGCGAATTCGCGCGAGGAAATCACGCGCATGGCGGAAGACACGCTGACTCACGCGCGCGTGCTGGCCGACCGACCGCCGCTGCGCCGCCTGATCGGCGCGTCGAGCCGCGACGATCTGCCCCAATTCCTGCGCCGCTTCTGCGATACCGCCGGGCTCGATGCCTGCGCGGTGTTCGATGGCGCGCAGCTCGTCGCCGCCAGCGGCATCGAGCTGCCGTGGCCGCAGGTGTTCGCGATCGCGGAAGAACAGGGCGAACGCTTCATGGCCGTGCCACCGGGCACGCAATTCTCGGTGGTCGGCGCCGTCGCGAAGTTGCCGGCGCAGCACGCGTCGTTCAGCGTGCTGGTGGTTCACCTGCTCGACGACCACCTCGCGAAGGAGCTCACGGAACACAGCGGTCTGCCGGTGAGGCTGCTCAACTACCGCGCATTCAATGCCTTGCCGGACAACGAGTTCACCTCCCTGCATTCGCAGGCGCTCGCCGACGGCCGCTTCGCCGTGCAGCGCATTTCGAAGCTGGGGTTGTACGCGTCGAGCTTTCCCGTCTTCTCATCGACGGGCGAGGGTATCGCGCTCATCGAAACGACGGCGTCTTCGAAGGAGACCGACAGCGCGGTGAGCGCGCTCGTCTGGCGGCTCATCGTCACGGCCATCGTGTTCGCGGTGCTGGCGGTCGTCGCGGGGGTCCTGCTCGGCAGGCGGGTCACACGGCCGGCCGAAGCGCTCACCGAGGCGGCAGTCCGGCTCGGCCAGGGCGATTTCGCCACGTCCATCCCGACCGCCGGACCGGCCGAGATCGGACAGCTCGCGCGCACGATGAACGACATGCGCCGCAATCTCGTCGACCTGAATTCCGAGCTGCGGACCCGCGACGCGCAGGCGAAAGTGGTGCTCGAGGCGGTCGTCGAAGGCGTGTACGCCGTCGACCAGGAACGGATCATCCGCTACCTCAATCCGCAGGCGGCGCGCCTGCTCGGGGTGGCTGCGGCGGATGTGATCGGCAAGTTCTGCGGTGACGTCCTGAAGCCGTGCGCCTTGCCCGGTGCCGCGAGTGGTTCGCGCCCCTGTACGACCACCGCATGCCCGATTCTGCGCGCGCGGCAGTCGGGCACCGCGACGGCTGTCGAGCAATTGCAGACGCGCTCGGGCAATCGCCAGACCGTCATCACGAGCTCGCGCATCGTCGACGGTCTGCAGGTGCAGGTCATGCGCGACGAAACCGAGCTCGAAGGCGTCCGCCGCGCGCGCGACACGGTGCTCGCGAACGTCAGCCACGAGTTCCGCACGCCGCTCGCGGCGCAGCTCGCCTCCATCGAGCTGCTGCGCGAGGGACTCAAATCGAAGTCCCCGGCCGAGCTCGAGGAGCTCGTGTTGTCGCTCGAGCGCGGCTCGTTGCGGCTCACGCGCCTCATCGACAACCTGCTCGAAAGCGTGCGCATCGAGGCAGGGCAGCTCGACGTGCGCCGGCAGTCGATCGCAATCCGCGACGTCGTCGACGATGCGCGCGGCCTCGTCGAATCGCTGCTGCTGCAACGCCGGCAGACGCTCGAAGTCGAAATCCCCGAAGACGCCGAATTGCAGGGCGACGCCCCGCGCCTCACGCAGGTGTTCGTCAACCTGATCGCGAACGCGAGCAAGTTCGCGCCCGAGGGCAGCGTCGTCCGCGTCGGCGCGAAGACGCAGGGCAACAGCGTCAGCGCCTGGGTGGAGGATGAAGGCCCGGGAGTTCCCGACAGCGACGCGGCGGACATCTTCGAGCGCTTCAAGCGCGGCGGCACGCATGAACCCGAGCCGGGCGGACTCGGCCTCGGATTGTGGATCTCGCGATCGATCGTCGAGCGTCACGGGGGGACGATCACGGCCGCCCGCACCCCGGCCGGACTCACGCGATTCACGTTGAGCCTGCCCATCGAATCGGACGTCCCCGGATGAAGATCCTCGTCGCCGACGACGACCTCGACCTGCTGGGCCTCGTCGCCTACTCGTTGTCGCAGGCGGGTTATCTGGTCGTGAAGGCGAGCGACGGGCCGGGAGCGCTCGCGATGTTCGACGCAGAGGCGCCGAATCTCGTGATCCTCGATATCAACATGCCGGGCACATCGGGCTTCGAAGTGTGCACGGCGATCCGCGCGCGCGGCGACGTGCCGGTGATGATGCTGACGGCGCGCGGTGAAGAGCAGGATCTCGTGAGGGCGCTCGAGCTCGGCGCCGATGACTACCTGACGAAGCCGTTCAGTCCGAAGACGCTGCTCGCGCGCGTCAAGGCGCTGCTGCGGCGCGCGAGCGCCGATCGCGCGCAGGCGCCGGTCGCGGCCGGTCGGGTCTCCCTGGATCTCGAGAATCACCACGTGCGCATCGCCGGCGGAGAACCGATTGCGCTCACCAAGCTCGAGCTGCGGCTGCTGCAGATGCTGCTCGCGCAGGCTGGCCGCGCGGTGAACTCGGACCGTCTGCTCGTGCAGGTCTGGGGCCATCGCGGTTCGGGCGACCGGCAGCTCCTCAAGCAGCTCGTGCACCGGCTGCGTCACAAGATCGAAGCGAACCCGGCGGTGCCGCAGCTTCTGCAGACCGCGCCACCATCCGGCTACAAACTGGTCGTCGACTAGGGGTTCGAGATCCGGTCGAACACGCCGCCGCTCGCGAAGTGCGTTCGCTGCGCGACTTTCCAGCCGCCGAAGTGATCGATCCCGACCAGCTCGACACTCGCGAACTGGTGCGCATATTGCGCGAGGACGGCGGGATCGCGCGGCCGGAAGAAATGCGTGGCGGCGATCCGTTGCGCTTCGGGCGTATACAGGAATTCGAGGTATGCCTGCGCAACCTGTCGTGTCTTGCGTCGCAGGACCACCTTGTCGATGACGGCCACCGAAGGTTCCGCGAGCACGCTGACCGACGGCACGACGATCTCGAAATGCTGGTCGCTCATCTCGCGCAACGCGAGGTGCGCTTCGTTCTCCCAGGAGATCGCGACATCGCCGATGTTCCGCTGCGCGAACGTCGTGAGAGAGCCGCGCGCGCCGGTATCGAGCACCGGCACGTTGCGGTAGAGCTTGCGCACGAATTCCTCGGCGGTCGCCGCGGAGGCGCCCGGCTGGCGTTCGGCCCAGGCCCAGGCCGCGAGGTAATTCCAGCGCGCGCCGCCCGAGGTCTTCGGATTCGGCGTGATGACCCTGACATCGGCGCGGACGAGATCACCCCAGTCGCGAATGCCCTTGGGATTGCCGGCCCGCACGAGGAACACGATGGTCGAGACGTACGGTGCGCTGTTGTCGGGCAGGCGCTCTTCCCAGTTGAGCGGCAGCAGCCGCGCCTGCTCGGCGATCGCGTCGATGTCTCCCGCGAGCGCCAGCGTCACCACGTCGGCCGGCAGGCCGTCGATCACGGCACGCGCCTGGCGGCCCGAGCCGCCGTGCGACTGGCTGATGTTCACGTGCTGGCGGTGCGTCGCGTACCAGTCGTTCGCGAATGCAGCGTTGATGTCCTCGTAGAATTCTCGCGTCGGATCGTATGAAACGTTCAACAGCCGAACGTCGTCCGTCGGGCCGCTGCCGCAGCCCGCGAACAGCGCGGCCATCCCCAGCAGCGCTCCCGGCCAGACGCACGCGCGAATTGTCATCGGGACCTCGGCGGAAAGCGCGCGAGCCTAACAGCTTCGGACGCGCGCGGGCGAATTCAGGCGGTGGCGGCCTGCGCGCGCGTGGCGAGCTCCCGGGCCAGCGCGGCGGCATGCTCGCGCAGTTCGCCGACGGCCGAGGCTTCCCAGTCGCGCGCCCGCAACCAGGGACCCAGACAATAGAGGCCGTCCACGGGTTCGCCCGCGCGGCCCACCGCGAGGCCAGCCGGGGACACGTCGACGCCCAGGTTCAGGGCATCGGCGCGGATCCAGCCGTTGGCCAGCAGCGACCGGACGAACGGGTCGCCGTTCGCGGCGACACGCGTGTCCGGGCCCGTGCAGTTCACGACGCGATCGACGAGCCAGGCGCGACTTCGCGCCGCGCCGCGCGGTCGCCAGATGACCTCGACGCTGCCCTCCGCGGGATTGAGATCCATGATCCTGCCGGCGTGCACCTCGAGGACGCCGACGCGCTCGAGCATGCGCACCGCGTTGAGCGGGCCGACCGGCACGCGATGCCGGTGCACGTCCCAGAGCGAACGCGCGTGCCGCAGCAGGCGTTCCTTGACCGGGATCGGGAGTTCACGCCACAGCGTGGGCAATTGGCCGCGCACGGCGGTGACCACTTCGCGCCAGTCACCACCCGTCTCCACGGTGCGTCGTGCAGCGGCGCGTACGGCGCGGACCAATGCGCGCGCCGAGTGGCGCGAAGTCGCCAGGGCCGCGCGCACGTCGACCCGTCGGGCGGGCAGGCCGCCGATCGCCTGGGGTTCGGGCAGCCGGCCGTGGCGAGAGAGCACGTGGATGTGACGCACGCGCGGGCGCAGGGCGGCGAGGCGCAGCGCGGCATCGATCATCGTCAGGCCGCTGCCGACGAGCAGTACGCTGTGGAGCTGGCGGTCACCGGGATGATCGAGCGTCCAGGGATCGTCGACCAGCGCCCCGTTGCCGCGCACGACGCCCTGTCCCGGCAGCGGCGCGGGCGGTGGATTCCCGAGCGCCAGCACGACGTCATCGGCCCGTATCGTCCGGCCGTCGTCGAGCCACAGCTCCCACGTGCGTGCTGCCGAGCGCTGCAGGCGCGGGGCGCGCGCCTGAACGTGGACGAATTCCGCGCGTGGCGCCGTTGCCTGCGCGGCCGCCAGGCGCGCGCGCAGATATTCGCCATAGACCTGCCGCGGTAGATAGTCCACGGCCTCCGCGTGGATGCCGATGCCGCAGGCGAATTCGAGGAAGTCGCCGGGATTGGCGGCGTCGAGCGACATCTGTCCGGCAGCGACGTTCAGCGGGTACGGGTAGTCGCGCGCGCTGTAAGCGACACCCGCGCCCAGGTCCGCGCGCGGCTCGATCACGACGATGCGCAGCGGGGCGTCACCGGCGTGCTGCAACAGCCGGATCGCGAGCGCGGTGCCGCAGAATCCGCCTCCCACGATCGCCACCGTGCGGTGGCCTTGCGAATCGAACGCGTCGGCGGCCGAATGCGGATTCGTCGCGGAACCGGATGCGGGATCGATCATGTCGCCAGTATTGGCGCGCGGCGGTCACGGCGTCGATTGCGCGGCGGTTTCACGGTGGTTACCGGCATCCGCGAGCCACATGGAACGCGGCACTGCGCGGGTGGTCTCATGCTGCACGTGCCCGCCGCGTTCTCCGCCGGCGTATATAGAGGAGTGAGTATGCGGCTGATTGCGTTCCTGGCGGCCTTCGCGGCGCTTGGGGGCACCGCGCGCGCGGCGCCCGACAAGATGCAGGCGGTCGAGATCGGCCCTGGCGCGACGCTGTCGGTGCAGGTGCGCCCCGTGCCACGCGCCGGAGCGGGCGAGGTCCTCGTGCGGGTACGCGCTGCCGGCGTGAACCCGGTGGACTGGAAGGCGGCGCCGCGGCGCGTGGGCCTCGTTCCTGGAGTCGACGTCGCCGGCGTGATCGATTCGCTGGGCGAGGGGGTCACCGGGTTCAAGGTCGGCGACGCGGTGCTGGGCTTCGCCCGGCAAAGCGGTAGTTATGCGGAGTACGCGCTGATTCCGCTGACGAGCCTCGCGCGCAAGCCCCGGTCGATGACGTTCGAACAAGCCGCGGGAATTCCGGTCGCCGCCGAGACGGCGTACCGCGCCCTGCACGAAGCCGGTCGGCTCACGCGCGGGCAGACCGTGCTCGTCCACGGCGCCGCCGGCGGCGTCGGCTCCGCCGCGGTGCAGATCGCGAAGGCCGCGGGGGCGCGCGTCATCGGCACCGCGTCCGCGGACAATCACGAATTCCTGAAGTCGCTCGGTGTCGACAAGGCGATCGACTACCGCGCACAGCGGTTCGAAGATGCGGTGACGCAGGTCGACCTCGTGCTCAATACCGTGGATGCGGACACGGGCGCACGCTCGATCGGCATCATCCGCGCGGGCGGCGCGCTGGTGTCGATCGTCGGTCCGCCGAATGCCGCCGCGTGTGCGGCTGCCCGCATCCGTTGCGTGCGGCCCGACCGTGCGGCGGGTGCGCCGAACTCCGAGCTGCTCGAGAAGATCGTCGAGCTCGCCGATGCAGGAAAATTCAAGGTGTTCGTCGACGGCGCGTACCCGATGACGGACGTCGCGCAGGCATGGGAGAAGAGCCGCGGCGGGCACACGCGCGGCAAGCTCGTCATCCAGGTGTCGGCCGGGTCCGCGGCGAAGCACCAGTAGGGTATAACGGCGTCGATGAACGTCGCCGCGGAGCATCACTGCCAGTCACCGCGTTTCGATGCGGGCAATCCGCTCGCCGAGCGAGGTATCCGTCGCGCGCTCTGGCTGACGATCGTCATGATGGTCGTCGAGATCGCCGGGGGCTGGTGGTACAACTCCATGGCCGTGCTCGCCGACGGCTGGCACATGAGTTCACATGCGTTGGCCTTGGGGCTGTCGGCCTTCGCTTATTCCTTCGCCCGCCGGCAGTCCCGCAATCGCGCGTACGCGTTCGGCACCTGGAAGATCGAAGTGCTCGGTGGGTACACGAGTGCGCTGCTGCTGTTCGGGGTCGTGGCGCTCATGATCTGGCAGTCGGTGGAGCGCCTGCTGTCGCCCATGCCGATCCGCTTCCCCGAGGCCATCGCGATCGCGATCGTCGGCCTCGTCGTGAATCTCGTCTGCGCGTGGTGGTTGCGTGGCACGCATGCGCACGGCACCGAGCATGCACACGATCACGGCCACGGCCACGGCCACGGCCACGATGACCACGCGCGCTCGCACGACGACATGAATGCGCGCTCCGCCTACGTGCACGTACTCGCGGATGCCGCGACCTCCGTGCTGGCCATCGTCGCCCTGGCGGGCGGAATGTTCCTCGGGCTCACGTGGCTCGATCCGGTCATGGGTCTCGTCGGCGCCGCACTGGTCAGCGTCTGGGCGTGGGGCCTGCTGCGGGATTCCGGGCGCATCCTGCTCGACGCGGAGATGGATGCGCCGGTCGTGGGCGAAGTTCGCCAGGCCATCGCGCAAAGCAGCGTGCCGGCGACCGTGACCGACCTGCACGTGTGGCGCGTCGGCCGCGAGAAGTACGCAGTGGTCATCGGCATCGATACGCCCACCGACGCCGATGCAGGCTACTTCCGGAATCTGTTGCTCGAGCACGAGGAACTGACCCACGTGACGGTCGAAGTGCGGCGCATCGCCTAGCGCCGGAAACGTTCGGCTCATTGGGCATAGATCTGGTCGAAAACGCCGCCGTCGCCGAAGTGGTCCTTCTGCGCCTTGCCCCAGCCGCCGAATTCCTTGATCGTCACGAGCTCGAGCTTCGGGAACAGTTCCCGGTGCTTCGCGGCGACCTGCGGGTTGCGCGGCCGGTAATAATTCTTCGCCGCGATCTCCTGACCTTCCGGGGTGTACAGGTACTTCAAGTACTCCTCGGCGACCGCGCGCGTACCGCGACGCAGGACGACCTTGTCGACGACGGCGACCGACGGCTCCGCGAGGATGCTGATGGAGGGAATCACGATCTCGAACTTCCCGACGCCTAGCTCCTTCGTCGCGAGCCAGGCCTCGTTCTCCCACGAGATGAACACGTCGCCGATGTTCCGCTGGGCGAAAGTCGTGAGCGCCCCGCGCGCGCCGGTGTCGAGCACCGGCACGTTCTTGAACAGCTTGCGGATGTACTCCTTCGCCGTGGAGTCGCTGCCGCCGGGCTGCTTCTTCGCCCACGCCCAGCCCGCGAGGTAGTTCCAGCGCGCGCCGCCCGAGGTCTTCGGATTCGGAGTCACGACGGATACGCCCGGCTTCGCGAGGTCGCCCCAGTCCTTGATGCCCTTGGGATTGCCCTTGCGGACGAGGAAGACAATCGTCGACGTGTAGGGCGCCGAGTGATCCGGCAGTCGCTCCTCCCAGTTCACCGGGAGTAGTTTGCCCTGGGTCGCGATCTGGTCGATGTCGCCCGCGAGCGCGAGCGTCACCACGTCGGCCGCGAGACCGTCGATCACCGAGCGCGCCTGGCGGCCCGAGCCGCCGTGCGACTGCTTGATGGTCACCGTGTCGCCGGTCTTCTTCTTCCAGTACTCGGCGAACGACTTGTTGAAGTCGACGTACAGCTCGCGGGTCGGGTCATAGGACACGTTGAGCAGCGTGACTTCGGCGGCCTGCGCCGCCTGGCCGGCGCCGCCGATGAACACCGCGCTCGCGATGGCGAGCAGCAGACGGCGTTGGTAGGAATGGGTCATTTGATTTCCTCCGGATCAGAAGTTGACTGCGAAGCGCGTGAAGAACGCACGCTCGTCGGCGCGATCGCCCGTGGCGGCGCCGCCTTGGAAGCTCGAGAGCTCGTAGTTGGCCGAGAGCTTCACGGTGTTCCACGGGTACCAGTTCACGCCGACACCATATGCGGTCACCTTGCTGACGGCCGTCAGCGGATTGGCGAACGAGTTGGCGCCGCCCGCGAACGCCGCGTCGTCGATGTCGAGCTCGTGATAGCGCGCGACCAACTCCCAGGCACCGGAACCGTCCTTGCCCGGCTGCCAGGTGCTGCCCGGCGTGAAGCCGCGGAACGCTTCCTCCTCGCCGGTGATGAACCACGACAGCGTCGTCTGCCAGGCCGTATTGGTGAGCGAGTCGGAACGCACGGTTGCGCCGATGACGCGCGTCACGTCCTGCTCGACCTGGGTGTACTCGCCGAGCACGCCGAGGCTGCCGCGGTAGTAGTAGAACTGCGGCGCGAGACGCAGGCGCTCGCCGTCGGCGAACGTCGCGTTGTTCGGTGTGACGCCGGTCGCCGTGTTCGCGCGATAGCTGAACACGCTCTGCTGGCCCGGCGAGCGGTACGCCGACAGCGCGGTATTCGCGGCGGAGCCGGCGACCTCGACGTACGTGGCACCGACGCCGAAGCCGAGTCCGCGCAGGTTGAAGTTGTCCGAGTTGACGAACGGCTGGAAGAAGACACGCGCGGCGTAGTCGCCCGCCGTGTCCACTTCGACGTCGGGCGTTGCGAGGTTGTCGCTCGACTGGCCATCCGTGACGCCGTTGAAATAACCCACCTGGTAGGCGAAAGCGCCGCCGGCGAAGTCGCCGGACAACTGGATGCCGAGGTCGCGGTTCGGCACGAGAGCCGTGGGCAATGCACGCTCGATGAAGCGGATATCGGCCGAGCTCTGCAGGCGTTCGAGGCCGACGGGCGGCTTGAATTTTCCGACGGTCACGACCGTCGCCGGGCTGAATCGCGCCGCGACGTAACCGTCGACGATGATCGAGCGGCCACCCGCGAAGTCGGGCATGAACTTGAAATCGTAGATGCCGCCGAACGTGCCTTCGATGGTCGGCCGGACGCGGCGCAGGATGAACGTGTCCGCCGTTTCGGAGACCGAGTCACCGCTGAACACGCGGTTGTCGGCGTGCAACGTGCCACGCAGCCGGATGAAATTCGAGTTGTCGATATTGCCGAACTGGAAGCGCGCCGAGCTGATCGTGAGTCGGGGCGCGCTGGCGGCGGCGGCCTTCGCGGCTTCTTCCTGGATCTCGAGCTTGCGTTCGAGCACCGCGAGGCGCTGCTTCTGGTCTTCGATCTCCTGCCGCAGGTCGGCGTCGGCCGGCGCGGTCTGCGCATGCGCGGCGCCCAGGGGCAGCAGCGCTGCGATCGCGGCGCGCAATGCTGCACGTTGAATCTTCACTTGCGTTCTCCTCGTTGGGGTGCCGAAAAAGCCAGGCAAGCGTAGAGACCCTGGGGTTATGGCGTCAGTCGAGGGGCGGTCACGCCGCGGTGACGGCGAAGTCCGTTTGGTTATAAGAAAAGACCCGCCGGACAGGTCCGGCGGGTCCAAGTGCGCGATCAGGGAAGATCGCGCGGGGTCGCACACTTGAGTGCCAGGGGGTTCAGTGATCGCGCAGGCTCGCGGCGTACTGCGAAAGGAGACGCGTCGTGCGGCCGTTGTCTCCGAGCGGCACGACGCTTCCACCCGCGCCCAGCGCGGCGAACAGTAGTTTGAGTGAAGGCAGGAGACCCGTATCGCGCCGCGGCGCGACGGCGCGCGAGGCTTCGACATCGAGATCTTCCAGCAGGGTGTGACCGACTCCGGCGAAGGGCGCGAGACGCGCGTCCAGGCTGGCGGTCACCGTCTTCGGGATGCGGTTTCCGGTGTTCATGAATCTCTCCTTCGGCTGAGTTGCCATGGATGCAATCTGCGCTACAGTGCGTCCACGAACAAACGCGCGTTCTAACGCGCCCGTAAGGAAAACTGACGTGACCACCGCCTATGCCCGCCTGCCGCTCAACGCGTTGCGCGTATTCGAGGCGGTGGCGTCGCGCCTCTCATTCGCGGACGCCGCGGAGGCCCTGCACGTGACGCCGGCCGCGGTCAGCCAGCAGATCAAGTCGCTGGAGGACTATCTGCAGGTACAGTTGTTCAAGAGAGCGGGCCGCCGTATCGAACTCACCGCCGAAGGTACCCAGCTGCTTCCCGGCGTGCGCCGTGGTCTCGACGAACTCGAGGCGTCGATGCAGCACCTCAAGCAACATCGGGCCGAGGGCCCGCTCCAGGTCACGCTGCTGTCATCGTTCCTGCAGCGATGGCTGCTGCCGCGCATTTCGAAATTCAACGAGCTCGATACCGGCGTGGAGCTGCGCTTTCACACCGGACGAGATCCGGTGGATTTCTCGCGTTCGGAGATGCACGTCGCCATCCGCATGGGCCTCGGCAAGTGGTCGGGCCTGCACGTGGAGAAGCTGCTCGACGAATGGGTGATCCCGATCGCGTCGCCGGGGCTGATGGCGAAGTACGGCCCCGTGCCGCGCGGGCAGGACCTGCAGAATTTCCCGCTGCTCGGCAGCTTCGATGAGCCCTGGCAGGCGTGGATCGAGAAGGGCCAGGAAGGCCAGTGGCTCGCGCGGGCGCCGATCATCGACGATTCCGCCGGCGTCATCGCCGCGGCCGAAGAGGGTGTGGGCTTCGCGCTCGCCCGCTGGTCGCTGGTGCAGCGCTCGCTGGAGCAAGGCCGCGTCGTGCTCGCCGGCGACGCGCTGCTGCCGTTCCGGTTCTCGTATTACTTCGTGTGCCCCGAACCCTACCTGGTCATGCCGAAGGTGCGCCGCTTCCGGGACTGGATCTTCGACATGGCCAAGGCCTTCCCGAAGCCGCACACACTTTTCGACAAACGCGCGACACAGACGAAGACTCCGCTGGCGCGCAAGGCCTGATTTCGTCTTGTCCAGGCCCCGCGGGGCCCTTTCGGCGGAGATCCACTCCCGCTCCTTAAGTTTTGTTGATGTTCGTTTCACGCATGCCGTTTGTTAGCGGGCCGCGGGAACCGGATCATGCGCAGCCTGTACTCAAACTGCGTCATCAAACTCAAGGAACGACATCATGCACATCGAAAGAATCGCCCGGAACTTCGGGTTCGCACTGGCTGCCTTCGCGATCGTCGCCGTCATCGGCTTCACGATCGAGTATCAGCCGGTCATCAACGCGCTGGCCCAGTGAGATCCTGGCCCGCGGCCATGCTGAACGCATGACCGCGGAGGGAGACTGTCTTGATGAGCACCCAAGCCTGCATATCTCTCGCGAGCGCCAGTTCCTCGGCGGCCCGCGAGGTGACGCGCGCGAGCACCGTCGCTGCCCGGCCGATCTCGAGCTCGACGAGCACGGATCGGCCGACATCGGGCGAGATCGCGACGATCCGCGCCGGCACGACGTTGCGGACGGACAAGCCGCGCGGCGATTCCGTCGCGACGATGACGTCGCGCGCCAGCACCTGGATCTGGATCCGCTGACCCTCCGCCGCGGAGTCGAGCTCGACCTTGAGCTCCGCGTCACCCACCCGCACCGTAGATAGTCCCGCGTCGACGCGGGTGACGATGCCCGTGAGCACCGCGCCCACCGCGTCCGGTCCCACGATCGCGCGCAACGCGGGGTGGCGGCTCACGGTCGCGAGGTCGCCTTCGGCGGCCGCACGGCCGTCCTCGAGCAACACCATGCGCGTCGCGAGCCGCAGCACCTCGTCGAACTGGTGGCTCACGTACACGATCGGAATCGAGAACGCATCCCGCACACGCTCGAGATACGGCATCACATCCTCGCGCCGCGCGGCATCGAGTGATGCGAGCGGTTCGTCCAGCAGCAGCAGGCGGGGCTGTGCGAGCAATGCGCGGCCGAGCGCGACGCGCTGCTTCTCGCCACCCGAGAGTTCGTGCGGGCGGCGCGCGAGCAGTGCTTCGAGACCGAGCATGCCCAACACGTCGTCGAATCGGATTGCGTGGACGGCGGTCGCGTGCGCGCGGCGCAAGCCGTACTCCAGGTTGTCGCGCACGTCGAGATGCGGGAACAGCCGTGCATCCTGGAAGACGACGCCGATGCGGCGATGGCGCGCGTCCACTTCGACGTGGCGCCCGGTGTCGAGGAGCACGTCGTCATCCACGATCACCCGGCCGGAATCCGGCCGCAGCAACCCCGCGATCATCGAGATCGTCGTCGACTTGCCGCACCCCGAGCGACCGAACAGCGCGGTGATGCCCGGTGTCGGCGCGCCGAAGGCCACGTCGACGAGAAAGTCGCCGCGCTGCTTGCGCAGTTCCACGCGCAGCGTCATCGGCCGAGCCTTGCGCGCAGGCGGCGGGCCAGCAGTTCCGAAACGAGCAGCCCCGCGAGGCCGAGCGAGAACGAGATGAGCGCGAGCCGTGCGGCGACGGCGTCGCCATCCGGAGTCTGCAACGCGGTGTAGAGCGCCAACGGCAGCGTCCGCGTCTCGCCGGGAATGTTCGACGCGAACGTGATGACGGCGCCGAACTCGCCGAGTCCCGCGGCGAAAGCGGTGACGGCGCCCGCGAGGATGCCCGGCGCGATCAGCGGCAGCGTGATCGAGAAGAACCGGTCGAGCGGGCCGGCGCCGAGGGTCCGGGCCGCGTCTTCGAGACCGCGGTCGACGCCATCGAGCGCAATTCGGATCGACCGCACGACCAGCGGAAACGACATGACCGCGGTCGCCAACGCCGCGCCCGCGGTCGAGAACGCGAGCTGGATGCCGAAGGTGTCGTACAGCCATCCGCCGAGCGGGCCGCGCACGCCGAACACCACGAGCAGCAGGTAACCGACGACCACGGGCGGCAGCACGAGCGGCAGGTGCACGAACGCGTCGAACAGCGTGCGGCCGACGAACTGGCGGCGCGTGAGCAGCCACGCGACCCCGATCGCGAACGGAAGATTGATGAGAACGCTGCGCGCCGCGACGGACAGGCTGAGCAGCAGCGCCGCCGATTCCTCCGGCGCGAGCATCTACGTGCCTTCGGGGTTGACCGGCGTCGCGCGGCCCGCCACGGCGCGCGCCCGCTCGGCCGGCACGCCGAGACTTCGCAGCGCGTACTCCGTCATGCCGCGCGCCAGCTCGCGTTCGCCCATCACGACGCGGTTGGCGCCGAGGGCTTCGAGCTTCTCGACCTCGCCGTCGCTGTGGGTGCGGACGACGATGTCGATGCCGGGTTTGAGTTCGCGCGCGCGCTCGACGATGCGCCGCGCCTGGAAGCTGTCCGGTGTCGCGACCACCAGCAATCGCGCCTTGTCGAGGCTGGCCGCCTCGAGCACACCGGGCGCGGCGGCGTCGCCTTCGAGCGTCGGCACACCGAGTGCCTGCGCGTTGCCGAGCATCAGGTGGTCGCGTTCGATGACGGCGAGCGGCAGACCCTGCTCCTTGATCACCGGGCCGATGGCGCTGCCGACGCGGCCGAAGCCCACGAGGATCGCGTGGTTCTCGAGACCGCTGAGCGGGCTCACCGTCTTGCGGTGTTTCTCGGCGCCGCGGCGTTCGATCAGCGCGAGCAGGCGCGGCCGGGCTTCGAAGAAGCGGGTGAGCGGCTGGACGCCGGCGAATGTGAGCGGGTTGAGCGCAATCGAGAGGATGGCTCCCGCGAGGATGAGGTCCCGCGCGTCGGAGGGCATGAGACCGAGCGCGGCGCCGAGACTGGCGAGAATGAAGGAGAACTCCCCGATCTGCGCGAGGCTCGCCGACACGATCAGCGCGGTGCGCAGCGGGTGCCGGAACAGCAGCACGATCGCGAAGGCGGCGACGGACTTGCCCAGCATGATGATGGCGACGACGGCGAGTACGGCCACCGGCTCCCGCACGAGCACGGTGGGATCGAAGAGCATGCCCACCGACACGAAGAACAGCACCGCGAACGCGTCCTTGAGCGGCAGCGAGTCGTTGCCGGCCTGGTGGGCGAGCTCCGACTCCGACAGGATGACGCCCGCGAAGAACGCGCCGAGCGCGAACGACACACCGAATGCCGCGGACGATCCGTAAGCGATGCCCAATGCGATCGCGAGCACCGAGAGGGTGAACAGCTCGCGCGATCCGGTGCGCGTGACCCGCACGAGCAACCAGGGCACGAAGCGCGTGCCGACCACCAGCGCGAGCGCGACGAACAGCGCGACCTTCGCGAGCGTGATCGCCAATGTGATGGCGGTGCTGCCGCTCGACGTGCCCGGCGCGTGTATCGAGCTGGCATCGCCGCCGAGCGTCTCGGCGAGCGCCGGCAGCATGACCAGCGCGAGCACCATCGCGAGGTCCTCGACGATGAGCCAGCCGACTGCGATCTTGCCTTCCGAAGACTGCAGCGCGTTGCGCTCCTCGAGCGCGCGCAGCAGCACGACGGTGCTCGCGACCGACAGCGAAAGGCCGAACACCAGTCCGGTGCCGAGGCTCCAGCCCATGAGATGCGCCATGCCCGCGCCGATTGCGGTGGCGGTGACGATCTGCGCGACGGCGCCCGGCAGTGCGATCGCGCGCACCGAGAGGAGGTCCTTGATGGAGAAGTGCAGGCCGACGCCGAACATCAGCAGGATCACGCCGATCTCCGACAACTGGTTGGCGAGGCTCGAATCGCCGACGAAGCCGGGCGTGAACGGGCCCACGGCGATGCCGGCCACCAGGTAGCCGACGATCGGGGACACCTTCAACACGTTGGCCACCAACCCGAACAACAATGCAAGCACGAAGCCGATCGCCAACAGTGCGATGAGCGAAGTTTCGTGCAATTCCGCGGGCATACGCGCGAGGTTAACCCAATCCGGCGGGAATTCGGCCCTCCATTTTCGTCGGCCAGCGTAGAATCCGCGCCGACCAAATCGTCCCCCGCATGAACTCTTCGAAAACTCTAGGTCCTGCGATGCTCGGCGCCATCGGCGTCGTCTACGGCGACATCGGCACGAGCCCGCTCTACGCCTTCAAGGAGTCGCTCGGTGCTGCCGGTTTCACGCCGGGCGATGCCAGCACCGTGCTCGGACTGCTCTCGCTCGTGTTCTGGAGTCTCGCGCTGGTCGTCAGCGTGAAGTACCTCGCGGTCATCATGCGCGCCGACAACGCGGGCGAGGGCGGCATCCTGTCGCTCGTCGCGCTCGTGCAGCAGCGCTTCGGGACCGCGGAGCCCTGGGCGCGACGCGCCGTGGCCTTCGGCGTGCTCGGCGCCGCGCTGTTCTACTGCGATGCGCTGATCACGCCCGCGATCTCGGTGCTGTCCGCCGTGGAAGGCCTTAGCCTTCTCGACTCCGGCTTCGAGCGCGCGGTGCTGCCGGTGACGCTCGGCATCATCGTCGCGTTGTTCATGATCCAGCGCCGGGGCACGGAGCGCGTGGCGCGACTGTTCGCGCCGATCATGTTCCTGTGGTTCCTCGTGCTCGCGGTGCTCGGCGTCCTGCAGATTCTCGAGGCGCCTTCGGTGCTCAAGGCCGTGAACCCGTGGTACGCCGTGCAGCTGTTCGTCGCGCACCCGGGACTTTCGTTCGTCATCCTGGGCGCCGTGTTCCTGGCCGTCACCGGCGCCGAGGCGCTCTATGCCGACATGGGCCACTTCGGCAAGCGGCCGGTGCGGCTCGCGTGGCTCGTGCTCGTCTGGCCCGCGCTGGTGCTCAACTACTTCGGGCAGGGCGCGTTGCTGCTGACGTCGAGCGCGCCCATCGCGAATCCTTTCTATGCGCTGGCCCCGCAATCGCTGCTGCCGGCACTGGTGCTGCTCTCGACGGCGGCGACGGTGATCGCTTCGCAGGCCACCATCTCGGGCGCGTTCTCGGTGACGCGCGAAGCCGTGCAGCTCGATCTGCTGCCGCGCGTGCGCGTGCTGCAGACCTCCGACACGGCTCCCGGCCCGCTCGACGTGCCCGCTGCGAACCTCTTCATGTTCGGCGCGGTGGTGATGTTCGTCGTCGGCTTCGGCAGCTCGAGCGCGTTATCGGCGGCGTACGGCGCGTCGGTCGTGGGCACGATGCTCGTCACGACGTTGCTCGGCGCGCTGGTCGCGCGCTCGCTGTGGACGTGGTCATGGGCGCGCGTCGGCGCGCTCTTCGGGTTGCTGCTGCTCGTCGACCTCGCGTTCGTGGCCGGCAATCTCACGAAGATCGCGGACGGCGGCTGGGTGCCGCTCGCGCTCGCGGCGCTCATGTTCGCGATGTTCATCACCTGGCGCGATGGGCGCCAGGCGCTGCGCGCCGAGCTGGAGCACCGCGCCGTCTCCGCGAAGAAGCTGCCCGAGCTGCTCGCGAAGGCCTTGCCGGTGCCGGGCACCGCGGTGTACCTCATCAGCCACGCGGGCTTCGTCCCTACGGCGATGCTGCGCAACTTCGAGCACAACAAGGTGCGCCACGAGCGGATACTGATCCTGCACATCGAGATCCAGCGGGTGCCGCGCGCGGATCCCGCGTGCCGCGTCGCCATCAGCGAGATCGAGCCCGGGGTGTTCGACGTGCGCGCACGCTTCGGCTTCATGGAGACACCCGATGTCGGCGAAGCCCTGCGCGCCGCGCGGCGCCAGGGCTTCGACGTGTTCGCCGGCGATTCGTCGTTCTTCCTCGGCTGGCATCTCGTGCGGGCGCGGCCGCGGCCCGGTATCGCCGGGATCAAGTCGCGCGCCTTCGCGTTCCTGCAGCGACGCAGCGCGCAGGCGGCCGAGTTCTTCAACATGCCCACGCGCGGCGTCGTGGTGCTGGCGACCGAGATCGAACTGTAGGGCGGACCCCGGGTCTGAAGGTCGCGGCCCGAAATATTGCATCGGTCGGACGGGTCTCCTGCGTAGGTTCTCTTGGAGGTCGTGAATGCTCCCGAAGCGTCGGTTTTACCGTGCCTGTGCGTTGATCGTGGCGATCGTGGTCGCCGGCTGTGCGGCGGCCGAAGAAGGCATCAAGCTGCCCGTTCCCGCGTTGGATGAGAAACCGGCGGCGGGCCCCTGGCAGAAGGCCGTCGTGGCGGGCGGCTGCTTCTGGGGCGTTCAAGGCGTCTTTCAGCATCTGAAGGGCGTGAAGAACGCCGTCTCCGGCTACTCCGGCGGCGACCGCAGCACGGCGAAATACTCGCGGATCGGCGAGGGCGACACGGGGCATGCCGAGGCCGTCGAGATCCTCTACGACCCCGCGCAGGTGACCTATGGACAGATCCTGCAGGTGTTCTTCTCGGTCGCTCACGATCCGACGCAGCTCAACCGTCAGGGTCCGGATACCGGGACGCAGTACCGTTCCGCGATCTTCTACGCCAATGACTCGCAGAAACGGGTGGCGGAGGCCTACATCAAGCAGCTGGACGGGGCGGGCGTGTACTCGCGCCGCATCGTCACGAAGGTGGACCCGCTGCGCGCCTTCTACCCCGCCGAGGACTATCACCAGGACTATCTACTGCGAAATCCGCGCCAGGCGTACATCGTGATCAACGACCTGCCGAAGGTGCGCAATTTCGAGCGACTGCTGCCGGCGCTGTGGATGCCGACTCCCGTGACGGTCAAGGGGTTCGCGAACGCGCCCGCGCCCCCGGCGGACGAAAGCGCCGGCTCGATGATGATGAGCGCCGCCGCGGCGGAGAAGCCGGAGGCGATGTCGGGCGCAATGATGTCGGCCGCCGGCGCGGCGGGTCCCGCCAGGACCGAAGGCGAGCTGCCGGCGCTGACCGGCGCGACGGGCTGGCTCAACTCGAAGCCGCTGACGCGGGAGTCGCTCAGGGGCAAGGTCGTGGTCGTCGATTTCTGGACTTACTCCTGCATCAACTGCCTGCGCACCATGCCGTACGTGAACGCCTGGTATCGCCACTACAAGGACCACGGGCTGGTCGTGCTCGGCGTGCACTCGCCCGAGTTCGCGTTCGAGAAGGACACCGCGAACGTCGAGGCGGCGGTGAAGAAGTTCGAGATGCGTTACCCGATCGCGCTCGACAGCAATCTCGCGATCTGGAAGGCGTTCAACAACAAATTCTGGCCCGCTCACTACTTCGTCGACGCCAAGGGCAACATTCGCGGGCATCATTTCGGCGAGGGGAAGTACGCGCGCTCGGAACGCACGATCCGCCAGCTGCTCACCGAGGCCGGCGCGAAGAATCTGCCCGATCCGCTCGACGATGCCGCGGGCCAGGGCGTGAACGCGCAGGCCGATACGGCGAACGTGAAATCGCCCGAGACGTATCTCGGGTTCGCGCGCGCCGAGAACTTCGTCTCGCCGGGGTCGTTCTCGCGCGATGCGGTGAAGGCCTATGAGGTCCCCAAGGCATTGGCCTTGAACCAGTGGGGTCTCTCGGGACGCTGGAACGTGAGCGGCGAAAAGGCGCGGCTCACCGCGGCGCCGGGCCGCGTGGCGTTCAAGTTCCGCGCGCGTGATCTGCATCTCGTGCTCGGTTCCGGCGCGAAAGGCGTGCCGGTGCGATTCCGCGTGCTGCTCGACGGCAAGCCGCCGGGCAACGATCACGGTCTCGACGTGGATGCGCAGGGCAACGGTACCGTCCGCGAGCAACGCCTGTACCAGCTGATCCGGCAGAAGGGCGCAGTGGACGAGCACGAGTTCACCATCGAGTTCCTCGACGCGAACGTCGAGGCCTACGCCTTCACTTTCGGTTGATGGAGAGCCGCATGAATCAGTCCCGTTCGACTCGGCGCCGTTTCCTGCTGGGCACGCTGGCCGCGCCGGTCGTGCTCTCTGCCGCCTGCACTCGCGCCGCTGGAAAGGAAACTCCGGCCGAGAAACCCGCGAACGTGACCATCGAGGAATTCGATGCGGCCGGCGGGACGCTGGGCAAGGTGACGATACCGCGGATCGTCAAGTCGGACGCCGAGTGGCGCAAGCAGCTCGACAATGCCGCGTTCGTGGTCACGCGGCACGAGGGCACCGAAGCGCCGTATTCGGGCAAGTACAACGACAACCACGCGGACGGCATTTATCGCTGCATCTGCTGCGACACCGCGCTGTTCGATTCGAAAACGAAATTCGAATCCGGGACGGGCTGGCCGAGCTTCTGGAAGCCCATCTCGAGCTCGAACGTGAACGAACTCGTGGACAACAGCCTCATGATGCAGCGGACCGCGGTCGAGTGCCGCCGCTGCGACGCGCATCTCGGTCACGTTTTCGACGATGGCCCGGATCCGACCGGTCTGCGCTACTGCATGAACTCGGTGTCCCTCAAGTTCGTCGCGCGCGCCTGATTCACGGCGTCTTCGGCAGGGCCCACGCGAGGTAGACACCGCCCGCCGAGCCCGCGCGCTCCTTGCCGCCGCTCGCGAAGATGGCGACGAACTGCCGGCCATCCACCTGGTAGGTGATCGGCGTGGCGTCGGCCGAGAAAGGCAGCACCGTCTCCCACAGTAGTTTGCCCGTGAGCTTGTCGAACGCGCGGAACTTGCGGTCGTGGATCGTCGCGCCGATGAACAGCAGGCCGCCCGAGGTGACCAGCGGGCCGCCGTAGTTCTCGCTGCCGGTGTCCTTCTGTCCGTTGGCGGCCAGCTCCGGGTACTCGCCGAACGGAATGCGCCAGCGGACCTTGCCGCTCGCGAGGTGGATCGCCGTGAGCGTGCCCCACGGTGTGCCCACAGCCGGGTAGCCCTGCGGGTCCAGCCAGCGGCGATAGCCGGTGAAGCGGTACTTCTGGTTGATGGGGGTCTCGGCGAGTTCGCCGACGGGCTCCTCCTTACCCTCGTAGATCCAGGCCGAGAGCGCCTGCATCGCGTCACCGGGGATGTGCGGAAAGGCGGGCATGCGCCCGCCGCCCTTGCGCACGCGGTCGGCGAAATCGGTGCGCTTCATGCGCCCGTCGAGATTCTGCAGCGACGGGAACTGCGGCGGGGACCCGGCGCCGTTTTCTCCGTGGCATGCGCCGCAATCGCGCAGGTAGATGGACTTGCCGGTGCTGCGCCCGGTGTCGTTGAACGCGAGTGAACCCAGCCACGCCATTTCGTTCGCGTTCACGTAGAGCAGGCCAGCGTCGGCGTCCCAGGCGGGGCCGCCCCATTCGGCGCCGCCGTCGAAGCCCGGATAGATCGTGGTATCGCGGCCGACTGTCATCGGCTTGAAGGGCCCGTCGCTCGCGATGCCCGCGAACTGCGTGCGCGCCCAGGCGTTCGCCTCCGGCGTGCGCTGCGTGAGATCGGCGGCGGACAGGGTCTGGCGCGCGAGCGGCTCCGGCTTCCCGGGCCGTAGATAGACCGGCGACACGACTTCACCCGGCACGTCGGATCCCGGCGCGGGTATTTCCTCGACCGGGAACACAGGCTTGCCGGTGTCCCGGTCGAGCACGAACACGTAACCCTGCTTCGTGGGCTGGATCAGCACGTCGACGCGCTTTCCGCGAACCGGGAGCGTCGCCAGGGTCGGCGCGGTCGGCAGGTCGCGGTCCAGTACGTCGTGGCGCACGAACTGGTAGTGCCAGCGCTTCCGTCCCGTGGCGGCGTCGAGAGCCAGGAGGCAGTTCGCGTAGAGGTTGTCACCCAAGCGGTTGGCGCCGTAGAAATCGGCGGCTGCCGAACCGGTCGGCACGTAGACGACGCCGCGGCGCTCGTCGAGCGTCATGCCCGGCCAGCTGTTCGCGCCGCCGATGTACTGCCACGCGTCTTTCGGCCAGGTTTCGTGGCCGGGTTCGCCGGGCTGCGGAATCGTGCGAAAGGTCCAGCGCAGTTTTCCCGTACGCACGTCGTAGGCGCGCACGTGTCCGGGCGAGGCGGGCAGCGATTCACCGACCCGCCCGCCGACGATCATCAGGTCGCGAAAGATCACGCCCGGGCTCGTGAGCCGCACGGACTGCGCCGCCGGATCGCGGCCGAGGTCCTCGCGCAGATCGATGCGGCCGTTCGCGCCGAAGGCCGGGATGGGCCGGCCGTCCGCGGCATTCAGCGCGTAGACGAAATTGTCGACGGCGGCGAACACGCGGCGATCGTCTCCTTCGGCCCAGTACATGAGCCCGCGGTTCGCGCCGGTGCCCGCGATGCCGGAGTCGAACACCCAGAGTTGTTTGCCCGTGGCGGCGTCGAGCGCGAAGGCCTTGTGGCTTGGGGTGTAGCCGATCAACGTGCGGCCCACGACGATCGGCTGCGTCTGCGTGTCGCCCTTCTCGCGGGTGTCGTAGGTCCACGCGGTTTCGAGGCGCGCGACGTTGCCGCGATGGATCTGCGCGAGCGGGGAGTGGCGCGACTTCGCGGCGTCGCCGCCGTAGGCGGGCCAGTCCGCGTCGGCGGCATGCCCGTTCGTGGCCGACAGAACCAGAAACCACCCGGCGATCACGGCACGCATGCGATACCCCCTTTCGAAGAATGTACCGTGAAACGGCGCAGGGATGCTTTGCGCTGGACGGCGCGCTCGGGCATAAGGCAGTCATGAGAACCCTGCCGGTCCTGGTCTCCTGGCTTCTCGCCACCTCCGCCTTCGGACAGGTCGTCGAGCGCGCGACGACCGAACGCCGCGACGCAGAAAACTTTGGAAAGGCGATCGTGAGTGCGCTCAACGAACGCGACAGCCAGCGCGCGGAACCGCTCATCGACATGCAGGGGCTGGGAGTCCGGGCCGCGCGCACCGTGAGCGAGAGCGAGCAGTGGCAGAAGCAATTCGCATCCGGCGTCGCGCAGGCCGGATCGTCGAAGTTTGTCGCGGCGCTGCTGCAAAACCTCGAGCAGACCGGCGGTACCGTGAAGTTCATCAAGGTGACCGACACGCGGCCCGCGGGCGCGCTCGTCCGGCTCGACCTCGGGGACGCGGGATTCGACTATTTCGAGTTCGTCGTCGAGACGAAAGCGGGGAGGGCGCGCGCGGTCGACTGGTTCCAGATGTCGACGGGTGAGCTCATGAGCACCTCGATGGGCTCCATCGGCCAGATGTTCACGAGCAACGACCCAGGGCTCATCGGGCGGGTGCTCGGCATCGAGCGCGTCGACAAGGCGTCGCTCGATCTCGTCCGCAAGGCAGGCGAACTGCAGCGCGCCGGAAAGTTCGCCGAGTCGCTGGCCGCCTTGCAGAAGCTGCCGGCGGCGATGGCGAATACCCGGATCATGCTGAACGCCCAGGCCTCGATGGCCTCTCTCGCGAAGCTCGACGATGAATACACGAAAGTCCTGGCGAAGCTGGCGGAGCGCTACCCGGACCGCCCCGAGACCGCGTTCCGCCTCGTGGATCACTACTTCGTCATGAAAAACCTGCCGAAGATGCTCCAGTCCATCGACGCCATGGAGAAGCGCATCGGCACCGATGGTGCGACGCGCACGCTGCGTGCCGCCGCGTACTACGTGAGCGACGATTTCGCCAGTACCCTGAAGTACGCCGACGACGCGATCCGCATCGAGCCGGACTACGTGTCTGCGCACGACACCCGGGCGACCGCGCTGGTGCGCCTCGGGCGCTTTCCGGAGGCCGTCGCGCAGTTCCGGCACACGGCGCAGCGTTTCGAGTTCGGCTACACGCGCGAGATGTTCGCCGCCGATCCGATGTATGCGAAGTTCATGGCATCGCCGGCATTTCGCGCGTGGCTGCCGGAATGAGCGGCCGCGAGCATCCGTACACCCCCGATGTGCGGGACGGCCTCACGCACCGCGAACGCATCGTGTTGTACGTGCTCGCCGAGACCCAAAGGGAACGCGGTGACCGGAACGTGCCCACGGCGATGCTGTGGGGACGAGTCTGCGAACACTTCTACATCTCGCCGGAAGATCTCTCGGCGATGCTCGCGCGCCTCGGCGCGCGGCGTTGAGGTCAGTGCGCGGGCGCCTATTCGCCGCCCGTCACGAGATACACCGCGAAGGTGCCTAACCAGTGTCCGCCTTCGTAGTGCTCGCCCGTCACCTGGGGCAGCGCTGCCTCGCGGTGCTTCGCCGCAGCCGACAGCAGGGCATCGATACGGCGGTCGCCGCGGGGAAGAGACCGCGCGATACCTTCGAGCATCCACGCGCGGCTCAGGTTGAGGCCGTCGAGGTGAGCGAGCTTGGGGTCGGCGCGATTGCTGACGATCGCCGGCGGCAGCCAGCCCGCATTCGCGGAGCGCGGGATCGGCGGCAGCGCCTCGCGCAGCCAGACTGCGAATTCCCTGGCGGGGAGTACGCGGCGCATGAAGTCGGCCTCGGCGAGACACGGAGACAGGAAATCGTGTCCCGAGGGTTCGAAGCGCAGCGGGCAGTCGGTATCCCGCGAGTAAAATCGGCGGGCCGCGTCCGCGAGCTGTGCGCGCATCGCGTCGTCACCGGCGACCATCGACCAGTCCCAGATCAGGCCGAAGGCGAATGCCGTCTGGTCGTGCTCGCCCACGCGGATCGGGTACGTGAGATCGGGTAGCCAGCGTTTGATCTTCGCCACGGCTTCCCTCTCGAGCGGTAGCAGCGCCGCCGACCACTCGCGCGCCTGCGGGTCGTTCCAGGTGCGCAGTTCCGCCGACAGGGCGAGCAGCCACGCGAGGCCGTAGGGACGTTCGAACGAGGCGCGATCGGTCCGCTTCAGATAGCCCGCCTCGGCGGCCAGATTCTGCGGCGTCAGATTCCGCGCGAGCGCGGCGCGCGCCGATGCCGCGAACCCGGCGTCGGGGAAACGCCGCACGAGGCGAACCAGCAGCCAGTGACCGTGGACGGCCGAGTGCCAGTCATAGCAGCCGTGAAACGCGGGATAGAGATCGCGCGGCGGTTTGACGTCCGTGTCCGACGCCAGGACGTGCGCGATCTTGTTCGGGTACTCCTGGTGGAGACACGTCAGCGCGAGCTGCGCGAAGCGCGACGCGGCCGCGGCATCGATCGGTGCGGGGGCCGCCGATGCGCCCGCGGAAATGCCGAGCAGGGCGAGCCATGAAATCGTCGCGCGCATCCCGTGGATTCCTTCAGGTCTTGCGGCCGGGATCCTTCCGGCGGAAGCGAGTGAATTCCGTGAACTGCCAGTCGCGCAGCGCCAGGATGACGGTGCACCCGTGGCGCTCGGCGAGCGGCAGGCGCGCGTCGCGCCGCGCGAGGTCCTCGAATTCGGCCGTGACGTGATCGAGCGCGGCCTTGAAGCGCGCGCGCGACGTTTGGGAGAGCGAGCCCGAGACGCAGAAGAACTCGTCGCCGTCGCCCTCGAACCGCGTGCGGAAGTATTCCGGCACCACGCGCTCGAGGAAGAACGCGTGCACGGGTCCGTCCTTTCGCCACGAGAAGTTGCGCGCCGTCAGGAGCTGCACGCCGCGCGGCGGCCGGAACCGGACGATTCCGAGCTTGTCGAGCGCGAGCAGCGCGCGCACGAGGTCGTTCTCGGTGACATCGAAAGCCTCCGTGAGCTCGTCGAACGACCAGCGGTTCACGAGAAGATAGGTGATGAGGACCAGCTTGGGATCCGCGGTGAGCGCCTTCTCCTGCTCGTCGGTGAACTGCGTGATACGCCGCTCGCGCGTGGGTTCGGCGTTGGCGAGATCGGCGATGGTGATTCCGAGCACGTCGCAGATCTCGTCGAGCCGGCTCAGCGAGAAATCGCCGCGCGACAGGTCGCGCTTGACCGTGGCTTCGCTGACTTTCAGCCGCTTCGAGAGGGTCTGGTAGGTCATGCCCTGCGCGCGCAGCTGGCGCTTGATCGCTTCGACGAGGGTGGCGGCGGTGCTCATCGCGCAAAGATACCGCAGGTGCGGGGTTATGATCTCGAAGTGACCGACCCCGCCGTCCTCATCCATTGGCTCGAAGACGGGAATCCGCGGGTGGCCCAGTGGCGTTCCCACAGCGATGCGCCGCCCCCCCACTCGCGTCGTCACTGCCGATGGGCAGATGTCGGCCGACGAAGCATACGGTCTCGCGTGCCAGGGCACCGCGCTTCTCTGGCGCGGTGATTTCCAGGATGCGCGCCGCGTGTTGGCCGCGCTCGGCAAGCGGGCCGATCGCGCGCAGCGCAGGCGCAGGAGCGGTGAACCGGCCGAACTATTCCATCTCCATCGACAAGCCCGGTCGCAGCGCGCGCGCACACTCAACTCGCTGCTGATCCCGTTGAACACCGACTACTCGGTCCCGCTGAGTCGCGCACCGGATGTCCGTCGGGCCTGTACCGAAACATGGGGGCCGGCCGATGCCGTGTCCGTCACGTCGTTGCGCGCTTTGCAAGGCGTGATCGGCGCGCACGAGTGGCGCGAGAAGGGCATCGAGATCCCCGAGACGGGCGGACGCATCCATCCGCATTTCGGCGTCTTCGCGCCCATCCGTCGAGAGTACGTCGATCTCGTGGCGGCGACGCCGCTGCCCGGCGCGTTCGCATCGTCATCCGTCGCGTTCGACATCGGCACGGGCACCGGTGTGCTGGCCGCTGTCCTGGCGCGGCGCGGCGTCGCGCGCGTGGTGGGCACCGACCTCGACCCACGTGCGCTCGCTTGCGCGCGGGAAAACCTTGAGAGGCTCGGGCTCATCGATCGGGTCGATGTCGTGCCGGCGGATCTCTTTCCACGAGGCCGCGCGGCGCTCGTCGTCTGCAATCCGCCCTGGGTACCCGCGCGGCCGAGTTCGCCGATGGAGGCCGGAATCTACGACGCCGACAGCCGGATGTTGCGCGGATTTCTGCGCGCACTGCCGGAACACCTCGAGCCCGGCGGCGAGGGATGGCTGATCCTCTCCGACCTCGCAGAGCACCTGGGGCTGCGCACACGCGCGCAACTGGAGGCGGAATTCGATGCCGCGGGCTTGCGCGTCGTCGGTCGCCACGATGTGCCGCCACGGCATCCGCGAGTCGCGGACCGATCGGATCCACTGCACCTGGCGCGCGCGGCGGAGATCACCTCGTTGTGGCGCCTCGCGGGGCGGTGAGCGCCCCGTTCTCGGAGCGGGGTGATCCCCTCGAGTTCTCAGAAATTTTCTTCCGGTCGCAGGTAGCGCCACTTGCCAACGGGAAGTCCGCCCAGCGGCACATTGCCGCTGCGGACGCGCTTCAGCCCGGTGACGAACAGCCCCACGAGTTCGCACATGCGCCGGATCTGCCGCTTGCGACCCTGGCGCAGCACGAAGCGCAGCTGGTGCTCGTTCTGCCAAGACACGATGGCGGGCTTGAGCTTCACGCCATCGAGGGTGAGGCCGTGCTGCAGGCGTTTCATGCCGTCGGGCGTGAGCGTGCCTTCGACGCGCACGAGATACTCCTTCTCGACCGTGGAGTTCTCGCCGATCAGTCGCTTCGCGACGCGCCCATCCTGCGTGAGCACCAGCAGACCCGTCGAGTCGATGTCCAGCCGGCCCGCGGGTACGAGCGAGCGCAGATGCGCTGGCTTGAACTGAATCGGTGACGGATCGGATGCCCAGCGATTTTCCGGGCGGATCAGCACGATCGCCGGTTCGTAACCGTCTTCGGCCTGGCCGGAGACGTAACCCACCGGCTTGTGCAGCAGGATCGTGACCTGCCCGCTCTGGTGTTCGCGCGCGGCCGGATCGATGTCGATGCGCGCGTTCGGAGACACGCGTACGCCCAGCGTGTCGACGACGACGCCGTCCACTTTCACCCAGCCGCTCGTGATCCAGCGCTCCGCCTCGCGGCGCGAGCACAGGCCGAGTTCGCCCATGCGCTTGGACAGACGCGGGTGAGCGGAATCGTCGGGAGCGTCGGAACGGGGTGTCATGAGGGCGGCGGCGATTGTAGCCGCCACGCCGGACAACAGATAAATTTCCCGCAGCCACCGTGCCGCTGCTCTGCGGCCAAGCCAATCGAAAGGAACCGCCATGACTGACACGCTGCTGTCGCGCAGGCAATTCGCCGCACTGGGAGTGGGGCTCGGCGCGGGCCTGCTCGGGCCGCGCAGCGCTGCGGCGGAAGGCGCAGCGGATCCGTCGGTACCGGCGGTAACCGCGCCTGACGAGCCGCTGATCCACCTCAACTACAACGAAAGCGCCTACGGGCCAGCGCCGGCGGCGTTGGCTGCGCTGACGCGCACGCCATCGTCCGCCGCACGGTACGCCGATGACCGCGAGCCCGACCTGGTCGCCGAACTTGCGCGCCTGCATCGAATCGGCGCCGAGAACATCGTGCTGGGGTGTGGCTCGACGGAAGTTCTCAGGATGATCGCCGATACGTTCGTCAGCCACGACAGGCACGTCATTGCCGCC